>JANNPX010000015.1:0-80506 GCA_031400455.1 Chloroflexota bacterium | reverse complement strand
AACGACAAGTACGTCGACCTGCTGAAGGCCGGCATCATCGACCCGGCGAAGGTGACGCGCTCCGCGCTGGAGAACGCCGCCAGCATCGCCGCCATGGTGCTGACGACGGAGACGCTGGTCACGGAGATTCCGGAAGCGCCGGGCATGGCTCCCGCGCCGCCGCCGATGGACTACTAGGGAGTTCGTAGTTCACAGTTCGTAGTTGGCTGTTTTGAGAGGGCGCCCGCTGGGGCGCCCTCTCTGCGTTTCAGGAAGCTGTGAGCCACGAACCTCCGGCGGACAAACTCGAGACCGTGAACTACGACCTACAAACCACAAACTGTAAACTCCCCACATGAAATCCGTGGACCTCGTCATCCCCTGCTACAACGAAGAGCGTACGCTGGCTGCCAGCGTCGAGAAGCTGCGGGCGTGGTGTGGCGAGCACCTTGCGGCGTATCGGTGGCGCGTCGTCGTCGCCGACAACGCGTCGCCGGACCGCACGCTGGAGATCGCGAAGGAGCTCGCGGCGCTGCATCCCGACGACTGCGGCTACGTCCACCTCGACCAGAAAGGGCGCGGGCGGGCGCTCAAGCGCGCGTGGCTGGAGAGCACCGCCGACGCGATGTGCTACATGGACGTCGATCTCTCGACGGATCTGGCGATGATTACGCCGTTGCTGGCGGGCGTGCTGGAAGAGGGCTGCGACGTTGCGTACGGATCGCGCGTGTCGCGCGGCAGCGACATCGAGCGTTCGTTGAAGCGCGAGATCAACTCGCGCGGATACATTGCCTTTATCAAGCTGCTGTTCTGGACGCGCTTCGCGGACGCGCAATGCGGCTTCAAGGCGATGGCGCGCGACGCCGCGCAGCAGTTGCTGCCGCACGTGCAGGACGGCGAGTGGTTCTTCGACACGGAGCTGCTGATCATGGCGGAGAAGGGCGGCTGGAAGCTCAACGAAGTGCCGGTTCGGTGGGTCGAGGATCCGGATACGCGTGTGCGCTTTCCGCAGGACATCATCAAGATGGCGAGCCAGCTGATCAAGCTGCGTTTCCGGAAGATGCCGCGGAAGCGGGCGGCTGTCGGCTAACAGCTTGTCAGCCAGTCAGCCAGTCAGCGGTCAGCCCGGCAGCTTGATGGCGGTTAGCCGCCCCACTCCAAACAAGTAGCCGCGTAGCTCTAGCTGCGCCCGACTGCACGGATTGGCGCAAGCGCGCGCTCGCGGCTAAACGCACCCTTCCAGCGTTCGGGATCACGACCAATCGAACGCGTACGTATCGTTCGTGGATGTCCGTCGTGAAGTCTTGGTTCTAGGGCGCTGGGTGCCAGGCGGAGGGCGGGGCACAGCTGAAGCTACGCGGCTACTTCTTCGTGGGGACGGCTGACTTGCTGACCCGCTGACCGCGCCGCCGCTATACCTCTACGTAGACGTCGTCGCCTTCCACGCGGGTGGGGAAGGAGCCGACGCCGCGCTTGAGGAAGCCGGGGAACGTCGCGTCCATGAGGAGCTTGTAGGGGGCGGGGTGGGTCACCCAGCCGCAGATGCCACCGTCTGTGACATCGAACTTCGCGCCGTGGAGGGGGCATTCGATAACGGTGCCCTCGAGGGTGCCGTTGTGCAGGTGGCCCCGCAGGTGCGTGCATCGGTCGCCGATGGCGTACGCCTCGCCGTCGATGTTGGCGACGAGGAGTTCTTTGCCTTTGGCCTTGACGCCCTTCACGGTCCCGGGCGGGATATCGGACAACCTGGCGACTCGTACGAACTCAGCCACGATCTGCTCCTCACTGTGCGGTCGGTGCCGATTCTACCCAACGCAGTGGGCACGCGCTACCTCGGCGGCGTCCGCGGCAGGGGGCGTCGAACCGTTTCCGGCCGCGATTCATCACGCAGGGCCACCCCGCGGTTACGAGGAGTTTGCGAATTGGCGTCCGGCGTGCCAGCCGAGCGGAGATCAATGGCCGGGTGGGGATCGGCCAGTCATCGGCGGTCGCCGGGACGGACGATAACCATGACGATAACCATAACGTCGTGCAGGCTCTTGACGGGCCTTGCGCGCTGTATGTGCGGATCACGGGGTGCGGTTGCGCTAGAATCGAGGTGGGGGTGGCGCATCGCGGGGTTCCGGCGGCCGATCTTCAGGGCGTTGTGAATCCGGCCTGCTGGAGACGCAACAACGGGCTTGACACGCTCGTTGTCTATTTCGAACGAGGCGTGCCGCCGTCAAGCATAGGCGGCGCGCAGAGCGGAGCCTACCCGTGCCCCGGAAGCTGAGCCGAAGCGCCGCCATCATCGCCGTACTGGCGCTTGCCGCGGCATATGGTGCGCCGTCGCGCGCTCCGGAAGCGCATGCGGCGGCGGGCGCCTGGTCGGGCGTCTACTACAACAACACCACCCTGGCGAATCCATCGGTCGGCGGCGATATCACCGGTTCGTGGTGCGCGACCCGCCCGCTGCTGGGCGCCGCTCCGACGCTCGACTGCTTCGCGGAGTTCTCGCCGGGCGGGAGCATCAACGCTGACGGGTTCAGCGTCATCTGGTCGCGCACGGACACCTACGCCGCCGGCACCTACCGGTTTACCGGTACGACCGACGACGGCATGCGGATCAAGGTCGACGGCGTCGCGGTTGTCGATGCCTGGTTCGACCAGGGCCCGACGACGTACTACGCCGACAGGGCGTTGAGCGCGGGCTCACACGCACTCAGCGTCGAGTTCTACGACGGCGGCAACGGCGCGACAGCGGCCGTTTCGCTGCAGGACGTGGCGACGCTGCCGGTTGTCTGGGCAGGGCAGTACTTTGCGAACAAGACGCTGACGGGCTCACCTGCGCTGACCCGCAACGATCCTGCGATCAATTTCGACTGGGCGCTCGGCTCGCCGGCCCCGCCCACGATCCCCAACAACAACTTCTCCGCGCGTTGGACGCAGACGCTGGCGTTCAACGAAGGCGTCTACTCGTTCACGACGACGAGCGATGACGGCGCGCGTGTCTATGTCGACGGGCAGCTTGTGCTGAACTTCTGGATCGACCAGGGCGGCGTCACGCATTCGGTGAACAAGCAGATGACGGCGGGATCGCACACGGTGGTCGTCGAGTACTACGAGAACGGCGGCGGTGCGTCGATGATCTTCGACCTGCAGTATCGCCCCGATCTCGGCGGTTTCGTCACGGATGCCACCGTCACGGGATTGAATTTGCCGACGGTGTTCGCGTTCGCGCCGGACGGGCGTATCTTCATCGGACAGAAAGACGGCACAATCAAGATCTTCAAGAATGGCGCACTGCTGGCGACGCCGTACTACACGGTCACGAACGTCAACAACTACGGGGATCGCGGCCTCATCGGTCTCGCGCTCGATCCGGACTTCGCCGGGAACGGCAGGGTGTACATCGCCTACACGTGGGAGAGTTACTCCGGCAATCTGACGGGCAAGAAGACAGCTCAGGTGATCCGCGTCAATGCCAGCGCGCCGTCCGGTGATGTCGCGAGCGTGGGCTCGAAGCTCGTGCTGCTGGGCACGACCGTGGGCACGCAGGCAAAGCCATCGTGCGAGAACTTCGCGCTCACCGCCGACTGCATCCCCTCCGACGGTCTCAGCCACTCGATCGGCAACATCAAGTTCGGGCCGGACGGCATGCTGTACGTCGCCACCGGCGACGCCGCGAGCTATTCGTCGGTCGACCCGCTCGCGCTACGCTCGCTCGACATCGACCGGCTCGCGGGGAAGATCCTGCGCGTCAACCCGGCCAACGGCCAGGGCCTTGCCGACAATCCGTTCTACACGGGGAGCCTTACGGCGACACGCTCGAAGGTGTGGGCGTACGGACTCCGCAACGACTTCCGATTCAACTTCAAGCCGGGCACGAACGTCATCCTCAGCGGCGATGTGGGTTGGGACGCGTGGGAGGAGATCAACGTCATCACGGCCGGCGCGAACCTGGGGTGGCCCTGCTACGAGGGGAACTTCGAGCAGGCGGGATACGCGGCGTTCGCGCAGTGCCAGACACTCTATGGCGCGGGCGGCACGACCTTCGGCATCCACACATGGGATCACGCGGCCGGCACCAATTCCGCGGTCGGCGGTGCGTTCAGCGGCGATGCCTCGTCGACGCCGCCGAACACCTACAAGGCGTCGTATCAGAACAGCTACTGGTTCGCCGACTATTCGCTCGACAAGATCAGCACGCTGAAGCTCGACGGATCGAACAACGTGGTGCCGGACAGCATCGCGGTATTCACACAGTCCGCTGACGGTCCGGTGCAGCTGGAGGCGGGCCCGGACGGCGACATCTACTACCTGGCGATCAACGCCGGCGAGCTGCGGCACATCCGCTTTGTGGGCGATAACCGCCCGCCGGTGGCCGTGACATCGGCGTCGGCGCCGCTGTACGGTGCGGCGCCGCTCACGGTGAACTTCTCGAGCGCCGGGACAAACGACCCCGATACGGGCCAGACGGCGCAGCTCACGTACGACTGGGATTTCGGCGACGGCACGGCGCATTCAACACTGCAGAGCCCATCGCACCAGTACGCGACGGCCGGCAACAAGACCGCGACGCTGACGGTCAGCGACCCGTTCCTGGTGACGGGCTCGTCAAGCGTCGTGATCCAGGTGGGCAACACGCCGCCCGTGGCGACGATTGCGTCGCCGGCGAACCTTTCGCACTACGACATCGGCGACGTGATCAACTTCAGCGGCAGCGCCACGGACACGCAAGACGGAGTCGAACCGCCCGGGCGGCTCGCGTGGAGCGTCGTATTGAGCCATTGCTCCGACCTGACGTACACGAGCTGCCACACGCACCCGCACTACTCGACGACGGGCACGAGCGGGCAGTTCACCGTCACCGATCACGGCGACTTCGTCTTCTTCGAGATCTACCTCACGGCGACCGATGCGGGCGGCCTCACCGACACGAAGATGGTGAAGATCACGGCGAACACGGTCAATCTCACGTTCGCATCGAACCGCGCGGGAGCGCAGATCACCGTTGATGGCACCAGCCAGACCGCGCCGTTCACGCGCACGGTGCCGCGCAAGTCGTCGCATGTCATTTTCGCGCCGTCGCCACAGACGCTGCTGGGCGCGCCCGTGCACTTCAGCGCCTGGTCCGATGCGGGCGCGCAACAGCACACGATCGTCGCGAACAGCGCCGGCACATACACGGCGACGTTCGTCGATCCGACACCGACGCCGACGAACACACCGACGCCGACGAACACGCCGACGTCGACGAGCACGCCGACGCCGACGAGCACGCCGACGCCGACGAGCACAGCGACGCCGACGTCGACGAGCACGCCGACCGCAATACCGACAAGTACACCGACGAATACGCCGACCGCGACGCCGCAAGCGCAGCAGCCACCAATCGTCGGCGTGAGCGGCATCAGCGACCCCGTATCGGGTGCGGTCCCGCTCGGCGTGTCGCTGAGCGCTCAGTTCGGCGATGTGAACTCCGACCCGGTGTACTACGCGATCACCTGGGGTGACGGCACGTCGAGCGTGACGGGCAAGTCGAATACGCCGTACGCGGCAGTCCCGGCGAGCCACAGCTACCTGTGGTCGGGCGTGTACACGCTGCGCGTCAGCGCGAGCGATCTGAAGCATCCGGCCGTGACGCAGGTGTTCACCGTGCAGGTGGGAACGCCGGTTGACGCCGACGCCGACGCGATCCCGGACGACTACGAGACTGCGCACCCGTGTCTGATTCCCGGGACGGACGACGGCGCGGTCGACTTCGAGCCGGATGGCGTGACCAACCTGCAGGAGTACCAGCAGGGCACCGACCCGTGCGCATCGGACACCGACGGCGACGGATACCCGGACGGCCAGGAAGCGGCGCTGGCTACCGGCGGCAACGGAGCGGCGTACTGCGGCATCATGCGCGCCGATGTCCAGCCGGCGGGCACGGGCGACGGCGTTATCGCGATCCTCGACCTGACGCTGCTGGCCCAGACGTTCACGCAGACGGTGCCGCCGGCGCCAGCCCGGTACGATCAGGACGGCGACGACGTCATCAGCATCCTCGATCTCACCGCCGCTGCCACGTTCTTCACCGCGAATGTGAGCGTCTGCCCGTAGCTTGACGAACCAACCGGCGCAGATTCCGTGCGAAAAGCGCAGCGCCAACGCCGTCGCGTGCCCGCGCGTCTAGGCGCTATCCTGAGCCGTTGGAGGTGCAGGATGGACGACGACGAGTTTGAGGGCATCGACATCAACGGCCCGTGGGGAGGCGTTCGCATCGGCTCCGGCCGCTATCGCGATCGCGATGGCGGTGACGTCGAGTTGGGCCGCATACGGCGCCGCGTTCGGCAGCGCCTCGACTTCTACCGGCACCTGATGACCTTCGCGGTGATCGTAGGCGGGCTGGCGCTGCTCAACTGGTTCACCAGCGATTACTGGTGGGTGCTCTGGGTGGCCGGCATCTGGGGTGCGCTGCTGGTGATGCAGTTCGTCGGCGCGTTCGTCTCTCCCATGCTGTGGGGGCGCGAGGTCGAGGAGCGCATGGTGCGCCGCGAGGTGGAGCGCCGCCGCGGCCGCGCCTCCGTCATGCCGCCCGACGAGAAGTGAACGCGGCCGCCAGCCCGTGTCGCGTCGAAGGCTACCGGCGTTACTGCCGAGCCGCTACGCTTCCGTAGCGCTGATTCTGCGCAAGCACGACATCGGACAGAGCGGGAGTGAGCATGCCGTACGCTGAGGCCGCGGGTGGGCGGCTGTACTACGAGGTGCACGGGGAAGGCGAGCCGCTCCTGCTGCACCCCGGCTACGGCTGCACGGTCGAGATCTACTGGGCGAATCTCCCAGAGCTGGCGCGACACTTCCGCGTCATCGTCTTCGACCCGCGCGGTGCCGGGAGATCAGTCCCCGGCGACGGCGCCGCCACGCCGAAGACCTACGCCGACGATGCGGCCGCGGTGCTGGACGCCGAGGGGATCGATGCAGCGCACGTGCTCGGCACCTCGTTCGGTGGCATGATGGCGCAGCACATCGCGCTGGAGCATCCGGGGCGGGTGCGTAGGCTTGTATTGGCCTGCACGACTGCCGGCATGCCGCATCACGTCGCGCCACCACCAGAGAACATGGAGAAGTTCAACGCGGCCAGCGACATCACCGATCCAGTCGCGGCCGTCCGCTCGACCTACGCGCTGAACTACAGCGACGCGTATGTCGCGGCGCACGATGCGGAGATTACCGCGCGCGCCGTCGCCAACGAGAAGCTTCGCTCGACGCTCGAAGGCCGCGCGACGCAGCTCGCGGCTGTGCTGGCGCACAACACCCGCGACCGCCTGGCAGGTATGACCTGCCCGACGTTCGTGGCGCACGGCACGGACGACGGCACGGTTCCGGTCGAGAACGGGCGCATCGTGGCGGAGGCGATTCCGGGTGCGCGCCTGAAGCTCTACCCCGGCGGGCGGCACCTGTTCTTCATGGAATGCGCGGACGAGCTGAACGCGGATATCGTCGCGTTCCTGCGGGGCGATGCCCTCGGCGAAGTAGCCACGGCGTAGCCGCAGCGGCGGGAGGATGCAGAATGACGATCGCCAGAATCAACGACATTGACATGTACTACGAGGAGCACGGCGATCCGAAGGCGGAGCCGCTGCTGCTGATCATGGGGTTCGCGATGAACGCGACGTCGTGGGGGCTGCAGATCCCCGCATTCGTCGAGCGCTATCGCGTGGTTGCGTTCGACAATCGCGGCGTCGGTCGCACCACGCAGCCGGAGGGGGCATACAGCATTGCGCAGATGGCGGACGACGCAGCCGCCCTGCTTGACCACCTCGGCATCGAGTCGGCGCACATCGTGGGCGCGTCTATGGGCGGCATGATCGCGCAGGAATTCGCGATCAGGTATCCGTCGCGTGTGCGGGGGTTGGTGCTGGCTTGCACGACGCCCGGCGGATCGCATTCGGTGGGGTACGACGAGATGATGACCGCCTCGGAGGAAGGGCTGGCGATGACCGACCTCTCGGCGATGATGACGCCTGAGGGCATGAAGGAGGGCATGGATCGCCTCTTCACGGCCGAATTCCAGGCGCGTCCAAGTGCTGCCGCCATCCAGATGGGACTCGCCGGCATGCTGCACCCGCAGACGCTAGCCGGCATGAAGGGTCAGCTGACGGCGATCATGGCGCACGACACGTACGATCGGCTGCCGAAGATCACCGCGCCGACGCTGGTCATCGCCGGTGATGCCGACGTGTTCGTCGATGCACGCAACTCACCGATCCTGGCGAGCCGAATCCGAGGCGCGAAGCTGATCATGTTTCCGGGACAGAGGCACGGCTTCACGGCCGAGAAGCCGGACGAGACGAACGCGGCGATCCTCGACTTTCTGGCGCAGGTGCGGCCGGCCGCGGTGCCCAAGCCGTCGCTGTGGTCACGGCTGTTCGGGCGCCGCGTAGCATAAACGGAGGGCTGGCATGCGTGATATCGCTATGCGCGCGCTCGATACCGCGAAGACGCGCGGCGCAGCGTACGCCGATGTGCGCATCGTGCGCTTCAAGTCGGAGAACATCACCGTCCGCAACAAGAACGTCGAGGCGCTGACGTCCGACGAATCGCTCGGCTTCGGCGTGCGTGTGATCGTCGATGGCTTCTGGGGATTCGCGGCCAGCCACAAGATGACCCTGGACGAGGCTGCCGCTGTCGCCGCCGAGGCGGTGCGCGTCGCGAAGGCGTCGGGGCTTGTGCGCGGCCCGCGCGCCGATATCGGGCCGCCGCAGTCGGTCAGCGGCACATATCGCACGCCGGTGGTGAAGGATCCGTTCGCGGTATCGCTCGACGACAAGATCGCGCTGCTGATCCGTGTCAACGAGACGATGGGCGCGGTGCCGAACATCGTCGCCGCGGAGGGGAACATCTACTGTCAGCGCGAGGACAAGATCTTCGCGAGTACCGAGGACGCCTACATCGAGCAGGAGTTGTACGAGACCGGGTGCGGCCTCGAAGCGACAGCGGTGGACGAGGGCGAAGTGCAGAACCGCTCGTATCCCAACAGCGTCGGCCGTCACCAGGGGACCGAGGGCTGGGAGTTCGTCGAGCGGTACGACCTTGCGGGGAACGCGCAGCGTGTCGCCGAAGAGGCGTCGGCGCTGCTGCGTGCGAAGACGATGGAGCCCGGCACGACGACGCTGATCCTCGACGGCAGCCAGGTCGCACTGCAGATCCACGAGTCGTGCGGCCATCCGATCGAGCTGGATCGCGTGCTTGGCACGGAGGCAGCCTTCGCCGGCATGAGCTTCCTGACGACGGACAAGCTCGGCTCGTTCATGTACGGCTCGCTGCAGGTGAATATGACGGCGGACGCGACGATCGTCGGCGGGCTCGGCACGTTCGGATTCGATGACGAGGGCGTAGCGGCGCAGTCGACGCCGATCGTTCGCGAGGGCCGCTTTCTCGGCTACCTCACATCGCGTGAAACCGCCGCGTCGCTAGGCCAACGCAGCAACGGCGCCATGCGCGCATCGGGATGGAACCGCATCCCGCTGATCCGCATGACGAACGTCAGCCTGGAGCCGGGTGATTGGACGCTGGCCGACATGATCGCCGACACCGACGACGGCGTGTACATGGAGACGAACCGCAGCTGGAGCATCGACGACAAGCGGCTGAACTTTCAGTTCGGCACGGAGATCGGCCGCGAGATCAAGAACGGCAAGCTGGGCGACCTGATCAAGAACCCCACCTACACCGGCATCACGCCGCGCTTCTGGGGCAGCTGCGACGCGATCGCCCGCCGCGACGAGTGGGTGGTGTGGGGCACGCCGAACTGCGGCAAGGGCCAGCCGGAGCAGGTAGCGCACACCGGGCATGGTGCGTCGGCCGCGCGGTTTCGCAACGTGCAGGTAGGACTGATGAAGTAGGAAGTTTGTAGTGGGTAGTTCGTGGTTCGTAGTCGGGACACGCCGATTCAAGGGACTACAAACTACCCACTACGAACTACAAACTGGGGGCACCCATGCTGAAAATCATCGACTTCCACATCCACCCGCCGGGGCCCGGCGGCATGTCCGCTGCGGAGCAGGCTTCGATGGCGGCGTACTTTCGTGGCGATCCGCCGCCGGCGACGACGGAAGAGATGGCGGACTACTATCAGAAGCTCGATATGTTCGGCGTGCTCTTCGCTATCGATACCGAGACCGTCACCGGTCGGCCTCCCGTGCCGAACGAATATTTCGCCGACTGCATGAAGCGCTGGCCGGACACGTTCACGGCGTTCGGCAACGTCGACCCGTGGAAGGGCGCGGCGGCCGTGCGCGAGGCGCAGAAGGTGAAGGATCTCGGCCTGAAGGGACTGAAGTTCCATCCTTCGACGCAGCAGTTCTTCCCAAACGACCGGCGGTTCTATCCGTTGTGGGAGAAGGCGCAGGAGTTGGGGCTGATCGTGCTGTTCCATGCCGGCACGACGGGCGTCGGCGCGGGCCAGCCGGGCGGCGGCGGCATCAAGCTCGGTTACGCGCGCCCGATCCCGTACATGGACGACGTCGCGGCCGACTTCCCGGAGTTGACGATCGTCATGGCGCACCCGGCATGGCCCTGGCAGGAGGAGCAGCTCGCGATGCTGGTCCACAAGCCGAACGTGTACATGGATCTCTCCGGCTGGTCGCCGAAGTACTTCTCACCTTCGCTGGTCACCTACGCCAACAACATGATCAGCGACAAGGTGATCTTCGGATCCGACTATCCGGCGATCACGCCGGAACGCTGGCTGCGCGACTTCGAGACGGCGGGTTTCTCGGATGCGGTGAAGCCGAAGATTCTCCGTGAGAACGCGGCGCGGCTGTTGGGTATCGATCCGTAGTTCGCGCGATGCGATCGCCGCGGACTTTCCGGATGCCGTTGCGTGCACGCGGGCGGGGCCAGCGCCGCCCCTACCGAATCGTGCGGGGTCGGGACACAAACAGAAGCGACGCCCGGTGGGCGCCGCTTGTCGGGGTGAGATGCTACTGGTGGTGGCTTACGCTGCGACGGGGCGCTTCGTAAGCGCTCGCCGGCGGCGGCGGGCTGCCTTCGCGCGGGCGATGCGACGACGTTCGCTCTTCGGGATGAAGTGCCGGCGCTGCTTGATCTCGCGCAGGATGCCATCGCGCTGCACCGCCTGCCGAAAGCGCGTCAGCAGGTGCTCGCCTGATTCACCGTCTCGAAGATCTACCGCCGTCATACGTGCTCCATTCGTGTTCGATGCCGCGTGGGCAGTCTACTCGGCGAGGGCCGCTGCCGCGACCGCGTCTGCGCCGTTCTTCTTGTGCCAGCCGCCGTCGCCGGCCCAGAGGGCGCGGATGGCGTCCCACTTCTCATGCTTCGCTGCTTCGAGCGCGTGCAACTGTTCGCGCACGAGGCTCTTGGAGCCGCCGCGCAGCGACGAGATCTGGCGGCCGATGTCGGCGATCTCCGCCAGCAGGCGCTCATGCTCGCCGGCGCGCCACCCGGGCGGCACCGGGTCGGTCTCGGGGCGAGTGGCGTCCATCGGCTCGCCCTGGCCCGCCTTGCGGAAGATCAGCTTGCGCTTCCCCGCTTCGACCTTGCAGTCGACGGTGATGCCCCAGAGGTCGCGAGTGACGGTGTCCGACACCGCGAGAACTACGCGCTCTTCGAACTTGTAGGTAATGTCTTGCTCGATGGGCTCATCGACGATGAACCGGTAGTTGCCCTGGATGGTGCTGAGGCGGAGGCAGCGGTCGGCAGTGGCGCGAGAGAGGAGGTTGTTCAGTGCCTCGCAGGCGGCTTCAGTCACATGCACGCCGTTGAACCTCCATACGCTCCCGATGCGCGCGCACGCGCGACCGGCGCCACCACCCGCTGCCAGCGGATTCGTATCTGAAATCCAGGGTGTCCTCGAAGGAACTCCGGGATCGCAACCATAACAGATTCGAAGTGATTTTGCAATCTGATCTTGCCATAAGGATGGGGGAAGTTCGTGGTTTGTAGTGGGTAGTTCGTAGTTGACGGTTCGGAGCTAGGGCGTGTCGGTGGCCTGATTCACCGTTGTCGAGAAGAAGTGCGTTGACGTGTCACGAACGCCTGTCGCCCTGAACGACGCGAGGACCTGGTCCGGAGAAGATCCTTCGCTTCGCTCAGGATGACATGGCACGGTGTTCTGGATGGTGGGCACCACGTTTCGGGGTAACGAGCGCTCGAGTTGAGTGTGTCGGGACTACTAACTACCACTTGCGAACCACGAACTCCGTCACCACTCATCGAGCGCGTCGCGGCGGGCGGGGCGCAGGATGGCGCGGTCGGCCCACGTGCTGAGGATGGTGCTGGTGAGCGAGATGACGAGCGCGCCGAGGAACGCCGCCCAGAAGCCGTCGACTTCGAACGCGAGATCGAACAGGCCCGCGAACCATGCGGTCAGCGCCAGCATCAGGGTGTTGATGATCAGCGCGAAGAGTCCGAGCGTGGCGCAGGTCAGCGCGCATGACAGCATCGAGATGATCGGCTTGAGAAAGGCGTTGATGGTGCCGAAGATGACCGCGCCGAAGATCAGCGCCGGCACGCTATCGATATCGAAGCCGCGGATGATGAGTTGCGAGAACCAGAGCGCCGCGACGTTGATGACGAAGCGGACGGCGAGTCCGAGCGCGCCGAAGTCCTCGGTCTCCGGACCCCTCGTCTGGACGTAGAAGAAGCTGCCTTCGCGGCCGAAACGCACGCTAGGCGCCGGACGGCTTGCGGCGGCGGAGCTTGAGCTTGCGCAGCAGGCGCTTGTAGCGCTGGTCGCGCGCGGCGACGTGAACGGCATCCTGAAGGTCAGCGGCGGTGAGGGCCGCCAGCGCCTGGCCGGCGCTCATGCCGTGCTTCGTCTTGCGGTTGATGGCGACGGCGGCCATCAGCGTGGCGACGCTCGAGACGACGGCCGCGGCGCCGGCGTACGCCTTGTAGTGGCCCTTCAACTCCGGAAACTTCGCGACCGCGCGGTGGGCGATGCGAAGCGTCCGGTGCGTCTCCGCATCGACGGGCTCGCCCTCGACGACCGCCTCCCAATCGAACTCGTCCTCGATCTGGTCGGGGTGTCGTACGTCGTCTGCTTTCACTGCCATGTGCCCGTCTCCATTCGCGGTGCCCGGACTGCCCCGGGGTGAGGCCGCACGCCTCTACTCGTATCGTCGCCCGGCGCCGCTGCGATCACTCGCCCCGCACGCGGCGCATTGTGTGAACCATCTCGATCGCCGTCAGCGCCGCGTCCCGGCCCTTGTGGCCCGCGCTGCCGCCGACGCGTTCGAACGCCTGCTCTTCGTTGTCGGTCGTCAGCACGCCGAAGACCACCGGTACGCCCGTATCGAGCGCTGCTCGCTGGAGTCCGCTCGCCGTTTCCGACGATACGTAGTCGAAGTGCGGCGTGTCGCCGCGGATCACCGCGCCCAGACAGACCACCGCATCGTACCGTCCGCCCGCCGCCATCGTTCTTGCGACGAGCGGCAACTCGAAGCATCCGGGCACTTCGACCGACTCCAGCGTTTCGAGGTCAAGGCCGCGTGCCCCGAACTCGTCACGGCAGCCATCGTACAACTTGCTTGTTACGTGGGCGTTAAAGCGCGCCACGATCACCGCGATGCGGAGGCCGGCTGCATCGAGCCCGCCTTCGAAACTCAGTCCACCCTTGGTCAAGGATCCTCCCGGGATACGCCAGTCTACCGAATCCCGTACCTTCATCATCGCGCGCCCAGGCGCCGGGCAACATGGTACGTATGAACCATCTTCGGCGGCCGCCAAACATGGCGGCATCGGAATTATGTAACGACTGCGTTGCGTCCGATTCTACGCAAAGAGCAACAAGGGCCTGGTTAGAGGCCCGAACGCGCTTGTTCCTTGGACTGTGAACTACGAACTGAAGACTAACCAGCTACAGACCTACCCCATCAGGTGGCCCATCTTCGTGCGCTTCGTCTCGAGGTAGCGGACGTTGTGCTCGTTAGGCGTGCCGTGCAGCGGGACGCGCTCGACGACCTGCAGCCCGTAGCCCTCCAGCCCAGCACGCTTCTCCGGGTTGTTCGTGAGCAGACGCAGATGCGACAGGCCGAGGTCGACGAGGATCTGCATGCCGATGCCGTAGTCGCGGCGATCCGCCGGGAAGCCGAGGGCTTCGTTCGCTTCCACGGTGTCCATGCCGCCGTCTTGCAGTTTGTACGCCTTAATCTTGTTGTGCAGGCCGATGCCGCGCCCCTCCTGCCGCATGTAGACGATGACGCCCTTGCCGGCCTCGGAGATCATGCGCATCGCCATCTGCAGTTGCTCGCCGCAGTCACAGCGCTTCGAGCCGAAGACGTCGCCCGTGACGCACTGGCTGTGTACGCGTACCAGCGTCGGTTCGTCCGACGCCACATCGCCGTACACCAGCGCAATGTGTTCGTCGGGGTCGGTGATCGCGCGGTATGCCACGCACTCCCACTCGCCGAACTCAGTCGGGAGCTTCGTCTCGGCGACGCGGCGTACGAGCTTCTCCTTGTGCATGCGGTATTCGATCAGCTGTGTCACGGAGATGATCTTCAGGTTGTGTCGCTTCGCAAAGCGCTTCAACTGCGGCAGGCGCGACATCGACCCGTCCTGGTTCATCACTTCGCAGAGCACGCCCGCCGGGTAGAGCCCTGCCATCTTGCACAGGTCGACAGTCGCTTCGGTCTGCCCCGCGCGGACGAGTACGCCGCCGTCACGCGCTCGCAACGGGAAGACGTGACCGGGCATCACCAGATCGCTCGGGCGAGTGGTCGGGTCGATCAGCACTTGCGTGGTGCGGGCGCGGTCAGCCGCCGAGATGCCGGTCGTGACGCCCGCGCGTGCCTCGACCGAAACGGAGAACGGCGTCCCAAACTGCGAGTCGTTGTGGTTCACCATCATCGGGATGTGGAGGTGCTCCAAGCGCTCTTGCGTCATCGGCACGCAGATGAGGCCGCGGCCGTAGCGCGCCATGAAGTTGATCGCCTCGGGCGTGGCGAACTGCGCCGCGATCGTCAGGTCGCCTTCGTTCTCGCGGTCTTCGTCATCGATGATGATGACGAAGCGGCCGTTGCGGAACTCTTCGATCGCTTCCTCGATGGTCGCGAGGCCCTTCGATCGGCGTATTTCCTTTTCTGAGATCTGCGGCAGTTCTTCCTGCATGTGTGGTGTCCCCTCGCCTGGACGGTCGCGCGTCAGGCCGTGGCGCCGGTGCGCCGGTCTTCCAGCATCGCTTCGACGTAGCGGGCGAAGATGTCGCTCTCGAGATTGACCTTGTCGCCCGGCCCCTTCGTGTGCAGGTTCGTGTGGTCCTGCGTGTACTGCACCAGCGATGTGGAGAACGAGTGATCGTCCTTGGCCATGACGGTGAGGCTGATGCCGTCGATGGCGACTGGGCCCTTCATCACGATGTAGCGCAGGATCTCCGGCGAGGCGTTGACCTTCAGGATGATCGCATCGCCCTCCGGCGTGAACGAGTCGATGATGCCCGTATCCTCGACCACGCCGCGGACGAGGTGGCCGCTGATCCTCCCCGCGAGTTGCAGCGAACGCTCGAGGTTTACGAGGTCGCCGGGCTTGAGGTCACCCAGGTTGCTGCGGCGATACGTCTCGGGCATGACGTTGGCGATGAAGCCCTCTTCGTCGAAGTACTTCGCCGTCAAGTCGACGCCGTTGACGGAGATGCTGTCGCCAAGGTTTGTGCCCCAGAGCACAACTTTCGCCTTGATCGCGATCTCGCCTTCGACGTTGCTGGTGATGGTGCCGAGCTCTTCGATGATGCCGGTGAACATCTTTTCCTCCGGGCGGGGGACTTGGTGTCACCTTAACACTAAGTCCCAATAGCGTCAATCGTTTAGGCGCAGGCTAATGAAATCGTAGACCAAACTCCCCCAGAATTGAGAATCGCGCCAATCTGGGACTGTTCTAGACATAGCCCACGAACGCGACATCCGCGCCCAGGCGGAGCACTTCAACGTCGCGCAGCGTCACGGCATCCTCCATACGGGCGACGCCGTCGCCGCCGACGGCGGGGTAGGCGCTTCCGCCGACGATCTTCGGTGCGATGATGGCGTGCACCTTGTCGACGAGCTTTGCCTCGAAGAGGCTGCCGTGCAGCACGCCACCGCCTTCGACGAGGAGCGACAGCACGCCGCGCTCGCCCAGCAGTCGCAGCAGCGCGCTCATGTCAACGCGCCCGCTCTCGTCGGCAGGTAGTACGCACGCCTCCGCGCCTGTGGCGGCGATTGATGCGCGCCACGATACGGGCGATGCGTCCGTCGTCGCGATCAGCGTCTTGCCGCCAGGGCCGAGTACCTTCGCATCGAGCGGCGTCCGCCCGCGCGAGTCGGCGACGATGCGCAGCGGCTGCCGCTCCGCGAGCACGCCCCCCGGCCGCGCGGTGAGTTGCGGGTCATCCAGCAGCACGTTGTTCACGCCGCACATGATCGCGTCGATGCGCGTGCGAAAGCCGTGTGCCCATGCGCGCGCCTCTTCGCCGGCTACCCAGCGCGAGTCACCGCTTGATGCGGCGATCTTCCCGTCGAGTGTCGCCGCGAACTTCGCAGTGACGAACGGCAGGCCAGTAGCGCGATGCTTCACGTATGCCTCGAGCAGTTTCGCCGACTCCGATGCACCGTCACCAACGGTGACTTCAATGCCGACGGCTCGCAGCGCATCGACGCCCCGGCCGGAGACATCCGGGTTCGGATCGATCATCGCGACGTGCACCTCACGCACACCGGCGGCGATCAGCGCATCGGTGCAGGGGGGCGTACGACCCTGGTGCGCGTGCGGCTCGAGCGTCACGTACGCCGTGGCTCCGGGCGCCGCGTCGCCCGCGGCTCGGAGCGCCATCACCTCAGCGTGCGCTCCGCCGACGGGCTGCGTGGCACCTTCGCCCGCGATCGCGCCGTCGCGCACGATCACGCAGCCCACGCTCGGATTCGGGCTCGTCGAGCCAAGCACCGATTCCGCAAGCTCCAGCGCGCGCAGCATGTATGGCGATGTCATCGCCTAAGGATATCGATGATCGGCTGTTGGGCGGACGGGTGGTGTTTCGGCGTGGGTGCCGCTGCGGTTCCTTCGCGGAAGCCACGGTCGTCGCGACCACAGGGCGCCCGCGTCAATCGCCACTGTCGGCGTATCAGGCGTCGCGCGTTGGCCGCACACCTCTCACGGTTCACCGATCTTGGCCATGGCATCTTGCGCGGCCACGATCTGCCACTTGCCGTCGCGCCGTACCCATGTGTCGGTCCAGACGAATCGTCCGGTGCGCGCGTCCCCGCGATGCGTGACCCAGGTCTCTTCGCCCTGGGCTATGGCCGTCTCGCCAAAGAACCGGACCTGCACCGTTCCTATCTGGTTCGACGCAAAATACTGAGGCCCTCCTCGGGTGATCGACAGCATCATCGCCTTGTCATAGAAGTTGCCGTGCGGATCGACGCCAACGAAGTCGTCAGCGATGATCCGCTCGAGATCGGTCGTGTCTCCGCTGGAGACCGATTCGGCCCACTGCCGCGAGCCATCAAGGATGTACTGTTCTGAGTCCGCCTGGTCTTGCACGTGAGCACCCCAGGCTCGAAGGCAGACCCCGTGTTGTGGTCCGCCGCGAGCAGAATCTCATCCATCATAGCCAAGCCCTCCACGTAGCGTAGTGAGTGGGCGCACAGGCGTGACCCATCCCGTGGCGGTAGGCGCATTGACCTGGTGCCCGCGAAACTGAGCGAATCGGCATGTCGGTTCCCCCGGGAGGCACACCCATCCTGGCTCCTCACGTCGAGGCTCCTTACCGATCGTCGTGCGGCGCTTCGCGCCGGATGGCCAGTCGCCGGTATAGCGCTTCCATCTTCGCCATCTCGTTCTCGTTCAGTCCGCGCGCCTCGACGATCGCCCGATTGCGGACCGCCGCGTTGCGGCGGAGCCCGTCGTCGGAAAGCGCCTGGGCGATGCGTTCCGCCAGCAGGTCGGGACGGTGGAGGGGCACGCGGAAGCCGTTGATGCCGTCCTCGATCCACTCGCGCTGCGTGGGCAGGTCGGAGACGATCGGGAAGCATCCTGCTGCCATCGCCTGCAGCAGCGCGACCGACGTCCCGTCCGACGACGGCACTGAGACGAAGATCTCCGCTCCGGTCATAGCGTCACGCAATTCCTCACGCTCGACGAACCCGATCATTTCGATGCGCCCGTTGCTGGCGGCGCCGCGGCGCGTCAGCTCCGACGTCTGCGAACCGCCGTGCGCGACCACGAGCCGTGCGTTCGGGTGCGTACGGGCAACGTGCTCGAACGCGTCGAAAATCTCGCTGATGTTGTAGAGCGGTTCGTGCGCGCGCGTGCTGAGCACGACGGGCGCCCGCGCCGGGTCGGGTGGCTGCAGGTTCACCGATGCGTCTGCGCGTTCGGTGAAGTAGCGGTCCGCGCCGAGCGTGATCACCTCGACCTTCGATCGCGGCGCGCCGAGCGCGACGATGCGTTCTGCCATGAACGCGTTGTTCGACGTCACAAGATCGGCGCGGCGCAGCGTCCACTTCGCGATCATCTTCGAAACGGGATCACGCGCCGGTTCGACGAGCACGTCGGAGCCCCACGTCGTGACGACGTACGGATGGAAGCTCGCCAGCGCACCGTAGAAGGCGTGCTCGACGAGGAAGTGTGCGTGGAACACATCGGGTTGGATCTCGCGCAACACGCGACGTAGACCCGCCGTGCGATATCGCAGTCCGTGCACGAGTCGCAGCAGGCCGCGCGGAACGCGGCCGCCTCGACCGGTACCGCCCACCGCGGATGGTGGCGCGTCCGACGCGGCACGCTTCCGCAGCACGTGCAGCGTCACGCCGTCGAGCGGCGCGCGCGGCGGATAGTACGAGATCGCATGGATGTCGTGGCCGCGCTCGATGAACCAGCGCAGCCACGAACGCGTGTGGACGCCGTCGAAATCGCCGAGCACCGCGATGCGCATGCGTTCGGACGGCGCGACGGGTTCGACGTTCATGCTCACCCGCCACGACCGGGCGGCGTTGCTGTGGTGGTCGGTATGACCTGTGGGCGCCGACGGGCGCGTGACAGCACGCTGCGCGCGGCATCCGTGTAGAGCGTGACGTCTGAACGGCGCGGCAGAATCGCGTCCAGCACCGGTTCGCCGGAGATGCGCCGGTACGCGAACAGCGCCGCGCAGAAGTGCGCGCCGTACGCCAACGACGATGCTGCTGCCGCGCCGTTCACTCCGAACGGCGGCACCAGCGCGAACAGTGCGACGACGGTCACGACAAGAGAGACGAGCGTGATGCCGGTGTTCACCAGCGGCTTCCCGCGGCTGAAAATGTAGCTCGTCAGCACCTTCGAGCCGGTGAGCGCGACCGTTCCCGGCAGCAGCAGCCACAGCGCCTCGACCGCGCCGTCGTATTCGGCGCGGAAGAGGGCTGGAAGAAGTACCGGCGCTACGATTGCCAGCGCCCCGGCGGCGCATGCGGCGACGAGCAGCGTGTTTCGCGCGGCGACAGGCGCCATCCATCGCACTTCCTCATCGTCCGCTGACGTGAATCGCGGCAGCAGCACGATAGCGACGGCGTTCGCGATCATCCACACCGCTTCAGTCATCGAGACGCCGACCGCGTAGATGCCGACGCCCGCCAGCCCGACGAAGCCGCGGATGATGTACTGGTCAAGCCGGTAGTTCATCAGTTGCAGCACATTGCCGGCTTCGCCCTGCACGCCGAATCGTCCGAGCTTGCGCAGCACGTCCCATCGCGGCCGCACCACCTGTGCGACATCGATGCTACGGACACCGAGGCACGCGAGCGCGATAGCCGCGGTGGCGGCGTTCGAGATGATCCAGAACCCCACCACGCGCGACGGTGACGGATCGCCGAACGCATAGTCCGCGGCGACGAGCGAGAGCATCACGAGCGGCTGCACGATGGTCGCGACGCCCATCGCCACGAAGCGGCTCAGCGCCTGGAGCAGAACGCGCAGCGCCGCGGCGTAGACGATCACCGGCACGGCGACCGCGAGCAGCCACGGCGCCACATCGTCACCCAGCACGCCCTCCCCCGCCCAGGGCGCGATCCCTGCAACGAGCGCCGCAGTAACCACCAGCGAGCCGAAGGTGACGACGTGCGCTGCGCTCACGACTTCGCGCAGCGCCAGCTCGCGCTTGTTGATGAAATAAATGGACGCGTTGCCGAACCCGATGCCGAGCGCCATTTGCAGGATTGCGGCCGAGATGACGAACAGCGAGAACGCACCGCGCCCGTCGGGTCCCAGCGCCCGCGCCACTAGCACGCCCGCCGCGAACGAGAGCGCGCCATCGAGCACGTACGTCGCCATCACGACGTTCACGTGCCCCAGGAACGATCCGCGCGGGACCTCTACCGGAATCTCAGGATCGAGCATCGCGTGATTGTATCGATACGGCCGGTGCGGGCCGCGCTGCACCGCGGGTTGGCGGCTACTGCGGATACGGCCGCAAGTTCTCCATGACGGCGAGGAGTGTCTCTCCGTCGAACAGTGGGTTACGGTCGCTTCCACCCGTCGATCCCATCGCGTGGGTTCTCACCAGTATCATCGTGTCGCCGGCTTGAACAACAAGGCGTCTCACTCCTTCCCTCGCAGGCATGAGCTTCGCCGACAGGCCAGCGACGGTCACGTCGCGTCCGGGCTGCCGCGCGTAGAACGCAGACACCTCTGACGAAGCAGCCGGGCTGTACTCGGCAAAATCCAAGGTCACGAGCCCGCTCGGCGCCACACTGGCGGCGTAGGCGAAGCTGACTCCACCACCCGAGAGCCCATCGAAGAAGTCGTCAACATAGGGCCCTTCGAAGGTTAGGCCACCGGCTTCAAAGCGCTTGCCAAGCCAGTACGGGGTGTACCCGTCCGCCTTCGCGTCTTCGACCGCCTTCTTGAAGTTGTTGAAGAAGTGTTCGTCGAACGAGCCGCTCATCGTCGGTGCCGTATCGGCGGATTCGCCTGAGCACGCGATCACCACCGCCACGAGTCCGACGACTGCCAGTAAGGATCCTAGGGCACGAATTGATCGAATGAGCAGCATGATTCGACCTCAATGCAGAACGCGGTGCCGAAGCTTAGCGCGGCTAACCCTTGGATGGGCTCGCCGCCGCGACGGCAGCCACCGCCTCCACCTCTGCGGCCATCCGCTGCTCCCACGTCCAGAAGTGCTCGCCCGCGTAGGCCGCGGCGCCGGCTGCCAGCCGCGTGCGTTGCGGCGCGTCGCCTGCCAGCGTCACCAGCAGGTCGGCCAGACGTTCCTCCAGCGACTTGACGAATCCGGAGCGATTCGAGTTGTCGACGAGGCGGCCGGTCTTGTTGTCGATAATCAGGTCGCGCGTGTCGCCGGCGTCGACGGCGACCACGCACATGCCGCACGCCATCGCTTCGAGCAGCGGGTTGCCGACGTTCGAAAGATCGGCGATCGCGAGGAATGCGTCGGCGGCGTGCATGTAGCGCACGACGTTCGCCTGCGGCACGGCGCCGACGAATCGCACGGCGTCGTCGACGCGCAGCGCGCGCGCCAGCGATTCGAGCCGCGCGCGTTCTTCGCCGTCGCCGACGACGACGAGCATCGCGGCCGGGATCCACGATCGCACCTTCGGCAGCGCGCGGATGGCGCGGTCGACGCGCTTCCACGTCGCCAGGCGCGACGCTGTGAGCATCACGAAGGCGCCGTCCGGCAGCGACAGGTCGGCGCGCGCGGCCGCTCGCTGATCAGCGCTTGCGGGCTTCAGCCGGTCGAGATCGAGGCCGTTGCGCCAGAACTTCACGCGGCCCTTCGACGACGGGTTGAGCCGCGCAAGCACGGCGTCGCCCTGCGTGCCGTCGTCCGTCATGATGTGCAGCGCCGCGGGCGTCTTGAGGGCGAGTGCCTCTTCGTAGCGGCGGTAATAGAGCATGCGGTCCGTCAGCGCGGGGTGCATGACGGTGCCCTGGTAGCGCGTTACCAGCGGCAAACGAAACCCGCGCCGCCGCAGCAGCCGCGCTGCCAGCACCGCGTGCGCTTCGTACGCGTATAGCACGTCGTATGGCTCGCTCGCCGTGCGCAGCAGGCGTTCGGCCGTCTTCGCGGCGAGCCAGGGGAACGCCAGCGCGAACCGCAGCTTCTGGTCGACCTTGCCGGCGGCGTCGGGCAGCGACGGCAGCGGCAGGTCGCGGAAGCTCGGCATGTGGAATGTGTGGAACTCGACGTTCGGGATCTGGGGGCGCGACTCTGGCGCTTCTTCACGGCCACGCCCGCGATAGAAGTGGTTGGCCCCGATGTCCGGCAGCACCGCATCGACGTGATGCCCCGCTTCGCCGTACGCCCGCAGCGTCCGTTCGAGGGTCGGCGCGCCCTTCCCCTGGTCGAGCGACCACACGTCGAGCGCGCAGATCAGCAGGATGCGCATGATGGCCCTAGACCGATCACCGTGGGGAACCCGTGGGGCTCTCGGCGTCGCGGCGCAACGACGCAGGCGCGCGGTCGAGCGGTTCCGGGGCTACCGCGCGGCGCCGCAGAGCGAAGTCGAGCAACAGCGCGCCAATGACGCCTGCGAGCAGACCGATCGCGACCGCCGCGCCGAGCCGGCCCTTCGTCGAGCCGACGCCCGCGCCCTGCATGTGCGCCCCGGTGACGATGAACGCCTGCGCCTTCATCGTCGACGCGACGACCTCGTACGACTGCGCGAGCCGCGATGCCGTCTCGTAGTTTTCTTCCGCGGCTTTGAGCTGCTGCTGCGCTGCGGGATCGTTCGGGCTGACGCGCGCCGCTTCGGCGCTGCGCTCAAGCTGCTGGTTCGCCTCCTCGAGTTGAACCGCGTACGGCTGCACGAGCTGTCGCTGCAGGTCGGGCGTCTGCTGCGCGGCCGCGTCGCCGAAGACGCGCTGCCATGTGCGCGCGATGGCCAGCGCGTTCGCGCCCGTCACCTTGAAGTTGATCTCCGGCTTGCTGAACTGCGCTTCGGCCGTCAGCCGCGGCTTCAGCGACACCGCCGTCACGCCGGACTCCTGTGCCACCGCGTTCAGGACGGCATCGCTCGTCGCCAGCTTGGCGTAGTCGAACGGGCCGGGGACGACGGCCGGCCCGAACAGCGGCGGCAGCGCGTCGACGACGACGTTCGCGCGAAACCGCGCCGTGTCCGAGTCGGACGCGACTGCACCCAGCGCCAGAGCGACGCCTACGGCGAGGGCCAGAGTGGCGAGGGGGAGCCAGAAGTATCGCCGCAGAGCGGCTAAGTCCGGCGCGAGCCCGTCAGGACGCGGGCGACCCGTAGCAATCGTCACGCCGCGAGTGTAGGGCGACGCGTGCCAGCCGGGCAAGCGCCCCGCCTAAGGCGATACCGTGCGGGAAGGTCCGTCTGTAGTCGCGCCCATGTCGCCGCGCTCGCTGCCGACGATTCGACCATCGTCTTGGGTTCAGACAAGTGCGTTCTGCAGGACACTTCGGTGGCGCGAAATCCAAGCTGCGGAGCGCGCACGCCAGGCGAGAGCCCACGTGAGTCCCGGTTCAGCTGTATCTGGCGTCACTCTCAACTCGTCGGCCTCATTGGCCGTCGCATGAACGACGAACTCGAGGATCCGGTCTACGAACCCGGCGCGATGCTTGGAGGCGAGGCCATACCCGTCGAGGATCGCGCGGACCTGCCGCGCTCGGTCATGCAAAGGCGGAAGTCCTTCGAGTTCCGCGACATCGTCTGAGTAGAGTTTCGCGTTCAACCAGCACGCCTGCGCGAGCTCGACGAGCGCGTCGACAGGACCGGCGAAGTCCCAGTCGATCAGTGCGATCGGACGGCCGTCGCGTGCGACGATGTTCCAGGGTGCGACATCGCAGTGCCCGATGATTCGTGGCTCGTCGCCCAGCGAGCGCCCAAACCAGCGATACCAGGATGCGGCTTCGGGCGGACGAAATGAAGCTGTCGCTGTGTGGAGCGACCTTAGCAACGCGCCCACCGCGCCGACGCCACTCTCTGTCCAAGGGCCAGGTTGGGTGAACTCCCCATCGATGTAGGTGAGGGTCTCGCGCCCTTCCTCGTCAAGTCCCGACCCGACGAGCTGCGGCGCGCCGCCGAACCCAACCTGCTCAAGATGCCGCAGTAGGGCGTGGACCGCCGGCGTCCACGGTCCGGCCGCGCGAATGATGACGTCACCGCTTCGCCATACCGCCGAGGGATGCAGCGCAGTCCGCTCCCGCAGCACTTCCCAGTGCGCTTCGTGTTCCATATGAGTCCTAGGTTACGGGACTATCGAGCGCTTCGGCACGCCGCTAGCCAGGCACGGCCGAACACGCAGTTCGTGCACGTGGGCCGCACACGACTTGGCCATCCGCGTGTTGCGCCAGCGGCTACGGTGGCCTAAGGGCATGCCGATACTGGCTGCCCGAACACGCTCGCTTGCTGCGACAGGTCGAGGATGCTGATGACGAAGTCGGCGTCTTGCCGCAGACGATCGCCCGCCGGCGGCACCGACTGCCCGAACTTCATGGCGACGCGTGAGAGATCGAGAATGCTCACCACTCCGTCCCCGTCAACATCCGCCCGCATGATGTCGCAGTACACGAGCGGATCTTCCGATTGCGCCGTCTCGTCCAGATCGGGGTATCCGTCACCGTCCAGGTCGCTATCACAGGCATCGCCCAATCCATCCGCTCCCGGCCGATCCAGCGACGAGTTGCCGGCATCCGTATTCTCCTGCCCCGGATTCGGGGCCGCAGGGCAGTTGTCCGTGAAGTCCGGCGTGTTGTCGCAGTCCGCATCGTACTGGCACACCACGCCGAGGGAGAGCGCACCTGTCACGCCCTGATAGCCGCCCGCCTGGATGTGATACGTCGTGCCGGCTTCCGCGACGAACGTGATCTGCGCGTAGGTTCCGGGACCGAGGAAGTTCCGATTGCAGCTCACGGCCGCGAGCGTATCGACGCTTGCGCCCGTCCACAACTCCAGCACCGAGTCGAACCCGCTTCCTGCCGTGCTGATCGTGATCGTCCGGGTGGTTGACGGCGTGAAGCGATACCACACCGTGGCGGAGATACTTCCGCACGGCGCGGGTTCGCCCGGTTCCATGCCCGCCGATATCGTCGACTGCGCGTTGCTGTACGGAAGCGCGGCAGGGATGATGATCGCGTTCGCAAAGTCATCGTTCACGGGCGGAGGCCCCACGCTGATCTTCAATGCCCCCATCGTCCCGAGGAAGCCGCCCGCCTGGAAGTAATACGTCGTGCCCGCATCTGCCGCGAACGAGACCTGCGCCTGAAGAGTCACCGAGTCGTCGTTGCACGCCAGCGGCGGCGAGAGCGCGGCGACGCTGGTGCCCGTGTACACCGCGAGCACCGTGTCGAAGCTGCTGCCGCTCGTGCTGACGACCAGTGCCTCACTGATCGACGGCGTGAACCGGTACCACACCGTCGCGCCGGTGGGAGCGCACAGGCCGGGCGCCGTCGGCTCCCCGGGCTCCAGTGTCGCCTGCCCCGTCGACTGCGTGTTGGTGTACGGAAGCGGCGCCGGAATCGTGATCGCGTTGACGAAGTCGTCGTTCGCCGGCGGCGGCAAGACTGGCGTCGCGCACACGGGCCCGCCATCGTTGATGACCGCTTCGTACGCATCCACGCGGCACGTGCTGACACCGTTCGCCGCATCGAGGACGGACGCGCCCGTCTCTTTGAGCCGCGCTTCCAAATCCGCCGACGGAAGCAAAGGCTCGGCTTGCAGGACGAGCGCCGCCACGCCGAGCGCCATCGGCGAGGCCATCGACGTGCCGGACAGCGTTGTCAGCCCGCCACCGATGTACGTCGATGTGATCGCCGATCCCGGCGCCAACACGTCCAGCGACGCGGAAGACTGCGAGAAACAAGCAACCTGGTCCGCCGCGCTCGCGACATCGCAGAAGAACGGGATACCGGCGGCGTCATACACGGCGCCCACGGATACGGCGTCGTTGAGGCATGCCGGATATCCGACGCCGCCTTTGAGGCCGTTGTTGCCCGCCGCCGCGAACGACGTGATGCCCATCGCGCGTGTCGTGGCCATCGCGGCCGTGAACGCTGGTATGAAGGCTTCGCACGCACCCGCCGGATACGAGCCGCCGTCACCCAGGCTCATGTTGATCAGGTCCACCTCCGGGTGGCTCATGATGATCTCGTCGTACGCCAGCACGATGTCCGAGAACGTGCCGCTGCCGCTGTTGTCCATCACCTTGAATGCTTCGATCGCCGCGTCCGGCGCCACGCCAACGGGCGGTCCGTTCGACGTGATGATCCCGCTCACGTGCGTTCCGTGGCCCGCGTCGTCTTCTGCCACGTTTGGCCCGGCAGGGCATACGGCGGGCGCGGTAAGGAAGCACGCCTGGTACGTCAACGAGTCAGCGAGCATAGGGTGGTCCGTGTCGATCCCGGTGTCCAGCACCGCCGCCACAACGCCGACACCCGTCGCGCCGAGCAGAGTGTGCGCGTCGCCCGCCCTGATGAGCGGGATCGCTTGCGCGAGTTCGGCATGGACCTCACGATCCAGGGCGACGCTGATCACGTCCGGCTGCGCTGCCAATGCCTGAACGCCCGCCGCGCTGGCCGTGCCGGTAAGGGCCGCGACAGCCCGGTACCGATGCTCGACGGCAAACTCCGCCGGCGACACCGCGTCCACAACACGAGCTCCAGCCGCGGCGACCGCGGTCTGCTTCGCCGCGATATCGTCCCCGATGCGCCCCTTCTGTGGTGCAGCCGCCTCCGCACGTAGCGACACGATGACGCGCGCCGTCGGCGCTTGCGCGAGGGCTTCCATGACTCCCGGGCCGATGAGACCAGCCTTCGGCTCGTCTGCTCGAACGGGACCCGAATCTCGGATGGCACACAGGATCGCCACGGATAACAGCAGGAACATCAGCGCGAATAGCTGCTTCATGGCTCTCTCCGGTAGGTAACTCCCCCGCGTGCGTCGGTGCCTGCCGATAGTACATGCATCCGGGGTGCGTAGTATGCTCCCTGTCTTGCGCCAATTGCAAGCGCCGGGACTGGTTCGGCGACGCGGCAACCGTGTTGTAGGCGCGGGAGACAGCGCGACATAACCCGCGACTCGCTGCTGGCGCCGTCAGCGGTTCGTGACACGTGGGCGCTTGACACCTTGGCTGCCTCGACCCTAAGATCGAGCTACAACTGAATACATGACAGCCGAGTCTCCGCCGTGGGCGGGGAGCGGGGGAACCGACAGGGACCCGGGCTGAAGGTCTCACGCCGAGACCGGGGGAACCTTCTCCCCTAAGCCGCCAGCTAACCTCGTAGGCTTTGAAGGTCGGACCAACTTTAGATGGACGACCTTTTTTCGTACCCGGAACCAGACGTGCACGGAGGCAACGGACCCATTAAACCCACCAGACGCCGTGCGAGAACCGCCAACAGCTTCCGCGCCGTCTGGGAGCCCGTAGCGCCTCCCGAATTCGGCGATCTCCGTACGCCGCCGCACCGCCTCGGCGGGGGAGCGGTGCACGCACGCGCCCTTCCAGGGCCGGTTCACGCCGCGCGATCCGAGGCCGGCGTCGCCGTGCTCGATCTGCCGCGACACGCGCCCGGCATCGGATTCGGTGAGATCACGCATCCTCTCGCCGACGCGGCGATCGCCGTCAAGCAGCGCGTCCACGTCACGACGTGGGGGCGCATCTTCACGCGCGGGCTCGAGATGCTGCCGTTGGCGCTCGCGCTACTGCTGATCTCGACCCTGGTATGGGGCGCGTACTTTCTGCCCATACCGCTCGTCGTCATGCTGCTCGGATTCGATCTCTACTGGGCGTGGCGCTCGATCAACATGGGTATCCATACCGTCCGCGGCTATCGCGCGATGAAGGCGACGGCGCTGATCGACTGGCGGCAGAAGTACGAGGCGGAGACGCTGCCGTACGGACCGTTCGCGGCCGACAACGGCACCAGCGCGCGCCCCGACTTCCTGGCGTGGGACGACATCCGCCACCTCGTCATCATCCCCACCTACAAGGAGACCGTCGAGAAGCTGCGCTGCACGCTCGGCAAGCTCGCGGAGAGCGAGGTTGCGGGCGACAAGCTGCTCGTCGTGATCGCGATGGAAGAGCCGGACACCGACGCGCCGCGTCGCTTCGAGATCCTCCACCGCGAGTTCTCACACCACTTCCTCGCGATGATCGGCACCACGCACCCGGGCGATATCGCCGGTGAGGTGCGCGGCAAGTCGTCGAACGAGGCGTGGGCGGCCACGAAGGCAAAGCGCCTGTTTTGCGACCAGATGGGCTTCAGCCTGGACCATATGACCGTGACGAGCTGCGATGCGGACACGCTCTTTCACCCGCGCTACTTCAGCGCCCTCACCTACAACTTCGCGACCAACCCGAAGCGCTACCGTACGTTCTGGCAGGGGCCTATCTTCTACTACAACAATGTCTGGGACGTCCCGGCGCCGCTGCGAATCCAGAACAGCCTCGGTGGCATCAACCATCTTGCCAAGCTGATGCGGAAGTACACCGTGCTGTTCCCGCAGTCGACGTACAGCCTCAGCATGCGCATGTGCTACGACGTTGGCTATTGGGACGTTGATGTGGTGCCGGAAGACTGGCACATGTTCCTCAAGTGCTTCTTCGAACTGGGCGGCGAGCCCTATGTGCAGCCGATCCTGCTGCCTGTCGGCAACGACGGCGTGCGCGCGGTCTCATACAAGCGCACTTTCTGGGAGCACTATCAGCAAGCGCGGCGCCACGCTTGGGGCTGCTCCGACATTCCCTATGCGATCAAGCAGTTCATCGCCCACCCGGAGATACCGTTCTTGCGCAAACTACGCCGCACTTGGAGCCTCACGGAGAACCACGTGCTCTGGTCAGCGCAATGGTTTCTGATCACCGGCGTTGCCGCCAACATGTCCGCGAATGGCTGGAGCGGTTGGGTAGGGCTGAACCTGCACCCGTTCGCGCAGCACAACATCCCGACGTGGTTCATCACCGCATCGCACTGGATCCTCATGCCGTGCATGATCCCGCTGGTGATGATGATCGTGCTTGACATGATGATGCGCCCCGCGCGGCCGAAGCGCTGGAAGGTATGGCTGTACCCGGTACAGTTCCTGCAGTGGACGCTGATGGCGCCCATCACTCTCTTCTTCACTGCGATGCCCGCTCTCGACGCGCAGGTCCGTCTCGCTCTTGGCCGCCGGCTTGAGTACAAGGTGACGGAGAAGGCGTAGGCGGGAGTTCGTAGTCGGTAGTCGGTAGTTGGTGGTTTGTAGTTCTCTTGTGATACCGCCCGAACGCGGACTCGGCCCCGCGTGACGGCATGTACGAGCAGCGCCCCGAATGCGGGGCGTTTTGCTTTGTACCATCGATCGAGATGGTGACAGGCGATGTCAGCATCCTATTGCCGTTCGTCGTGAAGCGGCTCACACTCAGACCCATGGCCCACGACGAACTCCTCGCCTACTACACCTCACCCGGCCAGTTCACGAGCGTCGGCGCGTTCGCGGATCAGATCGATGCGCTTCCGGCTGACGTCGCTGCCATCGTGAAATTCGTGCAGGGGCTCCTCATCCACGAGGCGCTGGCGCCCGCGTACGGCGTCATGCTCTCAGCGGAGCGGCGAGCAGAGAAGCAACTTCACGGCACGGTCGCCATGCTCGCGTGCGCGTCGCGTATCGACGATGCGCCGCTCGTGGCGGGTCGACCGCCGGCCCGCCGCGTCGTCGGCGTCTGCCGGCACTTCGTCACGTTGTTCGTCGCCGGCTTGCGCCACAAAGGCATCCCTGCGCGCGCACGCGTCGGCTTCGCGAACTACTTTCAGGCGGGCAAGAACCTCGATCACTGGGTGGGTGAGTACTGGAATGCCGGTGAGCGGCGCTGGATCCTCGTTGATGCGCAGGTGGACGAGCATCAGGCGAAGTTCTACAAGCCCGATTTCGATCTGCTGGACGTTCCGCGAGACCGCTTTCGCGTGGCGGGCGACGCGTGGTCATCTTGCCGGAGTGGTGGCGCGGACCCGATGACGTTCGGTGTCGATGGCACGGACAACTGGGGGATCGTTGAGGTACTCGGCGATCTGCTGCTCGACCTTGCCGCGCTCCAGAAGATCGAGCTTCTGCCGTGGGGGTGGTACGGCCTCGCCGAAGTGGAGGGCGCCTGTGAGGCGGAAGCTCCGCTCATCGATCGGCTCGCCGGCCTGTCCAGTGCGGCTGACGCCGATGCGCTCGAAGAGCTTCGCCGGATGGTGGCTGGCGATGCTCGGCTGGCCGTTCCGGCGGAGACGCTCGCGGCCATCGTCGCGGCGGAGCGGCCTTCCTAGGCACGAAGTGCCGCCAGAAACGGAAAGGGGCACGGCGCGCCGTGCCCCTACAAACTCAAGCCGGGCGGTTGCTATGACAGCGCGCCGAACTCCTTTGCCAACTCGATGATGTCTTCTGACGTGAAGAACGAGCGGCGGGCGTTCACCCAGTGGTCGTGCTGTTCGTCGTACTGGCCGTTGTACTCGTCCTGGATGCGGTCGTAGATCTGCTTGACGACGCGGCTCGTCTCCTTCACGCGCGTCTCGCTGCCCATCCGCTCCAGCTCGCGATTCAGCACCGAGATGATGCCCTCCGAGCCGGATAGCGATCCGACACGGCTCAGTTCGACCTCCGTCCGCCCGAACAGCGACGCCGCAAACGGCAAATAGATCAGCCCGCCCGGCGCCGCGCCCTGCCGCCCGACGCCTGCCTGGTGGATGCCGGCCGTCGTCGTGAAGACCTCGCCGATCAGCGGCAGGCGATCGTTCAGCTCGATCACTTCCTTGTCGACGAGCTGGCGCATCTCTTCGAGCGCGTGCAGGTCGAAGCCTGGGTCGCCGTAGTGGCGGATCAGCGCGGCGATGGTCTGCTCCAGTGATGTGTTGCCCGTGCGCTCGCCGAGGCCGGCGAAGGCGACGTTCACCTTCTTACCGCCGTAGCGCCACGACGCGATCGAGTTGGCGGTCGCGAGTCCGAAGTCGTTGTGGCCGTGGAACTCCAGCTCGGCGCCGGTCTCGGCGCGCAGCACGGTGAACAGTCGCGGAACGCCCCACGGCAGCGATGCGTACGGGTCGGGACTGCCCCAGCCGATCGTGTCACAGATGCGGAACTTCGCGATGCCCTTGCTCTCGTCCATCACGCGTTGGATGAACGGGATGACCCATCCGTAGATGTCGGCGCGCGTACAGTCTTCGAGGTGCACGCGCGGCACAATGTTGTTCTCCAGCGCCGTCACGATCGGCTGGAGGTACTTCTCGATCGCCTCTTCTTTCGACGCGTAGTTCAGCTTGTCGAAGATGTGGTGGTCGGACGCCGACGCCAGCATCCCCGTCTCTTTCACCTTCCCCTGCGATACCTCCATCAGCAGCTTGATGTCCTTCGGCGTCGCGCGCGTCCACGTCGTGACCTTCGGCCACTCATAGCCGCGCTCAAGCAGCTTCTCGAGCGTCCAGACGTCGCGCTTCTGATAGATGAAGGCTTCGACGGCGTAGATGGCGCCGCTCCCGTTGTCGAGGCGGTGGAGCAGGTCGTAGTACTTCAGCCGCGTCTCGGGCGGGAAGACGGCGAAGCGGCTGTCCTGCGCGCCGTCTCGGAGCGTCGTGTCGGTGATCAACTTCGGCAGGTCGTCCTGCATCGAAGGCGGCGTCACGGGCTCCGGTTCGAGCGTCACGGGCGGCAGGTTGCCTTCGTAGTTGTAGTACACCCGCTCGGTGTTGACCTTCGTGGTGATGACCATGGTTGTGCTCCTCCGCGTAGCCGCCGAAGCGGGCCGATTCAGGTGCGAATAGTGGCGTGCCGTCTATAGCTACGATTGTTATAGACTATGCGCGCGGCGACGGGAAGGGTCGCCGGGGCCCTGCCAGGCGACGTAACATACTCGTAACGAGCGTGCGTCATGGTACCGTTGGCCGGAGGCCGCTGTACAGCATGACGCGCTTCTCGGAACGCCGCCTGATCATCCGCATCGCCGTCAGCGTCGCGCTTCTGGCGCTCCTCCTCTGGCGCATCGATCTGGAGCAGGCGGCGCGGGCGCTGCGCTACGCCAACTACTTCTACGTCATCCCCGGCCTCGCGCTGTTCGGCATCGCCAAGCTGCTTGTCGCGCAGCGCTGGCGCGTGATGATGTCCACCTTCGCGGACCTTCCGCTACCGCCGCTCTTCGGCATCCTGCTCGTCTCGAACCTGGCCAATAACATCGTGCCGGCCCGCATCGGCGACCTGATCCGCGTGCAGGTGCCGGCGCAGCGCTACGACATCAGCCGCGCACGACTCGCCGCGACCGTCTTCGCCACGGAGTCGCTGCTCGACGGCCTCTGTTTCGCCGTGCTTGGGCTGATCGGCCTCGCACTGATCGATCTTCCGAACTTTCCGACCGCCATCTTCTGGGGCGTGCTCGGCGGCGTCGCCGGCGGACTGATCGCCGTCATCCCGCTTTCGCACCTGAAGCTCGAGGACGGATGGACCGCTCGCGGCATCATGCCGGCGCTACCCGATCGCCTGCGGCTCGCGCTCGAGGAGGCGGTGCCGCATTTCATCGATGGGTTGGCGGTGTTCCGCAACCCGCGCCTGGGTGCGCAGGCGATCGGCCTCTCGTTCGCGATTTGGTTGATCGAAGTCGGCATGTTCGCGCTGTTCGGACTTGCGTTCGGCATCCATCTGTCGATGCCGTCGTGGATGCTGATCATGGTGGCCGCGAACCTCGTCAGTTCGATCCCGATCACGCCGTCGAACATCGGCGCGTTCGAGGTGGCGATGACGGAGCTGACGAAGGCGCTGGGCGTCGATGGGAGTCTGGCGGGCGGCTTCGCCATCGGCGTGCACATCTTCAACATCGGCTGGATCACGGGCGCCGGCTTCGCCGCTATGTGGGCGTTGGGCCTCAGCTTGGACGATGTGTTCTCGTTCGGCCGCAAACCGCGTGACGGGCCGGTTGCGGGTGCGGATGCGGCCGATGGTGGCGCTGCGGCGCTGTAGTCGGGATTTGCGAGGCTGAGCCTACGCCGGACGCACCGTCAGCTTCACCAGTCCGCGGAACGCCGGGATCCGCCGCCACTCTAGCGGTTCGTCCGCCATCCGGAGCTCTGGGAATCTCCGCACCAGCGTGCTGATGGCGAGTTGGGCCTCCAGGCGCGCGAGCGGCGCGCCGAGGCAGAAATGTGAGCCACCGCCGAACGAGTGATGCCGCACGTCGCTGCGCGTGATGTCGAATCGGTCCGGCTCCGGGTACACCGCCGGATCGCGGTTCGCGGCGGCGAGCGAGGTCAGCACAGACTCATGGGCGCGCACCGGGCAGCCGGCGATCGCGCCGTCGCTCGTCAGTATGCGGCCCGTCTGCACGACCGGCGTCTCGTAACGCAGCATCTCCTCAACGGCGTTCTTGATCAGCGACGGATCGTCGCGCAGCTGGCGCCATTCGTCGGGATGCGTGAGCAACGCGTAGACGCCGTTGCCGATGAGGTCGGTCGTGGTCACGTTGCCGGCGGCAAGCACCAGGCTGCACATCGTGACGATCTCTTCTTCGGAGAGCTTCTGCCCGTCCTCTTCGACCGCGAGCAGTGCGCTCATCATGTCGTCGCGCGGCGCCGCCCGTCGCTCGGCGAGCACGCGTCGGAAGTATGCGTCCATCGCTGTGTTGGCGGCCAGCACCTTCGCGCGCACCTCGTCCGTGGGGAACGGATCGAAGCTGGCGACGCCGTCGTCGGACCAGCGCTTGAAGTCGGCGCGATCCTGCGCGTCGACACCGAGCATCTCCGCGATAACGATCGTTGGCAGCGGGCCCGCGAATGCGCCGATCAGGTCGAAGCTCTCGCTTCCGGTAACGGCATCCAGCAGTTCGTCGACGATCTCCTGGATGCGCGGCGCCAGCAGTTCGACCGCGCGCGGCGTGAATGTCTTGTTCACGAGGCCGCGCAGCCGTGCGTGCGTCGGGTCGTCCTGCATGAGCATGCTCGGCTCGCGGTCGCGTTCAGCGAACATCGCCATGTAGGTGCCGGGCGCCGCCTTCCGCGCGTCAACGGCCAGCGTGCGGTCGCGCAGCACCTCATCGACGTCGTCGAATCGCGTCAGTACCCAGCGCTTGATGACGGCGTCGTAATGCACCGGTTCGCGCTCACGGACTTCCGCCAGCACCGGATACGGATCCGCAGCGAACACGGGATCGAGTGCCGTGAGCTGGATGCCGGTCGGGACCGGCGTTGCCGCAGTCTTGGGTTCGGATTCAGTCGTGATGGTGCGCCTCGCTCAGTCGATCAGGTTCGCCGAAAGTAGAGCATGACTCCGCCCGTGCGGGAAGCCTCTCGCATCGCAGCAGGCGTGACCACATCCAGCACGGATACCAGGTCCCATCCACCGCTCGCCCGCTCGGTCAGCACCTCGGCCTGCAACTCCATGAACGTATCCCAATCCTTACCGGCTGCCGTCGCGCCAGAACGGGGAATGAACACTACTTCGAGAGTCACGTTTGCCTCCGATTCCTTGTCAATTGACGCCACACTGCTGGCGACTCCATACCCAGTGTGAGCCACGCGGCTGAGAACCGGTGGCCCGCGTCCGCATCGCGATGTTAACGCTCGTGAATTCTGGCGCGTGTTGCTGTGTGTCACTCGGGGCCAACCGTAGCTCCACGCTGCCTGACGGCCGATACCGAAGACCGATGACCCATTCGGAATTGACATCTCCGGACTCGATTGTTAGCCTTATGCCAACTCCGCCTCTGGGCGGATTGTCCATATGCGCGGAGTACGATGAACCTCCACACCATGGTGATGCCTCTGCCCCGGGAGAGCCGGGGCGCCCGCCTGGGATAGCTCACCCAGTACGTTCCCGCTGCCCTGCGCGCGGGAGCCCGGTTCGGAGGTCATCATGCCGTACGCAAAAGCCCTGCGCTGTCGAGAGTGCGGGCGCGAATATCCGCTGGAACCACTCCACGTTTGCGAATTCTGCTTCGGCCCGCTCGAAGTCTCCTACGACTACGAGGCGATGCACCGGAACATCACGCGCGAGACCATCGAGCGTGGCCCGCACTCGGTCTGGCGCTACGCGGACTTCCTGCCGGCTGATCCGGAGTACATCGTCGACATCAACGCCGGCTTCACGCCGCTCGTGCGCGCGAAGAATCTCGGCGAGCACCTGGGGCTGAAGAACCTCTACATCAAGAATGACTGCACGAACCCTACGTGGTCCTTCAAGGATCGCGTCGTCACCGTCGCCGCCACGAAGGCGAAAGAGTTCGGCTTCACCACACTAGCCTGCGCTTCGACCGGCAACCTCGCGAACAGCGTCGCTGCCCACGCCGCAAGCGCCGGCCTCGAAGCGTACGTCTTCATCCCGAGCGATCTCGAGAGCGGCAAGATCATCGGCTCCGCCGTCTACGGTCCGACGCTCGTCGCCGTCGACGGCAACTACGACGACGTCAACCGCCTCTGCTCTGAGTTGGCGGACAAGTACAAGTGGGCGTTCGTCAACATCAACATGCGCCCGTACTACGCCGAGGGCTCGAAGACACTGGGCTACGAGGTGGCGGAGCAGCTCGGCTGGCGCGCGCCGGAGCACGTGGTTGCGCCGATGGCGTCGGGCTCGCTCTACGTGAAGATATGGAAGGGTCTGCAGGAGCTTGCGAAGCTCTGGCTGATCGACAGCGTGCAGACGAAGATGTCCGGCGCCCAGGCGCGCGGCTGTTCGCCCATCGTCACCGCGTACGAAGAGGGCACGACGAACATCCGCCCCGTGCGCCCGAAGACCATCGCCAAGTCGCTGGCCATCGGCAATCCCGCCGACGGCTACTACGCGCTGAAGGTGATGGAGGAATCGGGTGGCTTCGGCGTCGCGTCCGACGACCAGGAGATCATCGACGGCATCAAGCTGCTCGCCGAGAGCGAGGGCATCTTCGCCGAAACCGCGGGCGGCGTCGTCATCGCCGGTCTGAAGAAGCTCGCGCTCGAAGGTAAGATCGCGCCGGACGAGCTGACGGTCGCGTACATAACCGGAGGCGGCCTCAAGACGCAGGAGGCGATCGCCGACTCGCTGGAGATCCCGCTGCACATCGACCCGACGATGGCGTCGTTCGAAGCGAAGCTCGGCGAGCGCAACCGTTCGGCGACGCGCGACACCGCCGCGGCCGTGTGAGCGGCCCCATCCGGCTAGGATAGACATTCCGGGCACACGGCCCGCACGGAAGGACATACGATGGCAAAGCAACGAGTGAAGTTCACGTTCCCGCAAGAGCTGATCACGCTGCCGATCATCTACGAAATCGGCAAGCAGTACAGCATCATCACCAACGTCCGCCGCGCTGATGTCACCGAAGACCGCGGCTGGGTCGTCCTCGAGATGGATGGCCCGATCGACGAGATCGAGCGCGCGCTCGAGTGGGTGGCGTCCAAGGGCGTCCGCGTCGACCCCGTGCAAGGCGACATAGTCGAAGGCTGAGGCACCGTCGCCGCCTCTATCCACTATCCACTAGTCACTAGGAACTAACATGGCCCAGATCCGCATCCCTATGCCGCTCCGCAAGCTCACGAACGACATCGACATCGTCACGAGCACGGCGTCCACGCTCGGCGAAGCCGTCGACCTGCTCGAAGCCGATTACCCCGGCATCAAGGAGCGCATCGTCGGAGAAGACGGCGAGATCCGCCGCTTCGTGAACATCTACGTCAACGGTGAAGACGTCCGCTTCCTGTCGAACCTCGCGACCGCGCTGAAAGCGTCGGATGAGGTGAGCATCGTGCCGGCCGTTGCCGGCGGGGTGTAGGCGCTAACGTCGATGTCTGGCTCTCTCGTCGCCGCCGTTTGGCACCGAACGATCGGCCTGCCGCGAACGACGCTCGGTCCGGGTTCACTCCGCTATACTGCCCGTCTTATGAGAGATCACGCATGAAATCCGTCGGCATCCTGAACGTTACTGGCTACGCTGGCGGTGAGCTGGCGCGGCTGCTGTATGCGCATCCTGATGTGCGGCTGGCGGGCGTGACGGGGCGGAGCGCGGCCGGGAAGCGGCTGCCGGAGGTGTTCCCGCACCTCTTCGCCATTGACCTGCCGATCACCGAGGCGCTCGACACCAGCGGGCTCGACGTCGTCTTCTCCGCGCTGCCGCACGGCGCCGCGGCGGAGCAGCTGGTGCCGCTGATCGATGCAGGCGTGCCGGTGATCGACGTCAGCGCCGACTTCCGGCTGAAGCGCGTCGAGGAGTACGAGGCCGCGTACAAGGTGACGCACCCGGCGCCGCACCTGCTGGCGCGATCAGTGTTCGGGCTTCCGGAACTGCACCGGGACGAGATCGCGGCGTCGAAGCTGATCGCGGTTCCGGGGTGCCACTCGACGGGCGTGATCCTGGCGCTGGCGCCGCTGTTTGCGCGCGGGCTGATCGAGCGGCGCGTGATCGCCGACACGAAGACCGGGCTTTCGGGCGCCGGACGCGCGCTCGGGCTGGCCGTGCACTTCTCCGAGGCGGACGAGAACGTCGCGCCGTACGGGCTCGACGGCCATCGCCACCGACCGGAGATGACGCAGGAGCTGGGGCTGCTCGCCGAAGCGCCCGCGCCGGAGATCACGTTCGTGCCGCACTACATTCCGATGACGCGCGGCATCCTCAGCACCTGCTACGCCGAGCTGCGGGCGGGCGTGACGCTCGATCGCGACGGCATCAAGCAGCTCTACCGCGAGTTCTACGCCGACGCGCCGTTCGTCCACGTCTCCGACACGCCTCCGTCGACGAAGCACGTCGCCGGGTCGAACTACTGCGTGGTGCATCCGAGCATCAACCTCGAGACGGGGCAGATCGTCGTCGCGTCCGCGCTCGACAATCTCGGCAAGGGCGCGGCGGGCGCGATGGTGCAGTGCATGAACGTCATGCTCGGTCTGCCCGAAACAACGGGCCTGCAGACACTCGGGCTCTTTCCCTAGTGGCGAAGCGAACGCCCGAGCGGGCATTATCGAAATCAGCATCAGCGTCGCCGCCAGCGGGCGTGACCGTCATCGAAGACGGCAGCACGACGAGCGTGCTCGGGTTCGCGGCGGGCGCGGTGTATGCGGGCATCAAGACGCCGGGACCGGGCAAGCTCGATCTTGGGATCCTCGCGTCGGATCGGCCAGCGACTGTCGCCGCGATGTTCACGCGCAACACCGTGAAGGGCGCCGCCGTCATCGTGTCGCAGCAGAATGCGCGCAATGGCCGCGCGCGCGGTGTCATTGTCAACTCCGGCATCTCGAATGTCGCGACCGGCGCGACCGGCATCGCGAACGCGGAGGAGATGTGCGCGATGGCCGCGGCGCAGATCGGCTGCGTTCCGTCGGAACTGCTCGTTGGTAGCACAGGCGTCATCGGAAAGCCGCTGCCGATCGACAAGATTCGTGCGTCCGTACCGCGCATCGACATCGGGCCGGGCGGCGGGCCGGAGTTCGCGCGCGCGATCATCACCACCGACACGCATCCGAAGACGATGGCCGTGCGCTTTCGCGCCGCGGGCCGCACCTACGCGATGGGCGCCGTCGCGAAGGGCAGCGGCATGATCCATCCCGACATGGCGACGATGTTCTGCTTCATCACGACTGACATCGCCGTCGAGCGCCGCTTCCTGCGCACCGCTTTGCGTGCCGCCGTCGATGATTCGCTGAACATGATGAGCGTCGACAACGACACGAGTACCAGCGACACGACGGCGATCTTCGCGAACGGCGCAGGCGGCGGCCCGACGATCGACGCAGATCACGCCGGGGCGGCGGCGTTCCAGCGTGCGCTGCGCTACGTGTGCATCGCCATGGCGAAGACGCTCGCGCGCGACGGCGAGGGCGCGGAGAAGCTGATCGAAGTGCGCATCGAGGGCGCGGCGACGGACAAGCAGGCGCGTGCTGCGGCCCGCACCGTCAGCGCCTCTCCGCTGGTGAAGACGGCCGTCCACGGCAACGATCCGAACTGGGGCCGCCTGTTGATGGCGGTCGGCCGCAGCTACGCGCGCATCGACCTGGATCGTGCCCGCGCCTGGCTCGGCGACATCGCCGTCTACAACCGCGGCATCGTGCCATTCGACGAGGGGGCCGCCAGCAAGTATCTTCGCAGCGAGGAAGTGCTCCTGCGGGTCGACCTGGGCGCGGGCTCGTATGCCGCGACCGCCTGGGGCTGCGATATGACGCCGGAGTACGTACACATCAACAGTGACTACACCACCTGACGCCGCGCCGGATCTGACCGTCGTCAAGCTTGGCGGCTCGACGCTGGGCGCGCACGACACGTCGCTGCACGACATCGCCACCGCGCACCGCGAAGGGCGGCGCATCGTCGTCGTACACGGCGGCGGCGCGACGGTGAGCGCGTGGCTCGCGCGCATGGGCATCGAAGCGAAATTCGTGCGCGGACTGCGGGTGACGGACGCGGCATCGCTCGACGTCGTCGTGGCTGTGCTTGCGGGCCTCGTGAACAAGCAGCTCGTCGCAGAGCTGAGCGCGTTTGGCGCGCCGGCGATCGGCCTGAGCGGCGCCGATCGCCTGATCCTGCAGGCGCAACGCTACGACGACCAGCTCGGCTTCGTCGGCAAGATCGAGCGCGTCAACTCCGCGCCGATCAGCGAGCTGCTCGATCGCGGCAGCCTGCCCGTCATCGCGCCGATCGCCGTCGATACGAGCGGCCTCGCAACGTCGCAACTGCTGAACACGAACGCCGACACCGCCGCGGGCGAGATCGCCGCCGCGCTCCACGCACGTCGCCTCGTCTTCCTCACCGACGTCGACGCTGTGCTGGCCGCCGACAAGCGCCCGCTCGCGCGCCTCACGCCGGTCGACGCGAGCGCGCTGATCGCGAGCGGGGCGGCGGCCGGCGGCATGATCCCCAAGCTCGAAGCGGCGATCCGTGCCGTGAGCGCCGGTTGCGCCACGCGCATCGTGAACGGCACGCAACCCGGCGCACTCACCCGGGTGCTGGCTGGCGACGCGATGGGCACGACGGTGGGCTAGCGAGCGACGAGTGCGCGTGCCAAGCTTGCCCGGAGAAGTAACTGGAGGTGTTTCGTGAACAGTGCGAGTGGTGCAGAAGACGAAGCGGTGAATCCGGAGGGAGAGCCTGAAAGCTCTCTATTCGTCGAACCGCCGGATGACCCGGATCCTGAACCATATTCTGACGCCGCGGCGCTAAACGAACGGGAGATATTCACAACGCCGATTGACCCGGATGTGCAGACGCTCCTTTCCCAGATCGAAGACAAGAGCCTCATCCTAAAACCTGATTTCCAACGCGGCAGAGTGTGGGACCGCCCGCGCCAGAGTCGCCTGATCGAATCCCTTCTGCTCAACATCCCGATTCCGCCGTGTTTCTTTGCCGAAGACGCGGACGGCGTTCGAGTGGTCGTCGATGGACAGCAGCGACTTCGTGCCATCGACGAGTTCCGGAAGGGTCAGTACCCGCTCACGGGTCTTCAAGTGCGCGGCGACTTGAACAAGAAAGCTTGGGACGACCTCGAGTCCCGCGACGCTCGAAAGATCGTGCGCCGAGTCATCAGGACCATAGTAATCACCCACCATTCAGATCCAGGGATCCGCTTTGAGATATTTCAGCGACTGAACACTGGTGGTGTTCCCCTAACCGAACAAGAGATCAGAAACGCGATCTATCGCGGGAACCTGAATACGCTACTCGACAAACTCGCTCGCACGAAGGACCTACTTGCAGCATTGAACCGTACTGAGCCCGATAAGCGGCTACGCCACCACGAGCTCGTCTTGCGGTACTTTGCACTGCGGGCGGCGGTACCCAACTTCAAACCACCGCTCAAGCGAATTCTTAATGATTTCATGCGCCTCAACCGGAATCTAGACGCGGAGGGGCTCACAAATCTGGAGCAGCAGTTCGGACGCGCCCTCGAGGCATCGCGCCTCGTCTTTGGGGAGCATGTGTTTAGGCGATATCGCGCCGACGACAAGGGGAAGCTGGCGTACGAATCGGTCGTGAGTAAGGCGGTGTACGACCTTCAGATGATCGGCCTTGGGGAGATCCCATTAGAGTCGCTTCAATCGCGAGCTAGCGAGATCCGAATCTCATTCGAGAAGCTGAGTGCGGAGAATACGGAATTTGTTGAGGCGTTGTCGCGTGCCACCGATCACCGGTCGCGCTTTTACCTCCGGATGAGGCTGTGGGCCGAGGTGCTTAGGTCTCTAGATCTCAACCCGGTCTTCGCTGAGCTGCTTCCGGCCGCCGATGCCTAGGGCGGCGTACTCGCGAGCCTGGGAGGAGTTTCAGGCATCGCGCTCTGAAATTCGCGAGCTGATGAGACTGGCGCGTTCTCTCCCGGATACGCCGACTGGCGCGCTTCGGATTAGTTCACAAGAGCTCGTTCTGCGTGCAGTCGTCGTGGCGCTCGTAGCCAACCTGCAGGTGTACCTCGAGAATCTTCTTGAGGAGTGGGCCGATGCGCTGGTTTCGGACTGGGAGAAGTTGTCGTCGGTTGAGCGGAAATACGTACTACTACAGGCACGCCGTCGGCTGGCCGTCGCCTTGGAGGAAAACTCGGAAGAAAGACTTGGGATCGCCGCACAGCAGTCGGAGTTCATCAACGCCATTCGCACCACAAGCGATTGGCTAGATGATCCCACGACCCTGGCGTCCTCACCTGATCGAGAACAGTTGCCCGGGTTCTACAGAGACTTGGGCGCCAATGCGATCAACCGGGCCTTCTCCCAGCTTCGAGGTGACGGGGCGAAGTTCTTTGACTGGTGCACGGCCGATCCGAGGTACTCCCAATACTTCCCGCGCGTGAACGAGTGCATAAAGATCCGTAACGAGATCGCGCATGGCCGCCTAGGAACGCGGCTGACGCTACGTGACGTGCGCGTGCACCGCACCACGATTAATCGGCTTGTGAGCAAGGCTGATGCGTTTGTCCTTCAAATCTGAGCATCTCAGACGCGGCGCCCCTCGCGGCGCCGACCGCTGGGCCCGATACTTCTTGAGATACGCATTGGAGGTGCCCCATGTGGCGTTTGGTCTTCGTAGCCGTCGTGTCCGGGTCGTTGCTTGCTGCTGCCTGCGGTGGAAGCAGCGACAAGAAGTCGCCCACTGCCGGCATGTCGTCCCCAGGCAGCACCGCCACGGCGAAGCCCTCGACTGGCGACAAGGATCTTCGGTCGCACGAGGCGGACCTGCGCGAGGCCGCGGTCGCGTTCCAGAAGGGCATCTTCGTTGACGGTACCGTCAAGACGTATGGCTACTTCGCGGACGATTTCAAGGAGAAGTGCTCGCTCGACGACTTCATCGGCCTGATGGCCATCGCCAAGATCTTCCTCGGTGATCTCGAAGATTCCGACGTCGAAGTCACCATCACCGGCATTCGCTACGAGGACGGAAAGGCCTTCGTCACGTCGACGGGCACGATCAACGGCGACCCGGTGGACGACGGCGAGGACCCGGAGTTCCCTGACTACTGGATTCGGGAGGACGGTGAGTGGAAATTCACGACCGACGATCCCGAGCCTTGCGAGACCGACGGCGGATTGGGTAGTTCGTCGGACGATAAGACGCCGGCAACCGGCCCCGGCACATCGCGCGCCGAAGCCGTCGCGATCGGTAAGACCGTCGCGACGAACGACACAGAGTTCACGGTGCTCAGCGTCAACCTCGATGCGGCCGCTGTGGTCGCGGGGTCGTCGTCGTTCCCGTCGACGCCGGTGGCAGGCAACCGCTACGTGTTGGCGCGCGTGCGGGTGAAGGCCATCGGCTCGGGCGAGGAGACCGTCGATATCGGAACGTCGAACTTCTCGATGACCGGCTCCGGCAACAAGGTGTACGAGCCCTACGACGAGAATGCATCCTGTGGCTTCGATGTCCCGGACGAGCTAAGCGCCAAGCTGTTTCCGGGCGGCGTTGCCGAGGGCAACGTTTGCATCCAGATACCGCGGAGTGAGCGCGACCTCATCCTCATCGCCGCGCCGCAGTTCAGCTTCGACGGCGACGAAAGCCGCTACTTCGCTCTGGAGTAAGCGCGAATCAAAAACGCGACGTCGACGGACAAAGGCTGAAGTACCCGCGGAGCTTTAGCTCCGCCCAACGCCCGAAGGGCATGGCGAAGGCACGGCCCTGCCACCCGCACATTCTTGGCCAATCGGGGAACTACGCGGCCATCGCCTCGCGCAGGGCTCGCGCCAGCACGAACGGGTCGCTCGATACAACGCTCGCTGCGTACAGCTCCATGGCGCCGATATCGGCCGTGCGGCTCGACGGATCGCCGCGGTCGACGATGCGCACGATGCAGGGGAAGTGCTCCCAGCTCTCGGGCGTGTCCGCCCACGGAGGCGTGTAGATCACGAGGTTGTACGAGGTGACGCCAAGCCGGTCGCGCATGCACTCCAGCGTTTCGTAGATGCGGTCCTTTAGCGATGTGGTGACGAACGGCGCGAACAGCAGGACCTCGTTCTCCTTCTTCGGCGCGAGGTTCGCGATGACCTTCGTGCCGTCCTTCTCGAACGCCGTTCCGACGGACTCGTGCGCCAGGAAGAGGTCGTTGAAGTAGTTCGAGCGGTGGTGCGCCTGGTATACCGCCGCGCGCTGGCGCAGGTACTCGACCGCGGCGTAATGCATGCCGCGGCCCATGACCACCTGCGCGTGACCGTGCAGCAGCGACGCTCCGGAGCGCCACAGGCAGTTCCAGAGGAAGATGTAGTACTTCGCTTCCGGGTCCGACGCGTGCGCCAGATCACCCCAGCGTCCGCCTGTGTCGATGTAGTCGTGCAGCATCTCGCGCGTGAATCGCAGCGGGTGCCGTTCGTTGAAGACGACCAGGCCGTGGAATGCGTCGAACTTCGCGATGTTGCTCGCGGTGACGCAGTACTTGCCCTTCACGCGCCCGAAGAGGTCCTCCGGCGTGCCGTTGTACGGATCCTTGAGCGGGTCGGGCGGACCGCTCTCCAACTCGCTGTCCAGGTCGATCTCTTGCCGCCACATCGGCCGGCTCGACCGGAGCCAGTTGAAGAGCACGCCCTCGAGCGTGACGTTGTTCGTGATCTTGATGATCTTCTGCTCGGTCGTCGCTTCGACGCTGCCGAACTGCTTCACGATCCACGGCAGCATGGCGTCAGGCGGCGCGAGGCGTCCGACCGTGCTGCTCACGTTGAAGATGCGCTCAAAACGCACGCGCTCGTCATGGCCAAGCGCCGCAACGGCGTCTTCGATCTGCACGATGCTGAGGTCTTGCTGAACCGCCATCTGTCCCCGCTCCTCGCCTCCGTGCGTCCTAGTGTTTGAAGTGCCGCACGCCCGTCGCGGCCATCGCCATGTGATGCGCGTTGCAAACAGCGACCGAATCCTCGTCGCGGATCGAGCCGCCGGTCTGCACGATAGCCGTCACGCCGGCCGCCGCGCAGACCTCGACGGTGTCTGGAAACGGGATCAGCGCGTCGGATGCCGAGACGGATCCCGCGGCCTTCGCGCCTGCCATCTCGACCGCCAGCCGGGCGCTGTTCACGCGGTTGGTCTGGCCGGTGCCCATTCCCACCATCACGCGGTCCTTTACCAGCACGACGGCGTTCGACTTCACGTGCTTCACGCAACGCCATGCGAATCGCATATCCGCCAGTTCAGTATCGGTAGGCTGCCGCTCCGACAGTACGCGCAGCTCCGGCGGATCGACCGACATCCGGTCGTATTCCTGCATCAGCATCCCGCCGGTGACGCCCCGGTACTCCAGCGCCCGCTCCTTCATCCGCACGACGGGAGCCTCCAGAATGCGGAGGTCCTTCGACTTCGCGAGCGTCTCGACGGCGTCCGGCGTGAACGAGGGCGCGATGATGATCTCGACGAACAGGCGCTGCCCGCTCGTCGGGTGCTTCGTCGCGCGGATCGCCTTCGCCAGCGCGCCATCGACGGGCCGGTTGATCGCGATGATGCCGCCGAACGCCGAGATCATGTCGGACTCGAACGCCCGCTGAAACGCGTCAGTCAGGTCGTCACGGCTGGCGATCCCGCACGGCGTCATGTGCTTGATGATGACGACCGTCGGATCGTCGAAGTCACACGCCGCGCACCACGCCGCGTCCGCATCGAGGATGTTGACGTACGAGAGCGCTTTGCCGTTGAGCTGCCGCGCGTTCACGATGCCTTGCGGCGTGCGGGCGTTCGGGTCGATCTGCCGGTATAGCGCCGCCATCTGGTGCGGGTTCTCGCCGTAGCGCAGGTCGCCGCGCTTGCTGAACGCCAGCGTCACTTCGTCCGGGAAGGGATCTTCATAGCCACGCAGATACGCGGCAATGGCGGTGTCGTACGACGCGACGTGCTGGAACGTCTTGACGGCAAGCTTTCGCCGCCACTCCATGGGTGCCGAATTGTTGCGCAGCGCGTCAAGCAGATCGTTGTAGTCCGCCGGGTCGACGATCGGCAGCACGTGGGGGAAGTTCTTCGCTGCCGCGCGCAGCATTGTAGGACCGCCTATATCGATGTTCTCCAGCGCGTCTTCGAGCGTGACGTCTTCGCGCGCGACCGTCTCCTGGAACGGGTAGAGACCTCCGACGATCAGGTCGATCGTCGCGAGCCCGTGCTTCTCGAGTTCGGCCAGGTGCTCCGGCTTGTCGCGCCGCGCCAGAATTCCGCCGTGTACGCCCGGGTGCAGCGTTTTCACGCGCCCGTCCAGGATCTCCGGAAAGCCCGTCAAGTCGCTGACGGCGCGCACCGCCACGCCCGCTTCGCTGAGGATGCGGTACGTGTTGCCGGTGGCGAACATTTCGACGCCGAGGCCTTCGAGGCCCTGCGCGAGCTCCACCAGTCCAGTCTTGTCGTAGGGTGCAAGGATGGCGCGAAGAGGCATACGCTAGTTGATGATCACCCTTCGCTCATCGACCTGACGGATGATGCGGCCGACGGGCTTCGCGTCGCGGAGCTGCGCGACGATCGACTCGGCGTCTTCCGGCGCAACCGCGACCACGATACCGAGCCCCATGTTGAATGCACGGAACATGTCTTCGTCGCCGACATTCCCTTGCTTCTGGATCAGAGAGAACAGCGCGGGCACGCGCCATGCGTCGCGCTCGAACAATGCCGCAAGGCCCTCCGGCAGGATGCGCGGTACGTTGTCCGGCAGCCCGCCGCCCGTAATGTGCGCGATGCCGTGCAGCCGCGTCAGCACCGGCTTCAGGTCGGCGTAGTACGAACGGTGTACCGCCAGCAGGGCGTCGCCCAGCGAGCCCTCCAGCCCGGGGAAGCTCATGTCGAGGATCGCGCGGTCAGCCGCAGGATCGCCACCAACTCCGATGCCGAACACCTTCCGCACCAACGAGTAGCCGTTCGTGTGCAGTCCGGTTGAAGGCAGCGCGAGCAGCACGTCGCCCTCGGCGATCTTCGAGCCGTCGATCACATGTTCGCGCTCGACCACGCCGACGATGAATCCTGCGAGGTCGAAGTCACCCGGCGCGTAGATGTCCGGCATGTCCGCGGTCTCGCCGCCGATGAGCGCGCAGCCGTGAGTGGAGCACGCCTTCGTCAGCCCCTCGATCACTTCGAGTTTGCGGTCGTCGGACAGGTCCGACGTAGCGAGGTAGTCCAAGAAGAAGAGCGGGTGCGCGCCCGAGGTCAGGATGTCGTTCACGCAGTGGTTGACGAGATCCTGCCCGATCGTGTCGTACCGTTCCATCAGCAGCGCGATGCGGAGCTTCGTTCCGACACCGTCGGTGCTCGAAGCAAGGACAGGCTCGCGATACGTGCCGAGCTGAAAGAGCCCGCTGAACGCGCCGACACCGCCCAGCACCTCCGGCCGTGACGCGCGTGACGCGATCGCCTTGATGCGCTCCACGGCGATGTTTCGCGCGGCGAGATCCACGCCAGCGCGTGCGTACGCATCGTCTGAATCGGCGCCCGGGTTGGAGAGGAAGGAAGGTACCGTCACCTACACCCGCCTGAGCGGCACTGTGTACTCGGACTCGTGGCGGTCCAGCGAGCCGTCGGTGGGCTCCATCGCCAGCTTGTCGAGTTGCAGCGGGACGGGACGCGGATACTCGCCCGTGAAGCACGCCATGCAGAGCTTGTCCTTCGGAGTTGCCACGGCGCTCTCGAGGCCTTCCGCGCTGAGGTAGCCGAGCGAGTCGGCGCCGATCGCATCGCGGATCTCGTCAGACTTCTTCTGCGAGGCGATGAGTTCCCAGCGCGTGCCCATATCGATGCCGTAGAAGCACGGGTGGGTGATCGGCGGCGCCGTGACGCGCATGTGGACTTCACGCGCTCCGGCGCGCTTCAGCATCTGGATCACGCCCGTCGTTGTCGTGCCGCGCACGATACTGTCGTCCACCAGCACGATGCTGCGATCCTGCAGCACTTCGCGCAGCGGGTTGAACTTGAGGTGTACGCCGATCTCGCGCAGCCGCTGGTTCGGCTGGATGAACGTGCGGCCCACGTAGCGATTCTTTACCAAGCCTTCGACGAACGGGATGCCGGACGCCTGCGAGTACCCGATCGCCGCCGCCGTCGCTGAGTCCGGCACGCCGATGACGACATCAGCGTTCGGGGTGGGGTGCTCCTTCGCGAGCTGTCGCCCCAAGTTCATCCGCACGGGGTACACCAGCTTGCCGCCCAGCACGCTGTCCGGCCGCGAGAAGTAGATGTACTCGAACACGCAGAACGCGTGCGACTGCTCCTCGAGCGGCTTGAAGCTCTGGAGCCCCTCGGCGTCGATGTAGATCACCTCGCCCGGCTCGATCTCGCGGATGAACGTCGCGCCGATGTGGTCGAACGCGCAGCTTTCGGATGCTGCTACCCAGCCGCCGTCCAGCTTGCCCAGGCAGAGCGGCCGGTTGCCCATCGGGTCGCGCGCCATCATGATCGCGTCCGGAGTGATCACGGCGAGCGAGTACGACCCGTTGAGCTTGCGCATCACGTGCGCCCAGCGCTCTTTCCAGTCGAGCCCGGGCGCGTGGACGAGCATCTTCGCGATCACTTCGGAGTCGCTGCCCGTGATGAAGGTGGCGCCTTCGCGCACCAGGTCTTCTCGCAGGACGGCGGCGTTGACGATGTTGCCGTTGTGGCCGAGCGCCAGTTCGCCGTTCGGTCCGCTGACGCGGAACGGCTGCGCGTTATCGAGATGGCTGGCGCCGGTGGTGGAGTAACGGGTGTGGCCGATGGCGAATTTGCCGGGGAGGTAGCTCAGGTCGTCTTCATCGAAGACTTGCGAGACGAGACCCATGCCTGTTTTGAGATAGAGCGTTCGCGAGTTGGATGTCGCGATGCCTGCGCTCTCTTGCCCGCGATGTTGCAGGGCGTAGAGGCCGAAGAACGTGATCCTTGCGACATCTTCACCCGGCGCATATACGCCGAAGACCCCGCACTTCTCCCGTAGCGATGGGAGCACACATACCTCCTGCCCAAAGGCAGTGCCCCTCAGAAGGTGTCCACGGGTCGTCGAAAAGCCCGAATTTCCTGCCGCTCCCGTCGGATCCCTCTGAATGGCCATGGTATCAGCGCGGGGGTGGGGTCGCAACCGCTGACCCCGTGCTCAGATGGCTCACGCCCGCATCGAACCCGGCGCGGTGGATGGACTTAGGTCCGCCCAGCCTCCGCGAGGGCGAGGCAGGTTCGACCACCTCAGCGGCACTTAGATTTGCGATGCCGGTCTGACGCCGAGATCCTCGAAGAAGCGCAGAAGGTACCCATCCGGATCCTGCACGATGAATTGCCGGTTGGCGAGCTCGGTCCGATCCCGGCGATACCACGCGTCTTCTAACGGGAGGTATATTGTCTCGCCGCGCGCTTGAACCAGCTTGTAGAGCGACTCCACGTCGTCGACCTCGATCTGCAGGTTGATTCCCCGTCCATACGGATGCGCTAGTTCACCCGCGACGAAGGCGCGTCCGGCTGGTTGCTCGATCATGACTTGCGCACCGTCCCGATCGAGATAGGCAAACCGATCTTCCGGCCGTGCATACACCACGGAGAAACCGAGGACTTCCGTGTAGAAGCTCAAGCTTCGTGCGATATCCGAGCTACAGAGTTCCGGTACGAGCTTTGCAAATTCCATCGAGTGAGAATACGGTCACCCTCAAGCGCAATCCAGTACTCTTCGCCACACACCGCCGGATCGCCGTGACAGCGCACGCCCGTTACAATCCGGAACGATGCAACAGCACCGCGCCTCCAGCCTCCAACGTCCAACGACCAAGAGCCCAGTCCTATGAGGCTGCTCTTCCTCCTGCACCAGGGGAACATGTACTCCGGCGGCCAGGGCGTCTACACCGCGCAGGTGACGCGCGAGCTGGCGCGCCAGGGGCACGACGTGCACCTGATCGTCGGCCCGCCGTGGCCCGATACCGATCCGGCCGTCACCGTGCACCGCGTGCCGTCGTATAGCGTCTACCGGCTGCTCGAGACGTCGCGATTCTTCTTCTACGGGCGGCCGCCGAAAAGCTTCTTCAACCCACTCAACTTTTACGAGCTGGCGACCAGCCGCTACGGCCAGTTCTCTGTCATGTCGGCGTTTAGCTGGCGCGCCTTCATGCTTTGGCGCGAGCTGCAGGCACGGTATCGGTTCGACATCGTGCATGACGTGCAGGTGCTTGGCTATGGATCGTGGATGATCCACGCATCCGGCATGCCCATCGTCGCGAACATCCATCACCCGCTGTCGATCGATCGCCTCAACCAGATGCAGCAGGCGACGCGCGTCGGCATGAAGATCCGCAAGGCGAACTTCTACCCGTTCTTCATGCAGGAAGTGGTCGCGCGGCGCATGGACCGCATCATCACTGGCTCGAACAACTCGCGCGCGTCCGTGCAGAAGGCGTTCGCCCTGCGCGACGAGCAGATCACGACGATCCACGACGGCGTCGACACCAACGTCTTCCGACCGCTCGGCCTTCCGCGCCGCCCGAACGGCATCCTCTACAACGGCAACTCCGACGATCGCAACAAGGGCGCGCGCTACCTGCTCGAAGCGCTCGCCATCCTGCGCGATCGCGGCACCGACTTCCACCTGACGTTCGTTGATCGCCCCGGCGCGGAGATGGCGCCGCGCATGGTGGAGGATCTGTCGCTCGGTGACCGCGTCACGTTTACCGGCCGCCTCCCGGTCGACGAGCTCGCGCGCACGCACAACGAGGCATCGCTTTTCGTCTCGCCGTCGCTATACGAGGGCTTCGGCTTGCCTGCGGCGGAGGCGATGGCATGCGGCACGCCCGTCGTCGCGACGACGGCCGGCGCGTTCCCGGAAGTGATCGCCGACGGTGAAACCGGCATCCTCGTCCCGCCCGCGGACGCCCGTGCGCTCGCCGACGCCATCGCGGCACTGCTGGCCGATCCGGGCCTCCGCGCCGCGATGGGTGCGGCCGGCACCCGCCGCATCGAGGAGCAGTTCTCATGGCGCGTCTGCACAACGAAGACGGCGGCGCTGTATGAAGACGTCCTAGCGCAACGGCGGTAGGGGTACCACTCCATTCGGAGCGGCACCCCCGCCCGCTCAATCTGTGCCATCTGTGAAATCTGTGGTTCCTACGTCGTCGCCGGAGGGCGTGGCACCCGGATGAGCCCCTCCTGCACGACAGAAGCGATGCGGGTGCCGTCCTGGCGGTACATCTGGCCGAGGATGAGGGCCCGTGCCGCGTTCGCGATCGGGCTCTCGCTGGTGTACAGGATCCAGTCGTCGAAACGCGGCGGGTGGTGGAACCAGATCGCGTGATCCAGCGATGCCGCTGTCGGCTCGCCGCGGCCGATGCCGTGCGGGATGCGCGCGGTAGCGATGAGGCCCATGTCGGAGGCGTACGTCAACACCGCCGCGTGGACCATCGGGTTGTCCGGCAACTCGCCCTTCGCGCGAATCCAGACGCGCCGCGATGGCGCCTCGCCTGCCGGCACCCGCGCGTCGGGCGGATCACATGACCGCACCTCGATCGGGCTCTCCGCGACCCAGCGCTTCATCATCGCCCGCATCGGCCCGCGGTCCGGTCGCACCATCTCCCACTCGGGGAGATTGTCCGGCCCCGGCACGTCCGGCATTGGCCCCTGGTGCGTGACGCCTTCTTCCGGCTTCACGAAGCTGCAGCTCAGGTTGAAGATCGCCTCGCCCGACTGGTACGCGACGACGTCTCGCGTCGTGAACGTTCGCCCGTCGCGGATGCGGTAGACGACGTACCGGATTGGGACGTCGTGCTTGCCGGGCCGCAGGAAGTACGCGTGCAGCGAGTGCAGCGCGCCATCCTCGACCGTGCGATACGCCGCCACGACCGACTGCGCCGCAACCAGTCCGCCGAACAGTCGCCGCTCGCCCTTCCCGGCATCGCCGAGGAAGAGATCGCGATCTAGCTGCTCGAGCTGCAACTGCCTGACGAGCCGGTCGATCTTGGGCTGCGTGGATGGTGGCATGTGTGCGAAGTGTAGCGAGCGTATTCCGTAGGCGCCCTCACACAACGAAAAGGGCGGACATGCCGTCCGCCCCTACGATTCTCGATGAATACCGCTGCTAATCGTCCGATGGTGGCTCGATCGGCGTGGTGATCAGCGCGCGCCCGATCCAGAACGCGATGTAGAGGCCGCCGAGCGTCCCTGCCATCACCGGCAGCGCAAGCGCCATGTACGACTTCTTCAGCACGCCGATGGTGAAGAAGAGCCCCGTGATGGCGCTGATGGCGCAGATGATCATGCCGGCGGTATGCGAGCGCTCTGCTCCCATGACGATGCTCCTTTAGTGGCTGCGGGTATCGCAGGTGTTATAGCGAGTGGCACTTGGCCGGGCAAGCCACCAATACGAAGAGGGCACGCCACCGCGTGCCCCTTCAACGAGTTCTTGTGGCCCTTGCGGCCTTGCAGTGCAGCCCTAACGCGCCAGATCCAGCCAGGCCGCCATGTACTCCATCACGACGAAGTTGTTGCCGCCGCGGCGCGATCGCCCGCACACGCGGAACCCCGACTTCTCGAACGCCTTCTGTGCGCGCACGTTCCAGTCGAGCGTCTTCAGGTGCACGCGGCGGAACCCCGTCGTCTCGACGATGTGCCGCACCAGCGTCTTTACGGCTTCGGTGCCGTATCCGAGGTTCCAGAATTCGCGCTCGCCGATCGTGATACCGATCTCCGCTTCGCGACGGATGGCGTCGATGTTGTAGTACATCGCGTTGCCGATATGGCGGCCGTCCGCATCTTCAATCGCCAAGCTTCGGCGATACGGACTTGGGTATGCGAGTTCGTCGCGGTAGAGCGCCAGGTAGTCGTGGTATGTCGCGGCAAAGGGGCGCGCCGCGTCGAAGCGCGCCAGCTCAGTGTCAGTCCGCCAGCGATAGTCGTCGGGCGCGTCCGCCAGCCGCTTCTCGCGCAGCACGATGCGCTCCGCTCGCGCAACCTCGCCCTGTGCCGTCGTCGTCACGCTACCGACTCCTCGGGGTGTGGCCTCGCGTCGACCATCGCGATCGCGCGGTGCACGACTGCCGTCTCGTTGCGATGCGTCATGACGCGCAACGCTTCACCAACAGCGAACCACTCCACACGATCATACTCGTGATCGTGATCTTCCACCCTGCCGCCACCGGTGGGCTGCATGAGGAAGTGGTACACCAGCTTCTCGATGCGCACACCGTGCCGAGAGAATCCGTACGCGATCGACCCCAGGTCGCCGACGATCTCGACGCCCAGTCCCGTCTCCTCGCTCACTTCGCGCAGCGCGGTCTCCTCGATCGATTCGCCGCTTTCCGGAGTGCCCTTCGGGAGCGCCCACAGCCCTTCGTGGCTGCGCCCGCACAGCACGATCTCCGTGCCATTCTCGCCGCGGCGATACACGACGCCGCCGGCCGAAATAGCCTGCTCCACGCGCACATCGAGGTCGCCAGTCGTCATTCGTCGTCGTCCTCACTGGCATCATCGGCAACGCTGCTGTCCAATTGCAGCTTGAAGCCGAGGGGGTCTTCCACGAAATCGGCCTCAGCAAGCGCGTCGGTGACGGCTTCCAGCACGCGGTCGTCCGACGTCTCCGCCGCCACTTCGTGCAAGACCGATCGCGCCGACGGTCCGCCGATTTGCCCCAGAGCGCCGATCGCTGCTTCCTGCACCTCGACATCATCGTCCGCAGTCAACTCCGCCAGATGCGGGATCGCCTCTTCGTCCGCGAGTCCCCCGGCTGCCGTCGCCGCCTCGAAGCGCATCTCTGCGTCGTCGCTCTCCATCTCCTCAATGATCATCGGCAGCCACGCCAGGTCGGCGTTGCGACCCATTGCGTGGATCGCGCTGATCGTCATCCGGCGGTCGCCGCTGCTGTACGCCTCCTCGATCAGCTCGTGAACCCATTCTTTGCCGCGCACGCCCAGTGCCTCCAGCGCGCGCCCGCGCACCTCGGTCAGCTCGGCCTCATCGCGGAATCGTGCCCGCAACGCGCCCTCGATCTGCGTTGACAGCGCGTCGTCGCGGTCGAGCACTTCCATCCGTAGCAGGAAGCGGCCGAGCCCTAGCGCCGCCTCGCCGCGCACGAGCGCCTCGGGGTCGTGCAGCAGCCGCAGCAGGACGGGGACGAGATCGTCGTACTCGTACTCCCAGAGCGCCTTCACCGACTGCGCGCGCACCTGCACGTCGTCGTCGACGAGCCCCGTCAAGAACACGGTGTCGAAGTCCAGCTCGACGTTGTCCTCGGCGATGTCTACCAGCCGGTCGATGACGTCTCGTCGGCGCTGGATGCTCAGCGTGCGCCAGACCTCGAGAAACCGGTCGCGGTTCTCGCCGTCGAGAGACGTCAGAGCGGCGAGCTCGGTCGCGGGGGGCGTGTGCTCGGCATCGGCGAGCGCGGGCAGCAGTGTTTCGAGGGACAACGAGCGCTCCTGTGTTCTCGCGCTCAGGGAGGAAGCACGCGCAACCGTTCCGTCAGCGTTACGTTCAGTCTAGAAAGCGATCCGGCGAGGTGTCAACGTGCGCGCGTGGAACTACTCCGAATCGCCGTCACGCGAGACACCCGTGGCGACGGGTTCGCGCGCTGCGGCAGTGTGCGATGCAGCCACGCTGCGGCGGTGCGCGGGTGCGAACCGTGTGCGCACGATCGCCCGCAGCACGCTCCAACCGACGCTCGGGCTGAGCTTCTTCCCGTCATCGACGCTGCGGGGCTCGTATGTCACCGGCACTTCGACGATCTTGTGCCCGTCGCGTAGTAGCCGACAGGTGATCTCGGCGTCCAGATCGAAGCCGTTGCAGCGCAGATCGAGCGATTGTGCGACGTCGCGGTGCATCACCTTGTAGCACGTCAGGATGTCCGTGAGGTGCGTGAAGTAGAGGATGTTGGCCGCCCACGTGAGCCCGAAGTTGCCGATGTAGCCGACCAGCGGCGTCGGCCCGCGACCGCGTCCGAGGAATCGCGACCCGAACACCACATCGGTGCGTCCCTCGACGATCGGAGCCAGCAGGGACGGGATCTCCGTGGGGTCCAGTTCCAGGTCGGCGTCCTGCACCATGACGATGTCGCCGGTCGCGCGGTCGAACCCGGTCCGTACGGCGCGGCCCTTGCCGCGCGCAGCATCTTCCAGCACCAGTATCAGATCGTCCGACGGCGCCAGCGCCAGCAGCGCCTCGCGCGTGCCGTCGGTGGACGCACCATCGACGACGATCAGCTCTTTCGCCATTCCGCAGTCGACGGCGCGCACGCGCTCGATTAGCGCCACGATCGTGTCGCGCTCGTTCCGCACCGGAATGACGATGGAAACCCTCACCCCGCGATTCTACCGGTTTCGAGGCGCGGAACCACGAAGGACACGAAGGGGCACGAAGGTTGAGGAGGGCACCGAATGGAGCGCAGGCGCTCCCGTGGGACCCTACCCGTGGCGCTCCGCGATCATCCGCCCGGCGTCCTCGAGCTGCTCAAGCCGGTCGATGGCCAACCACTCCCCGACGAAGTGGTACGCGCCGACGGGGCGGCCCTGGGCTAGGAGCTTGTTCACGAGGTCCGGCATGTCGAAGAAGGTGTCGTCCGGGATCACGTCCAGCGCTGACGGCTGGATCGCGTAAATGCCCGCGCTGACGATGTCCGTCACGGCCGGCTTCTCGACGATCCCCGTGACGCGCTGGCCGTCGAGCCGCAACACGCCGTACGGGTGCTGGAGTTCGAACTTTCGTGTCGCAACGGTCACGTCGTATCCGCCCTGGCGATGGAACTCGACGAACGCGCGCATGTCGAGATCAGTGAGGATGTCGCCGTTCATCACCAGCAACGGCTCGCCCGGCGCGAGCTCGATCGACGAGCGCACGAGCGCCAGCGGACCCGCGGTGCCGAGCGGATGTGACTCGCGCACGTAGTCGATGTGCACGCCGAGCTGCGCGCCGTCGCGGAAATACGTCTCGATCAGCTCCGCGCGATAGCCGACGGCAATCACGAATTCTTGCACGCCGAACGGCTTCAACCGCTCGATGATCTCTTCCAGGATCGGCTTCTCGCCGACGGGCAGCAGCGGCTTGGGAATCGTGTACGTCAGCGGCCGCAGCCGCACGCCTTTGCCGCCCGCCAGGATCACGGCCTTCATAAGGCGGCCTTCATACGGCGAACCGTCATACGGCGAACCGTCATACGGCGTACTCCTTCGGGCGGTACAGATCGATGTGCTCGCGGATCCACTCCACCGTGCGGCGCAGGCCGTCGTCGAGCGACACCTCCGCGCGCCAGCCTGCCAGCCGCTCCGCCTTCGAGCTGTCGGAGAGCAGGCGTGACACTTCGCTCTTTGCCGGCCGCATGCGCTGCTCGTCGTCCTCGACCACCAGTTCGGCGCCGGTGATCTCGCCGACCTTCCGCACGATGTCGCGGATGCTCACTTCCTTGCCCGAGCCGAGGTTCACCACTTCGCCCAGCGCCGCGTCCGCGCCTCCGACGGCGAGGAAGCCGCGTGCTGTGTCCTCCGCGAACGTGAAGTCGCGCGTCGTCTCCAGCGTGCCGAGTTGCAGCGTCTTGCCGGCGACCGCCTGGGAGATGATCGCCGGGATCACCGCCCGCGCCGACTGGCGCGGACCGTACGCGTTGAACGGCCGCACGATCGTCACCGGCATTCCGAAGGATCGATGAAAGCTCAGACCCAGCGCATCACCGGCGATCTTCGTCGCCGAGTACGGCGACTGCGCCTGCAGCGGGTGATCTTCGTCCATCGGCACGCGCAGCGCCGAGCCGTATACCTCGCTTGTCGAGGTCAGCACGACCCGCTCGACCGTGCCCAGCTCCCGCGCGGCGATCAGCACGTTTGACGTGCCGATGATGTTCGTATCGATCGTCTCTTGCGGGTGCTCGTACGAGTAAGGGATGCCGATCAGCGCCGCCAGGTGGAACACTGCGTCAGCGCCGCGCATGACTTCGCGCACGGCGTCGAAGTCGCGCACGTCGCCCATGGTGATGGCGATGCTCTCCAGCGACGCGTCCGGCAGCAGATCGAGGCAGCCGCGCTGTCCGCGCGACGTGTAGCGCAGCATCGCGCGCACCTGCGCGCCGTCGGCAATCAGCTTCTCAACGAGGTGGCTGCCGATGAAGCCGCCGGCGCCCGTGACAACGACCGTCTTACCTGCGAAGCGCACGAATCCCCCAATGCATCGCCCGCAGGATCAGCCCCGCCAGCGCGATCAGCGCAAGTATGACGCATACCAGTGCCCACATATACAGGGTCAGCGCCAGCGCGAACGTGAAGTCGACACCCTGCGTCGTCAGCGCGACGGCGAGTGCCACCACCGGAGACGCGGCGAACAGCCAGATCGCCATTCGGAGCCAGTGGCTCTGCAGCGGGTTCACGGCGCGGGGGTGCCGAAGGTCCGGAGAAGCGCGCCGAGCGATCGACCGCCCGTCATGTCGCGCCATTGCTCGATCGTTATGCGCCACAGTGCGGCGAGTCCCGTCGATGCAAAGATCGCGATCGGGATGTACATCGCGTAGTGATAGCGCGGATCGCCGAGGAAGAGCACGCCGAACACCAGCATATAGAACGGCACGATACCGAATACCGCCCAGAAGCGCGGGTCACGCGGCCGCCACCACAGCCCCACCGATGCCAGCGCGACGCCGATCAGCCCGAAGAACGTGAAGCTCGATAGCCGGATCAACTTGTCGGCGCCCGCAGGTCCGAACCACGGCTTGTTGCTCTGCACCCACGTGACGCCGGACTCGTCGCTGCGGAACAGCCGATAGAGCCGCTCCGGGACGAGTCGCAGTTCGTCGAGTGGATGGTTCAGCGCCCACTCGCGCGCCAGTCGCGATCCCTCCTTGTTCGACTCCAACTCGATCTCCTTGCGGCTCAGCCCGGCGAACTTCGCTTCGAGCTGCGTTGTCGCGATTAGGCTCGCGCCGCCGTCCGTCTCCGGATTGTGACCTTGGTACGCCACGCGCCCGGAGCCCGTCGTGCCGATGATGAGCTCGCCCATCTGCGCCTGATTGCGCACCGCCCACGGCACGACAATGATCGCGCCGCCGATCGCGAACGCCGCCAGCGGCAAGAGCGCTTCGCGCCGCAAATGCGCCGCCGTGAGTAGCGCCAGCAGCCCGCCATACGCGAGGAACTCGCCGCGCACGTACCCCGCGAACACGGTCACCGCGCCGAGCCCGAGCATCAGCGCGAGATGCGGTCGTGCGCGTTCGCGATCGAGCACGAAGTAGACAAAGATCGCCAGCGTCGCCGCAAGCAGGAATCCGAAGTACGTCTCCGAAAGCAGTACGGTCGTGAACAGCACGTGCGCCGGCAGCAGCGCGATGACGCCGCCCGCAAAGATCGCCGCCACGCGGTCGAACAACCTCCGCGCGATAAGGAACACCAACCCCGCAGTCGCTGCGCCGAAGAGAATGTTCAGCAGCCGCGCCGCGTTCACCGAATCGCCCGTGACCTTGTAGACCACCGCCAGTGTGACGGGGTAGCCCGGCGGCCAGAGCGCGGTCGGCGAAAGCTCCTGCTCGTCCGGATAGATGCGCGTCCCGTCGGCCGTCTTCCACACCGTCGGGTCGAAGACGTAGCCGTCACCCGCCGCCAGGTGCCGCGCCGTCGTGTCGTACCAGACGCTGTCGTCGTACCGCCCGTCGCGCGGATTTGGATGAACGTACGCAACCGCCAGCACGCGCACCAGTAGTGCCAGCACGATGATCGCGAGCAGCCATCGGGCATCAGGCGTCCGCAGATGTGCGCGCAGTCGCTCGATCACGGCGCACCGCCCGGAGTCGTCATCCGCGTCCCCGTCTTGGCGAGACGTTCGTTGTGCGCGGTCCCGCCCGGCCGTGCATCCCACAGACGCACGGCCGTCGCCGCCGCGATCACTACGGCCAGCGGCATCGCCGGGTAGTGGAACCGGGGGTCGCCGAAGAAGGCGAGCGGGATGACCAGCACGTAGAGCATCGCAAGCGCCACCGCCAGCCGTCTCAGGTCGCGCGCCAGCGCGAACGCCAGCAACCCGACGATTACCACGAATCCGAGGGCGTAGTAGTACGCGTTCGCCGCGAACGAGAGGATCTCGCGCCGCGAGTTCGACATGAAGTAATCGTTGCCGTACGACTCCGACGCCCAGAGGCCGTCATCGTCTTTGTACAGCAGCCAGTACGCCTTCTTCGCCACGAGTGCGGGCATGCGGAACGGGTGCGACGCGACATCCTTGATCGCGATCCGCACGCCTTCCTTGTTTCGGTCCAGTTCCACCTGCTGCGGTGTCTTGCCGGCATCATTCTCGAAGCACTTGCCCTGCAACGTGAAGGCGCCCTGCGCTCCCAGATAGTTGCCGATGCACAGGTCGTCGCCAAGGTTCGTCGATGGCCCTGTGAGCTGATCGAACGCGATGGTGTTGCGGATCGACCACGGCACGATCAGCACGGCGATACCCGCCCATACGACGAGCGCTTGCATCACGGCGCGTTTCTTCGATTGCATCTGGAAGAACCAGATCGCCAGCAACACGATCGGAAACACCAGTGTGATGCCGCGCGTCATCGTTGCGTAGCTCAGCAATACGCCGGCAGCGAACAACAGCGGCCACGGCAGGCCTTCGCGCGTCCACGGCTTCCATAACAACACGGTTAGCCCGCCGATCCACAACACCGTGAACAGCGGCTCCGAAAGCACCGCGCCGCTGTAGTAGATCTGCCCGGGAAAGACCGCCAGCAGCGCGCCCGCGACGATTCCCGTTCTGCGGTCGAAGATTCGTCGCGCCATGAGATAGAGCAGCACGACGGTGATCGCGCCGAACATGCCATTCATCATTTTGATTGAGAACGTGCTGCGGCCCCAACCAAAAATGTCGCCGGCCTTCTTCAGCCCGCCCAGCGTCGCCGGGTATCCCACCGGGTAGTAGGCGAACTTCTCGCCCGTCGGGCGCACGTACCCCGTGCCGTCCGCGATGGAGTCGCCGAAATAGGCGTACAGCGTCGGGTCGTTCAGCCCCTGCGGCGGCCGGTCGTTGTACGCCACCCACGCCGCGCGAGGGATAATCGCCAGCACGAACAGCGCCAGCATCAACAGCAGCTCGGCGCGCAGCATGCGCCGACGCTCATCGGGCGCATCGTCTTTGCTCTCAGCGGCCGCCGTCACCATGCTCAAGCGGTGGCGTAGCGCTTGTCTACGCTTACCTGCGGTCGCCGGAGCGCATCGAAGATCACGACGAGGCCGCGCGCGCCTAAGAGCGCGAAGACGAAGACGATCGGGTAGTGGAACCGTGAATCACCGAAGAACAGCAGATGGAAGGCCGTCCATGTCAGCACGATCATCGGCAGCAGCCCCAGTGTTCCCCTTAGCTGCGATCGCGAAGCGACCAGGCCCGCTCCTGCGACGATCAGCATCGCAAACCAGTAGGCGTTCGCCAGACGTCGTAGCGTGTCCTCGACGGATTGCGAAGCATAGAAGCCGGGGAGGTAGGCGGCGTTCCAGTCCAGTGCAGTTGAATCTGCCTCGTACATCGCACGCACTTTCACACCTGCCAGCTCGACCTCACGCATCGGGTGGGTGAGCATGTACCGCAGGCCCTTGCGCAGGGCGAGGTTGCTCGTCTTCACCTCGTACGAGCCCTGCGTCGTGCCCACGCGACTCGCCTGAGGCGGCTCCGGTTCAGGGATGTTCATGCGCCCCGTCGCTCCGTCATGGTTGCCGATCCACAGGTTCGGCCCGAAGTTCGTCGACAGGATCACCGGCGTGCCGATCTCGCGCTCGTTACGAACGGCCCACGGCGTCAGCATCACGCCGACAATCGCACTAGCAAGGACCACCCACGCCATCGCGGGCTGCCAGCGAAACCCGGCCATTCGCCACGTCACCAGCGCTAGCGGGATCAGCAGCACCGCCTGCCCGCGCGTGAACACGGCCAGACCCGTCACCAATCCGAATGCGATGAGCGTACCGCCGCGCCATGCCGAAACGCGCGGCACCGCCAGCATGAGCAGGACTGCCAGCGTGAACAGGAATGTGAACAGCGGCTCGGAGAGCGTCAGCGAGGTGAAATAGATCTGCCCGGGCCACAGCGCGATTGCGCCGGCTCCCACAAGTGCTGTGCGCCGATCGAAGAGCATCAGCCCGATCGCATACACAACGACGACCGTGAGCAGCGCAAGCACAACGTTCGCGAGCGTCGTCTGCGGAATCCCTTCGCCGAACAGCTTGAACACGCCGCCCAGGAACGCTGGATATCCCGGGGGCCACGCCGCCGTCGGCGTGCCTGCGTACGGATTGAGATATCCCTCGCCGCGCGCCAAGAAGTGTCCGGCACCGCGATACCAGGCGGTGTCGTCGAAGCGTCCGTCTGTGGGATCAGGATGGATATAGGCAATCCAGATCAGCCGAAGGAGAAGTGCGGTGAGGAGAATGAGACCGAGGCCGGAGAGATGGCGTCGGATTTGTGTCATTCCGCCGTGTTATTCCCCTAGTTCGAGTTTCGCCGTTTGCGGTGAAACCGCTGTGAGGTGACCGTCCTCGAGTTGTACCACAAACAATGGTCCGTCAAGGCTCTTTTCCAGGCGTTTGAGATCAGCGGTGGGCAATGCGCGCACGCTGACGTCACGACCATAAAGTGCGCGCCCTACCGACGTCATCCACGTTGGCTGCCATAACGGGTTCGACCACAATCCTTCGTCGTCAATTACGTAAATGGTCGTGCCCGCCGGGACGTTGTCATAATTCGCGCGCAGATCGTGAGCAAGCACCTCCCACCGATTCGTCGCGTGCAGGAACGGCTCCGTCTGGTGGATCGACTGCCAGGCGTACAGTCCGCCGACGGTGGCCAGCGCCATCGCCGCAAGCACGTGCGCCGCAGGCTTGTATACCTTCGTCGCGTAGTGATGCACGAAGCCCGCGCAGATCGCGACGAGGATCGCGAAGAACGGCGTCGCCATGTAGCTGTAGCGCGTCGCCGTCCAGATCTTCCCCGGCACGTACGGTGCCACGCCGACGACCATCCCGATGGCCGCGAACCGCGCGATGTTGGGCCCGCGGATCACGAAGAAGATCGCGAAGGCGATGACGATCGATCCCCACACCCATTCGATCGTCGTCGGCTCGAGCTTGATCGCGCCGACGGGATACGCCAACCGCGCCATGTAGATCCACGTCTCACGCGGGATGTGCCAGCCGATGCCATAGAACCCGCTATCGACGCCCTGGCAGCCGCATCCGCTGAGCCCGCTCACCAGGACCGCTGAAGCGATCCCGAACGGCGCCATCTTCAACGTGAAGTCGAGCACATCGCGGCGCTGCGCCAGCGAGTAGAGGGCGTAGTACGTCACGATCACGGCGCCCATCACTACGCCGCCCTCGTTCGCCAGGAATCCCAGCACGAACAGCGAAAGGGATCCCCAATACCACGCCGCACGCCGCTCGCCGCCCTCGACGTAGCGGTGCAACGTGTACAGCGACGAGATGAGCAGGAACTCGCTGAACACGTGCGGGAACGCGGTGATGTACGTCACGGTGTGCACCGCCGACGCTGATACGCCGAAGATCAGCGCCGCGCCCAGCGCTACGAACGACCGCTTCGTGAGCGAAAGCACGAGCGCGTACAACACGACCACCGTGCCGATGTGTAGCGTCAGGTTGACGATCCGCCACGGCAGCGCGTTGAATCCGAATAGCTTGAATTCCGCCCAGTACGCCAGCATCGTCAGCGGCCGCCAGTTCGGCGTCAGGTCGCGCAGCAATACCACGTCGTTCACGTACTTCGGGAACGAGCGGGTTTGGATATCGCCCAACACCAGGAAGTCGTCGCCGAAGAAGTAGTACTGCATCGTCGACACGTGGATGCCGACGATGAGCCCGATGATTAGCAGAAGGGGAAAGTGCTTGGCGTATTTCCGGAGAGTCTTACTCAGAGCGTGGCGGTCCGCCTGCTCAAACAGCCTGACATGTGTGGCAGCAACGGCCATCTACCGGCAACTCCCCGACCACCAAGCACGCCACGACAGAGTCGCGTCCATCCCGGCGTTTTGCCGATCGTATCATCGGCCCCTCGTCGCAGCAATACAAACGCCGTACTGCCATCGATGCTGCATGTAAAGCAACCCGCCACCAGCTTCGAGCGATGTCAACCTCGTCGCTCCCGCGCATCCCCTTCGACCAACCCTAGAACCACCGCAAGAGGCCGCGCCAGCACCAGCGTCAACGGCAGGTACACGGCGACGCCCCACAAGGCGATCCAGCCATCGCCGGCGTGTTCCGCGCGCATCGTATGCGTCACCGACCGCAGCGGCTCGCTCACAATGAGCACGGTGTAGGAGATCACACCGACCCATGCCAGCGCGCGGGCGGGTGGCGACGTCTCGATCGCACCCGGCGCCTTGACGATGAGCGGCAGCACGATCAGCGTCAGTGCCAGCACAATGGCCGGCCCCTGAACGACCGCCAGCGCGTCATCATCCGACGAGATCAGGCACGCGGCGACGAACATCGTGCCGCCCGCGGCGACGAGTGCGCTCGCCGTCGCCGTCCGTGCCGCGCCGATTAGCACTTGGGGCCGCCGGGCCAGCAGATATCCCAGCGTCATCCCCAGCCCGAACTCAAACAGCCGAAAGGGCGATAGCATGTCGACCCAGCGCCGGTGTTCGGTCAGGTCGCCGTCACTCGCCAGCAGCGTAATGAGGGCGGCGATCGTCACAATCAGTGTGGTGGCAAGGAACAGCCACGGCCCGATGCGGTTCAACGCCCGCAGCAGCAGCGGGAACAGTAGGTAGTACTGCACGATCACCAGCACGAACCAGAGCGACCCCTCCGGCGCGAACTGCCACCCATCGCGAAGGATGCGCGGCACGAGGAACGCGCCCGCGAGCAACTGGCCGCTATCCACGTTGATGTCGCCGTTTCGCAGGTAGGACATGTACTCGCCGTCGCCGTGCCGCTGCCATTGCACGAACGCGAGCGCCGCTGCGAACGCTAGCGTGATCGCGAATCCCGCCCAGTACGGCAGCATCACGCGCCGCATCCGTCGATAGAGGAACCGCCGCGCGCTTACGGGCGCACCCGGCCCCGTCAGCGTCCCAAGCGTCAGTGACAGTCCGCTCAGCATCATGAACAGGGGCACGCCGAGGTATCCGACGCGCAGGATCGCGTCACCCATCGCCGTCAGCCCTCCGACGATGTTCCCTTCGGCGAGCCGATGGGGGATCGCGCGAAACGCGTCAGCTTGCTCCGGATAGACGTTTGGATAGCGCAGGTCCGTCCACAGGTGGTACAGCACCACCCACAGGATCGCCGCGCCGCGGATGATGTCGATGCCGGCGATGCGCCCCGCGCCGGAGTGCGCCCCGCGTCCCGAGTCCGGCGTGCGGATGCGTGACACGGTGCCCCCGCTCAGACGCCCAGCGTGTGGTAGCCGCCTCGATAGAACAGCAGCGGACGCATCTCCTCAACAACGCCTTCGCTCACCACCTGCCCGAGGAAGATCGTGTGGTCGCCGCCGTCGAACGTGCCGGCGACGCGGCATTCGAGGAAGGCGAGGCAGTCCGACAGGATCGGTGCGCCCGTTTCACCCAGCCGGAACGGCTCCCCGCGCAGCGTGCCTGTTTCCGGCTCGCTCTTCTTCGCGAAGACGCGCGACACCGCTTCCTGATGCTCGCCGAGCACGTTCACGGTGAAGACGCCGCCTTCATCGAGCACGCGGTGCGTGTGCGTGGTCTTATCGACGCAGATCAGCACCATCACAGGATCAAGCGAGAGCGAGGAGACGGCGTTCGCCGTCATGCCGTGGAGCTGATCGCCGGCCGCGGTGGTGATCACGGTTACGCCCGTCGCGAAGTGCCCGATGATACTGCGGAACTCCATCGGATCGACGGTCACGGTGCCTCCCGTACGCAGTCAGCGAAACGCGCCGCCACTATAGCATCGCACCTGCTTAGCCTCGCGGCGGCCGCGCGTCGACCGGAATGATCTCCTCGGCCGGCTTGACGCTTCGGAACTGCGCCAGCAGCAGCACGTCGTACACGCCCTTCAGCGCGCCCGCGATCACGAGGGGCCATCCGAACGTTGTCGCCCCGAGCAGCGCGCCTGCAACCACTGGACTGCCGGAGGACGCCAGGCTGCGCGCGACGCCCGTCACGCTGGCCGCCGCGGCGCGCTCGTCCTCATCGACAACGGCCATCACGTACGACTGCCGCGTCGGCACGTCCATCTGTGAGAGCGATTGCCGCGCCAGGAGCATCGCGACGGCCAGCCAGACGTTCGGCATCAGCGCGACCAGGATCAGCAGGATGTTCGAAGGCAGATGCGTGAACACCATCGTGTTGATCAATCCAAATCGCTCGGCCACTCGCGCCGCGACCAGGAACGAGAACGCGGTGAAGATGCCGGCGGCGAAGAAAATCAACGCCGCCTGATCGACGGACAGGCCGTAGCGCCGGAACAGCCACAACGCGAGGATCGATTGCACAACGAACCCGCCGGCGAACGAATCGATGGCGAACAAGCCTGAGAGGCGGAACACCGTCCCCCGCGATCGATGCAATGGCGCGTTGCTCGTAATGGTCCGCGACTCGACCGACGGCGTCAGCATTCGATACGCAAGCAGGTTGACCAGCGCCAGCACCGCGTACAGCACGAACATCCCGCGCATGACGTGCAGGAGATCCCAATCCAGCCAGCGGTGCAGCAGCGCCGGCGCTCCGGCGAGCAGCGCGCCTGTCGCCGCCGCCAGCGCGCCGACGAGGTTGTACCGCGCGAACAGTGAGGTCCGTGCGCTCGCGTCTACCGTCTGCGGCAAGATCGCCTGCTCGACGGGCAGGAACACGCTTACGTCGCCGGCCGTTGGGTTCAGTGTCCCGACGACGGCGATCAGCAGCACGGGAACGAAGCTGCTTGACGATGCGAACGCGATGCCGGTTCCCGCCGCCAACAGCGTCGATGCGAACAGCACGCGCCGCCGCCCCAGACAATTCGTCACGGCTCCAACGACGAGCGTCGCCACGGCCGTCCCCAGCAGGGTCGCCGTCGCCACCGCTCCCACCCGCACGCCCGAGAACCCCAACTCCGCCAGGTAGCTAACCAGCAGCACCGACACAAAGCCATCGGACAGCGACCGCACACCGCGGGTGAACAGCAGGATCCTGGCGTCGCGACTAACCTTCATCGCCGCAGTGTAGTGGCACGGTCTCACGGCGCGGCTTCCGCGCTGGCGAAGGCAGAATCGCTTGGGGCGGACCGGTGTGTCCGCCCGCGTGCGGGCACACAGGAACGAATTCGCCTGACGTGTCGTGATCGGACCGATCATGTAGGGGCGCACGGCTGTGCGCCCCTACATGATTCAACTCCGGTGATGCTACGTCTGACTACGCCGGCATCTCGCTGTCGGCCTCAAGCGGAATGATCGCCGAGGCCTGCGCCGGATTCACCAGCACGAAGGGTGCCGCCGCCACGTCGGGATCCATCTCGGTTCCGGCGAACGTGCGAAATGTCGCGTCTGTGAGGATGAGGTATCGCTCCGACGAGCTGGCGTTGCGCAGCGCGTTGCTCAGCAGCACGCCCGGCGGCGTGGCATACCCACCTTCCACCACTCCCCAGCTCGTGAAGATGCGCACCCGCGTCGTCTTTCGCATCAGGTAGTCGGGGACCATCGTCGCCGCTTCGGTCTCGCTCATGTCGCGCCTCGCTTTCGCATGCGTGAGCGGTTCGTCGCGGGCGCCGTAGCGTGGACTTCAGTCCGCGCGGCCCCCGCCCAGTCCCGCCGCCCGCAGATGGGCATCGTCGTTCAACGAGATCAACGTCGCACCGGACCCGCGCATATCGAGCGTCGTCCTTGACGCCAGCCCGATCCGCAGCCGCCGGAATCCAGATAGCGGCAGCCCGAGCGCCTGGCACACCACCGTCGCGATGACGAAGTTGTGCGTCACCGCCACGACCTCGCCATCGGGGTGCGCGTCCCGCAAGCGCTCCACTGCCGCCCAGGCCCGCTCCTGCACCTCGCGTAGCGTCTCGCCGCCGGGCATCCGCGCATCCGCCGGGTCCGAGAGCCACCGCCGCAAGAAGTCCGGGTACTGCTCTCGCAGTTCGGCGCTCCGGAGATGCTCCATCTCCCCGACGTCCATCTCGATGAGGTCGGGCTCCGTCACGACGGCAACGCCCGTCGATATGCCGATCATCCGCGCCGTGTCGCCCGCCCTCGCGAGCGGGCTGGCGTAGATCGCTGCTGGTGCACGCACGAACGACGCCGCGACGGCGCGCGCTTGCGCGCGGCCGCGCTCGTTCAGCGGCACGTCGGCGCGCCCTAGCGTCAGGTTGCCGCGATTGTGTTCCGTCTCGCCGTGCCGCACGAGGATCAGCCGCATCAGCCCGCGTACCGCCCGTGCTTCTTCATCGCCTCGCGCACCGGCGACGTGTCGGCAAGCACCAGCAGCGTGCGGTGGATGAGCAGCGGCGCCGGCAGCCCGAGCGCCGCGACGACCTGCTCCGGCCGCCCCGACCCGCTGCTGTCGTTCTTCAGCCGCATCCGCAATCGCGCGCCCTCGCCACCGCGCGAGGCCACTTCGAGTGATTCGACCTGCGGCCGCAGATCGTACGACTTCACTTCGTCCTCGCGCTTGTGCTCCCACGGGATGGTGCGCGCGGCGATGAACAGATCGACTGTCGCGCCCACATCTGCGCCGACCGGGACGCTCCATTCTTCGCCATCGACGGCCCGGTCGCTCTGCGCACTCGCGATGTCCACCAGGTATTCCGCGAACCGCACGTCGGCCTGCAGCGCGGGCAGCGCCATCCCGACCTCTTCGGCGGCAACGGTCGCGATTCCATCCGGGAGTTGCGGCGCCAGTTGTTGAAGGAGCACTTTGGGCGCAGTGCGCTCCGCCATGAACACGTCCATCAGCTCGGCGCCGCTCGTCGTGCCAACGGGCAGCGGCGCGGCCATGGCGATCTGCGCGTGTGGGGAGAAGCCCTCCGAGTACGCCACCGGCAACTCGGCCCGGCGCAGCGCGCGCTCCCAGAACCGCATCAGATCAAGGTGCGTGATGTACTTCGCGCTCTCGCCGCGCCCGAACGTCACCCGTATCCGCTGAATCTTCATGGTTGGGGTTCGCAGTTCACAGTGGACAGTTCATCGTGTTTCATCGATGGTGCGGCGGCGGTACACGGCGGAGCCATCTGAAGCTCCCCTTCCCTCGCGCGGAAGGGGCTGGGGGTTAGGGTCAACTCTGGACTCGCAGGATCACCACCGACTCGATCTTCACGCCCTTCACCTCGGACACCGTGATCCGGTACCCGTCGATGGTTACTGCCTCGCCCTCGCGCGGGATGTGGCCGAGTTGGTGCAGCACGAAGCCCGCGACGGTCTCGTAGTCGCCCTCCGGCAATTCGATCTCCAGTTCCTCGCGCAGGTCGTAGATGCTCATCCCGCCGTCCACGCGCGTCGTGTGCTCGTCGATCGTCGCGTACTCGTCAGACGACTCTCCCAACTCGTCCGAGACCGCGCCGACCATCTCTTCGAGCAGCAGTTCCAGCGTCACCATGCCCGCCACGCCACCATATTCGTCGACGACGACGGCGATCTGCTGCCGCTCTTCCTGCATCTGCCAGAACAGCGTGCTCACCAGCTTGGTCTCAGGGATGAACATCGCCGGCCGGATCAGTTCTGCCAGTGGTGATGTCTCGGTAACGCGCTTCTCCGCCAGCGCCTTCAGCACTTGCTTGATGCTGATCACGCCCACGACGTTGTCGACCGACTCGTGGTACACGGGAAAGCGGGAATGCGGCGACTCGCCAAAGGTCGTGTAGAACTCGCTCACCGTCTCGTCGCGCTCCAGCCAAACCACTTCGGTGCGCGGGATCATGATCTCGTTCACGCGCCGGTCGTGGAAGTGAAAGACGCGGTCCAGCAGCTCGGCCTCGTCCTCGTTGACGGAACCCTCTTCCGCGCTGATGCCGATCATCATGCGCAGTTCGGCTTCCGTAACCGTGTGCCGCTCGTCCGTGCTCGAGAACAAGTTCGGGATCACCGCCAGCGCCGTGATCAGCGGGCTCGCGAGCCGCACGATGATCTCGACCGGGATCGCCACGGCGAGAGCGAGGCGCTCGGGCGACCGCGCCGCCAGCACTTTCGGCGTGTACTCGCCGAACTCCGTCGAGATCAGCGGGATCGCGATCAGGCTGACGAAGTAACCCCAGTTCCCGAACGTGTCGACGGCGATCACCGTGCCTGCCGTCGACGCAAGGAAGATCGAAACGTTCTGGAGGACGACAATGACGCCGAAATAGCGCTCCTGCGCGCCCTTCAGCCGTTCGAGGGCCTTCGCCGAACGATGCCCCTCCTCCGCCGCCGCGCGCACGCGGATGCGGCTCGACGCCACCACCGCGATCTCGATCGCGTTGACGAATGCATACCCCATCAATCCTCCAACGAAGAGGGCGGTGGCGAGAGGCATGGGAATGTTGACGGATGCCCCTTCAAGGAGCGTGGGCGTAAAGCCCGGTATGGGGATATCTAACATGCGTCAGTGCGGAACTCGGGCCGCCTGGCCGGGACGCACGCCGCCCCGCTGCCAGCATCATAGCGGATGCGCCGTGTGGGGCTCGCATCCCGCTGGTGGGGTGAGGTTACGCGCGCCCACGCGCGGCGTACGACGCTGCATCCCCCAGCTCCGCGCCAGCATCCGCGATCGATCCGGCCTCGATGAAGCTCTCTTCGAGCAGCTTCATCGACTTCTCACACCAGTCGATGTACGTCCGCCGGTAGGCGATCGCCATCTCGAGCGTCAGCGTCCAGAACAAACCCTGCCGCGGCGAATCGTGCTTGGCGACGCTCTCGCGGATCCGCTCGCGCAGTACGGTCTCGGAGAACGCCAGTACCTTCTGCTGCTCTTCCATCTGCCGCCGCAGCAGCACGAGGATGTCCTCAACAGGCAACTCTGTGCCGAAAAATAGCTTGATCAGAAACGGATCGCGCATGTCGCCCGCCGGCTGCGGTGCGCGCACCCACCGTGCGAACTCTTCGCGTCCGCTCTCCGTGATGTCGTAGATCTTCCGGTTCGGCCTGCTCTCCTGGATCTCGACGCGCTTGTCGACGTACGCCGCTTCTTCGAGCGACTTCAGTGTGGGGTAGATCTGGCTCAACTCGGCGTTCCAGAAGTGCTGCACGGACGAGTCGAAGAATTGCTTCAACTCGTACCCCGTCATGGGGTGCACCGTCAGGATGCCCAGCAACGCGTGCTTCAGTGACATCGCACAACTCCGATCTGCCGCCTGTACGAGCAGGCTCGTCGTAACCGGGCGCTACGCCGCGGGGAATCCGGGCGACGCCTTGATCTGGCCGATGTGTGGCGTGTGATCAACGTCGTGGATGCGCTGGAAGACCGCCCACTCCCGGGCGTTCAGCGCGCCGAAGAGAAAGTGCGAGAAGCGGATCTCCACGTTCGTTGACGCGTTCAGTCCGCGGATGAAGTCGACAAGATCACCGTGCGCTGCGTCCGCGGCAATGCGCGCGTCCGCGAGCGTCGCGAAGCGCGAGATCGTCACGCCGTCCTGCGCGTTCTGTTCCTGGAACTCGGGGCCGATGCCCGGTGGCCAGTGGCCATCCGCCAGATTGCGGCACAGGCTCACGACGACCTGCTTCGTCGTCACGACATGATCCATCAGCTCCAGGATCGACCAGTCGTCTGCAGACGGCTTGTGCGCCGCCTGCGACTCGGAGAGTCCGGCCAGCGCGACCACGAGCGCGTCGTGGCCATCCTGAACGATCGCTTCGATCTCGTCAGGCGTCTTTGCGCCGCCGTCGAGCACGAACGAAATCACCTGGGCGCGCAGTTCGTCAGGGATCGCTACGGAGCGCGTCCCATCGGCGGCGGTGGTGTATTTGAGTCCGATGCTGACCGGCGGCTGCATGGCGTCAGGCATTAAGCCGCGTCGTTCAGCCCCGCCCATTCCGCGCGCTCGCTCAGCGCCGGGTCGGACGGGGTCTCGGTGACGACATGCGCACCGCGTGCCATGTATGCGTCGATGGTCATCCCCGCTGCGTGGGCGGAATCCAGCGCGGAGACGAACTCCTCACGCAGCTCCCTGCGCCGTCGCGGCGTCGCCACGAAGCCAAGCACGCCCAACTGTTCCCGCCGCAACTCCCGCAGTACGCGGTGCCACTTGCGCGAGTCGCGCTGCTCCTTCCGCTCGAAGTCCAGCACTCGCGGTGCCTGCATGAGCGCGCTGCTAGTGAAGTCCAGCATCTGGTACCTCCTGCTTTCCGGCCGATAGATCCCTGGGCAATATTGCCTTTTCATATATCGACACTTATATATAGCTCCCGCAGGGTCGTCATAGCAAGATTGTGAAAGAAAATACTGGTTAAATCCGTGTTAACTGGAGGACTCCGAGGCATTGCCCGGTATCGCGAGTGTCACGGCTCGCTGAGGAGTCCGTCCTCGATGGTGAGGCGCCGATCGGCGTACTCCGCCATCCGCATGTCGTGCGTGACCATAAGTGCGGTCTTGTTCCGCTGGCGAACCTCGGTAACGAGCATCTCGACCACCTGCTTTCCACGTGCGGTGTCGAGGTTCGCGGTCGGCTCGTCCACGAGAATCAGCGCGGGGTCATTCATCAGCGCGCGGCCGATTGCGACACGCTGACGCTCGCCGCCCGACATTTCGGCGGGATATGCGGAGGCACGGGCAGCGAGCCCAAGCTCATCCATGAGCCGGTCTGCCCGCTCGGCGGCGACGCGGCGGTCGAGGCCACCAATGTCGGCGATCGCGAGGAGGTTCTTTCGCGCTGACAGGTAGGGCAGCAGGTTGTATCCCTGGAAGACGAACCCCACCTTCTCCCGGCGAAACTGCGCCAGTTGGCCGCTGCTCATCGAAGTGAGGTCCTCGCTGCCGACGCGCACCTGGCCCGATGTCGGCGTCAGCAGGCCTCCGAGCATCGCCAGCAACGTCGTCTTCCCGGAACCGCTCGGACCCACCACCGCGAGGAACTTCCCCGAGTTCGCCGAGAATGATGCGCCGCGCACCGCGCGTACGGCGTTCTCGCCCTCACCATAAGTCTTGTGCAGTTCGCGGACCTCGACCGTCGGAGTAATCACTGCTGTTGTCCCAGCGCTATCAGCGGGTCAACCGACGCGATCTTCCGGCCGGAAACGGTCACGCCGAGAACGGCAGTGACGAGTATGAGCGCCATGCTGATGAACACGCCACGCAGTTCCAGCAGGAGCGGCACGTTGCCGGGCAAGACTGTCAGCGTGAGCTTCGCCGTCGGGACAGCGAGCGCCAGGCCGATCACCGTAACGATCAGCACCTGCAGGGCGAGTTGCCGGAAGATGAACCACGACGAGGCCCCGAGAGCCTTCAGTACACCGATCTGTCCGACCTTCTGAAGAGTGAGCACGTAGAAGAAGACGCCGATCACGAGCGCCCCAATCACCAGCCCGAAACCCTGGATCGAGTTTGCGGTGCTCCGTTGTGCCGTAACTCCCGGGATGTTCTCGAACACCTCGCCAGGCGTCGCCACCTCGATGCCGCTCACTTGCTGCGGTAGCGCCGTACGCGCGTCGTCGCTCGCCTGCACCATCATCAGCGTCGCAACAGGCGCATCGGAGGAGTTCGCACCGTACTTCAACTCGCGCCAATCATCGATGCTGCCCCAGAGCGGCGCCTGGAAGAAGAACGACCCCTCGTCGACTTCGCCCACGATCGTCAGCGCGTACGTGGCGCCTCGGGTGATCACCTCGACGATGTCGCCCACCTTCACGTCGCGGGTTTCAAGGTAGCGTCGGTCGGCGAGGACCGATCCGCGTTCGTCCCGTTCGAGCGCGCGGCCCGCACGAACCTTTGGCTCCGCGATGGTGCCTGGCTCGAAGCCGATGAATGCCGCCGGCCCGTCTTCTGGCCGTACGATCGGCTGTACGGAGACGTAGCCCAACCGCCCTGCCGCCCTCACGCCGTCCGCTGACCTGATCCCATCTACGGCCGACTGCGACAGCTCGCTCTGCTGAAGACTCAGGTTCGCTTTGGCCCGGAACACGAGTACGTCTGCATCGAGCTGTTTGATGGCACTACCCGCCAGATCCAGCAATCCGGCGCCGAGGGCTCCCATCATCACGACGAGGTAGGCGATCATCGTCACGATAAGTGTGATCAGGGCGAACTGGCCGCGCCTGTGCCAGAGTTCATTGAGCGCGAGCATAGCTGTCCTTACGATGGCGAGACTGCGGCGGATCACCGGCGAGCCTCGGCAACATGCAACGATAGCGCACTCTGGCGAGGCCGACGGCGAACGAGGCCTTGACTTCCGCCCCGGCAGTGATAGCATCGCTTCAAGCACAGGAGGCACGACATGACCACAGCCGCCATCCAACCCACCCTCATGACCAAGACCCAGATAACGGACTCTGGCGCGGTGCTCAGCCGCGCCTTCTTCGATGATCCTCTGACCCGGTGGGTCACTCCCGACGACACCAAGCGCGCCCGCGACCTGCCCTGGTTCTTCACGAAGGCCGCAGTCCTCGGAGATCGCTGGGGCGAGGTCTACACGACCGGCGACAAGGTGGAAGGCAACGCCATCTGGTTGAAGCCCGGGGAGACGAAGGTGTCGCTCGGCAAGATGGCGCGAACGGGCATGCTCATGGCGCCGTTCGCGCTTGGCGTCGGCCCGTTCATGCGCTTCATGAAGATCATGAACACCTTCGAGCACCTGCACGATCGCGACGTCCCCGAGCCGCACTGGTACTTGATGATCCTCGGCGTCGATCCGCCGCGGCAGGGTCAGGGCATCGGTGGCGCGCTGATGCAGCCCGTCCTCTCCCGTGCCGACGCCGACAAACTGCCGTGCTACCTGGAGACGCAGAAAGAGATCAACGTCCCTTTCTACCAGCGCCACGGATTCGAAGTGCTGGTCGAAGACGACATCCCCGGCAACGGCCCGCACTACTGGACGATGAAACGCGCACCGCGATGACGGATGCCTGAGCGGCCCGTCGAAGAGTCGCCGCAGGAGACCGTGGCTGATGCCGCCCCGGCGGTCCGAAAACTAACCGCGCGCGACGTCGACGAAGCCGGCCTTCTCCTCGCCCGCGCCTTCTTCGACTATCCGATGATCACGTGGCTCATGCCGGACGACGCGCATCGCCGCATCGCGCTTCCGATCTTCATGTCGGTGTCGGTGCGCTGGGGCCTGCTGATGAACGAAGTATTCGGCATCGGCGATCCGCTGAGCGGCGTCGCCATTTGGGCGCCGCCCGGCATGGCCAGCGTAGATCTCGACCCCGCCGACGCGATCGTGCACTACCGCGAAGCCGCCACCGCCATGGGCGCCGAGGCGGAAGCGCGCTACGACCGATTCTTGGCCGAACAGCACGCTGTCCGCGACCGCGAGATGGGGCTGCGGACGTGGTACCTCGCCTGGCTCGGCGTCGATCGTGCACAGCAACGCTCCGGAGCGGGCGCCTCCCTCCTGCAGGACATGTTCGCCCGTCTCGATCCGATCGGCGACGACACGTACCTCGAAACGGAAAAGGCAGCCAACGTACCCTACTACCGGCGTCACCAGTTCGAAGTCATCAGCGAAGGCGCAATCAGCAGCGGCGGCCCGCCCTTCTGGACCATGCGCCGCAATCCGGGGCGGTAGGCGTAACCTCGCGCTTGCCCCACCCCCCATTCGTCGCCACAATCCCCACCGACGCCAAACGCGCCCCTGACGACTGACGACCGGAGACCAATGTGAAGATCCACGAATTTCAGGCCAAGCAGATCCTCGCCAAGTTCGGCGTCCCCGTCCCCAAAGGCCGTGTCGCGAAGTCGCCCGACGAGGCGAAAGCGATCGCCGTCGAATTCGGCGGTAAGGTCGTCGTGAAGGCGCAAATCCACGCGGGCGGTCGCGGCAAGGGCGGCGGCGTCAAGCTCGCCAACTCACCCGATGAGGCCGGAGCGACGTTTTCGCAGATCATGGGCATGCAGCTCATCACCCACCAGACGGGCCCGCAGGGGCAGAGGGTGAAGACCGTCCTCATCGAGGAGCAGATGCCGATCGAGCGCGAGCTTTACCTCGCCGTCCTGATCGATGGCGCGACAGGGCGCCTCGTGATGATGGCCAGTTCTGCCGGCGGGATGGACATCGAGGAAGTCGCCGCGAAGACGCCGGAGGCGATCCACCGCGTCAGCATCGATCCCGTGATCGGCTTCCAGCCGCACCACGCGCGCGAACTCTGCTTCGACCTCGGCCTCACCGGCGATCTGATGAAGCCTGCCTCGCAGTTGATGAGCGGCCTCTACGATGCCTTCATCGCTAGCGATGCGTCGCTCGCCGAGATCAACCCGCTCGTCGTCACGACCGACGGCCGCGTGCTCGCGCTCGACGCGAAGATGACCATCGACGACAACGCGATGTTCCGTCACAAGGACATCGAAGCGCTGCGCGACAAGGACGAAGAAGACCCCAGCGAAGTCGAAGCCTCCGAGAAGGGCATCAGCAACTTCATTAAGCTCGATGGCAACATAGGCTGCCTCGTCAACGGCGCGGGCCTCGCCATGGCGACCATGGACAGCATCAAGTTCGCCGGCGGCGAACCCGCCAACTTCCTCGATATCGCTACCGCCAACGACGTCGACCTTGTCGTGGACGCGCTGCTGATCATCTCGCGCGACCCTAACGTCAAGGCGATCCTCGTGAACATCTTCGGCGGCATGGCGCGCGTCGATATCATCGCGCAGGGCATCATCAACGCGCAGAAGAAGATGGCGAAAGCCATCCCCGTTGTCGCCCGCCTCGCCGGCACCAACATCGAAGAGGGCGAGCGCCTCATCAAAGAGTCCGGCGCGGCGATCATCCGCGCCGACAACCTCGGCGAAGCCGCGAAGAAAGCCGTCGAAGCAGCGAAAGCCGCGTAACCTCACCTCCGTCGCCGACTTCGCCATCGTCCCGTGTATGGGCAGTCCGTAGACTGCCCTCGTGCGGGTACCCACTGTCGTGCACGGACGACCGCCGACCGACCGCGACGAACGGAACGCACACATGCCCGAATCGACCACCGCCGCCCACATGACCGCCGCCGCCACGGCGCTCCTCGCCGCGCTCGACGACGCGCAGCGCGCGAAGGCGTCCTTCGCACTCGATGACGACGACGAACGACGGAGCTGGGCGTACTTCCCAAAGGACGTCCACGCCCTGCCGCTGCGCGAGATGGACGGCGCCCAGCGCAAGCTCACGCACGCGCTCGTTGCCAGCGGCCTCAGCATCCACGCCTACGCGCAGACGACGACGATCATCGCCCTCGACGATGTGCTCAACGAGATCGAAGGCCGTCGTCTCGACGCCGTGCGCGATTCCGGCCGCTACTTCATCAGCATCTTCGGCACGCCCGGCACAGCGGAGCCGTGGGGCTGGCGCTTCGAAGGCCATCACGTCTCGCTGCACTTCACGATCGCGAACAACGAACTCGTATCGCCGACGCCGATCTTCCTCGGCGCGAACCCGGCAGAAGTCCGGCACAACGATCGCGCCATCATCCGCCCCTGCGGCGAAGAAGAAGACCTCGCCCGCGACTTGCTCGCGTCGCTCGACGCCGAGCAGAAGCGCATCGCGATCATCGCGGCCGAAGCGCCGCCGGACATCGTGCTGATGAACCTACCACGCGTGCCTGACGTGCGCGCGTTCGAGATCGTGCCGGAACTGGCCGCGCTCCAGGCCCGGCGGCCTCGCGCCGACCAGGATCGCCCGACGATGGCCGCCCGCGCCGCCGACACGCCCCAGTCCGCCCTCGACGCTGTCCGCTTCGAACGCGCCGGACCGCGTGGCATCGCCGCGTCGATGATGCACGCGCAGCAGCGCGAGCTCCTCGCCGCGCTCGTCGCCGCCTACGTCGAACGGCTGCCCGACGACCTCGCACGGATCGAGCAGGCGAAGCTCGAGCGCGCAGGCCTCGACACCATGCACTTCGCCTGGGCCGGCGACGAGCGTCCGCGGCACCCGCACTACTACCGCCTGCAGGCGCCGACGCTCGTCGTCGAATACGACAACACGCAAGACGACGCCAACCACGTCCACACCGTCTGGCGCGATCCGGACGCCGACTTCGGCGCCGACCTGCTGCGCGAACACTTACGCACTGCCCACTAATACTGTGGCGAGGACGCGGAGCGTGTAGGGCGGCCGCCCTCGGCTGTCCGTCCGGCAAAGCCGGACCGACGCAGTACGCTCGCACGATCCAGAGCCTCCCCTCGCGTGCGTTTCGACAGGCTCTCCATCCTCCAACCTCCAGCGACCGCTCGCCCCCTACCCGCACGGCTGCTAGTATCCACACCGGCGCCCATCCAGCGCGCCCCCGACGACTGAAGACCGACGACCGGCCCGCGGCCCGCAGGAGACCCACTATGTCCGTCCTCGTGAACAGCAACACCCGTGTCCTCGTGCAGGGCATCACCGGCAAAGAGGGCAGCTCCCAGACCCAGCGCTGCATCGACTACGGCACGAAGATCGTCGCCGGCGTCACGCCCGGCCGCGGCGGCGAGAAGACCGAGCACGGCGTGCCCGTCTTCAACACTGTTGCCCAGGCGATTCGCGAGACCGGCGCCGACTGCTCGCTGATCTTCGTCCCGCCGCCCTTCGCTGCCGACGCGATCATGGAAGCCGCCGAAGCCGGCATGCCGCTCGTCGTCTGCATCACGGAAGGCATCCCGACACTCGACATGGTGAAAGTGAAGCGCGCGATGGCCGGCGGCGCGTCGCGGCTCATCGGCCCGAACTGCCCGGGCGTCATCACCCCGGGCGAGTGCCGCGTCGGCATCATGCCCGGCCACGTCTTCTCGATGGGCAGCGTCGGCGTCGTCTCGCGCAGCGGCACGCTCGTGTACGAGGCCGTCGACCAGCTCACGCGCCGCGGCATCGGCCAGTCGACGTGCATCGGCGTCGGCGGCGACCCGATCATCGGCACCACGCAGCGCGAGGCGCTCGAACTGCTCAACAACGATCCCGACACGGCCGCCATCGTCCTCATCGGCGAGATCGGCGGCAGCGCCGAGCAAGAAGCCGCTGAGTACATCAAGAAGCACGTGACCAAGCCGGTGATCGCGTTCATCGCCGGCGCGACCGCGCCCGCAGGACGCCGCATGGGCCACGCGGGCGCAATCATCTCCGGCAACATCGGCACGGCCGAGTCGAAGAAAGCGGCCCTCACGGCGGCCGGCGTCACCATCAGCGACTCCCCCGCCGAAATCGGCGCCACCACCGAGCGCGTCCTGCGAGAACGCGGCCTCCTCTAGCAGTCGTGTCCGGACAGCGCGAGAGGTAGTTGCCGCATGCCCATCCTCGCGGTCGCGTTGGTGCTCGTCGCGGCAGTTATACATGCGACGTGGAACTTCTTCGCGAAAAGCGCCCGGAGCGGCTCCTCGTTCATCTTTCTTTTCACGCTCTGCGGAGTGCTCGCTTATCTGCCGGTCACGCTCGGTGTCTTTCTATGGACGCGTCCCTCATTCGGACCGGATGCGCTGCTGTTCGTCGTCGTGGCGGGATTGCTCAACGGCCTCTACTTCGTGCTGCTCGGCGAGGGGTACAAGGTCGGCGACCTCTCCGTCGTCTACCCGCTCGCGCGCGGCACTGGACCCGCGCTTGCCGTCGTCGGCGCCATTCTCATCTTCGGCGAACGCCCGAGTGCCTTCGCGCTCGCTGGCGCGGCGATGGTCGTGGCAGGAATCATCGTCATGTCGTGGGGCGGCAGTTCGTCCGCAGGCGCCGAGGTATGGCGCTCGATCATCTTTGCGCTCCTGACGGGCGCCTGCATCGCGGCGTACTCGCTCTGGGACAGTAAAGGTGTGACGATCGTCACTCCGGTGCTGTACCTCTGGGGACTCGAGGTCTCCCGCATGCTGATGATGGCGCCGCTCGCGTTGGGCACGCGTTCCGGCCGTGACGAAATCCGCGCGATCGTCACGGAGCAGCGGCGTGCCCTCGTCGTCATCGGTGTGCTCAGCCCCGGCGCGTATCTGCTCGTGCTCGTCGCGTACACGCTCGCGCCCGTCAGCTACGTCGCACCAGCGCGGGAGATCAGCATCCTCTTCGGCGCCATCCTCGGCCTGCGCCTGCTCGGGGAGTCGGATGCGCCGCGCCGTCTCGCTGGCGCCACCGCGATCGTCGTTGGCGTCTTCGCCCTGGCACTGGGCTAGAACGACGCTCGGGCGCCTACTGCCTGCTGACCGAGGATTCGTAGTGCGTACGTGATCAGCCCGTGACTCTGCCCAGACGCGAGCATTGCCTAAACTAAGTGCCATGAGCACCGAACGCGCTGGCGGCTCCGCCCGTACGCCGACAGACCTCACGATCCGTCCAGCGACGATCGACGACCTGCCGCGCCTGACAGAGATCTACAACCACTACATCGTCAACACCCCGACGACGTTCGACCTTGATCCATTCACCGCCGACCAGCGGCGCGAGTGGTTCAGCCATTACGCCGCTACTGGGCCGCACCGCATGCTCGTCGCCGAGAGTGCTGGCGTCGTGCTTGGTTACACGACGACGAGCAAGTTCCACCCGCGCGCCGCCTACGACACGACGGTCGAAATGACGATCCTCTCCGCGCCCGAGGCGATTGGCCGCGGCATCGGCCACCGCCTCTACGAGGCCATCTTCGACGAACTACGCAAAGAAGACGTGCACATGGCAATGGCAGCGATCACGCTGCCCAACGAAGCGTCGTGCGCCATCCACGAACGCTTCGGCTTTACGCGCGTTGGTGTGCTGCGCGAAGTCGGCCGCAAGTTCGATCAGTACTGGGACGTCGTGTGGTACGAGAAGAAGCTGTGAGCGGTCCAAACGAACCCGCAGTCGAGATCCGCCCGGCGCGCGCCGATGACCTGGCGCGCCTGACGGAAATCTACAACTTCTACATCATCAATACGCCCATCACGTTCGACATCGATCCGATCACCGCCGAAGATCGCCGTCCGTGGTTCGCACAGTTCGCTGAGACCGGTCCGCATCGACTGCTTGTCGCGGAGGATACGGGCGGTGTCCTTGGCTACGCCGGCTCTCACCAGTTCCGCGTGAAGAAGGCGTACGACACCAGCGTCGAGACGACGATCTACTTAGCGCAGGAGGCGACGAGCCGCGGTATCGGCAGCGCGTTGTACACGGCGCTCTTCGATGCGCTGCGGAGTGAGGATCTTCACATGGCTGTCGCCGGCATCACGCTCCCGAACGCAGCTTCGGTCGCCCTGCACCAGCGCTTCGGCTTCGTGCAAGCGGGGCTCATGCACGCTATCGGCCGAAAGTTCGATCAGTACTGGGACGTCGGCTGGTGCGAACGGCCGATGGCGTGATGCGCGTCACGGCGCGATCTCCTGCGGCGCCGTCAGTTCGATGATCTCGTACGCCGCGGTGAGGTCGGCAGCACGGCGCTCGGGCGCAGGCAGGAATGCGGCGAACTCCACGGCGTCGCATTGCTCCAGCAGATTGCCGATGACGCGCGCCGGCCAGCGGTCGATGCCGGCACGCTCCGCGCCGTGCTCCAGTTCGCTACGCGTCATGGCGTACGCCGGGAACGCGAAGCGCGCGCTCAGATACGCACGCACCGTCGCCGCGATGCGCGTGTAGTACTCCGCCACGTCAGCGCGACCGAGATCGCCGGCTGCGATGGCGTCGAGCGCCGCACGCGCTTCTTCCTCCGGCGATAGCGCGACCGCAGCGGACGCGATGACGTTGACGCCGACCGGACTAATGGCGATAGCGCGCCGCATCAGCAGGTACCCGAACGCCGTCATCGCGGCCAGCGCCGCTACGAAGAGGGCAGGCACGATGGCTGGCGGCGCAGGCTCGGGTATATCGAGCTGCGGCTTCAGCGGGCGCAGTTCCACTTCGCCGGGCGCCAGCACGGATGTGATCGTCACGTCGAGTAGAGCTGTCTGTAGCGTGCCGCTGCCGTCCGGCCCGCTGTAGGTGATCGATTGTGGTGGGATCATGAGATCGCCCGTGCGAAACGCCGTCAGCGTGTACACGATCGTCGTGCGCGAGAGATTGTTCTGCGGCTCTGTGCGTGGCGGTGCGACGTCCACGATCTCGAACGCGCCGGTGTCAGCGCCAAACCCAGCGCCCTCGACCGTCGTCGCCGCATCGTGGTCGACGACGATCGTCAGCGTGATGCGATCGCCGACCGTCGCGCGCGCCGGTACGGCCGTCGCGGACACGATCGCGGGCGGCGATGCGGCCTGCGCAAGGCGCGGGGCGAACACGCAGCCGATCGCGAGCAGCGCGACGGCGGTGATGCGGCATGCCGCTGTCACGCGCCCTCGGCGGCCGATTCGAGCAGGAGTTCCGTGAGCTGGGTGAGCGCGCTGTACGCCAGTACGACGTAGTCG
>JANNPX010000012.1:0-41175 GCA_031400455.1 Chloroflexota bacterium | reverse complement strand
CGGAGAGGCGACGGTGCGATCCCTGCTGCTCCGGGCGCCCGAAGCGGGGATCTCGACACGGATCGTCGCCGGCGCCAGCTTTGTCGATACGATCGCCACGGCCATCGGCGTCGACCCGCTGACCGACGGGCTGCTCATCCTCGACGCGCTCTCGCTGGGCGACCGGCGCCGCATGCTCGTGCCCGAGCGCCCCACCGTCATCGCCCAGGTGTACGACCGCCGCGCCGCATCGCAGGCGAAGCTGGCGCTGTTGAACGCCTACCCACCGGATCACCCGGTCCGCATCGTACGCGCCGCCGGCACGACCGATGGCGACGTGATCGAAACCGAACTTGCGCGGCTGGATCACGCGGACGCTTTCGACCACCTCGTGACGCTGTACCTGCCGCCCGTCGCGCTGACCAACGACGCGCGCACGTTTGAGGGATTGCGCGCCGTTGTCGCGAAGTTGCGCTCGCCCGACGGCGGCTGCCCGTGGGATCTTGAGCAGACGCATCAAACGCTGAAGCGGTTCCTGCTCGAAGAGGCGTACGAGGCGCTGGACGCGCTGGACGATGGGGAGCCGCACAAGCTTGCCGAGGAGTTGGGCGACCTGCTGATGCAGGTTGTGCTGCAGGCTCAGGTCGCGGAAGACGCAGACGAGTTCGTCATAGAGGACGTCATCGGTTCGATCACGGCGAAACTGATCCGCCGCCACCCGCATGTGTTCGCAGATGTCCGGGTCGAAGGCGCTGGCGAAGTGATTCGGAACTGGGACGCGCTCAAGAAAGAAGAGCGCGGCGACGCGCCCCTCCTCGACGCGGTGCCGAAGGCGATGCCCGCCCTCGCGCAGGCGCAGTCCGTGCAGTCCCGCGCCGCGAAGGCGGGCGTCGGCCCCTCGACGCCGCTCACCGACGGCGCCGCCCGCCTGATCCGCGACCTCACGTCCGCCACCGACGCCATCACGGCAGAGCAGCTCGGCGACGTGCTGTTCGGCATCGTAGCGCTGGCGCGTGAGCGCGATCTCGACGCCGAAGAGTCACTCCGTATGGCCGTCCGCCGCTTCCGCGAAGAGGTGGCCGCCCGCGAGGAAGCAGCCCGCGCCGCCGGCTAGCACGAAGGGCCGTCTTCGCAACCCGTTCACGGCAAGTCCCGGTTCGATATGCCGTAGGGGCGGACCCCTGTGTCCGCCTTCGCCGTGATCGCGACCGCTACCCACGCCGGATCACAGCCGCCCCCGGCGTGCCGACCGTCTTGCCTACGACGCGCCGTCGCCTCCGGCATCACCCGTGGCCGCCGCGTGCGCTTGCACGAGCGGGAGCCATTCGCGCTCGTCCTTCTCGCCGAAGTCCCACCAGACTTGCTCGCCCTTTGTGGTTTCGATGCAGAGGCACTGGCGCCGGCTCGGCGGACCGCCGAGGTGCGGACTCGGCGCGGGATACAGGCCCGCGGCCTGCACTTCGTCGAACGGAACGATCAGCCAGCGCGCTTCGCCGCTCCGCGCTTCGAACATGAGGCGGCGGTTCGTCATGAAGAGCGCGCCCTTCATCACCGTGCGACCACGCAACAACTCGGCGGTGACCGCGCGCTCTACCTCCTCGCCCGATGGCAGATCGATCGAGATAGGGGGCGGTGGTTTCGGTTTGCGACTGAAGATCGGCATGCTAGGTGCCACCGTACGCACGCACCCAGCGCATCGCCGGGCGGAGCTGATCGCGATGCGTGCGGTCGTGACGTTCGAACATCAGCAGGTAGTCGAGGATCGTGTGCTCGTTCGGCTGCGGCTCCCACCAGAACGCGATCTTCAGGTCGAGATGCTTCGGCGTGAGTTGGGAGAGCAGCAGCATTGTCTCGTGTCGCATCGAGAGGAACTCCTCCGTGAGCGCTCGCTCCGTCGAGAGGCGCCGGTCCTCAATGCGCTCTGCGTTGCCCGCGTTCACGTCCGGCCAGTCGGCGACCGCGCCCTTCTCGATGATGTGGCGCAGATGGCCCTGCAGCACCCAGTCGCCCGTCGCAATGTGCATCAGCAGTTGCCGGTAGGACCAGCCGGGCAGCGATGACGGACGCTCCCAGTTCACGGGATCGACGTTGTGTATGACGTAAAGCGTCGCGTCCGGTGCGAGTGCGTCCGCAGCAGGCTGCACCTGCGGCAGAAACGCGACCGGCTGCGGATGCCAGTTCAACCGCAACGCTCGGCGCACATCGGCAGCATGCTGGCGGTCGAGATAGCCGAGCCAGATGCGCTCGCGCACGCTGTTGTGCTCATCGCCGTACGCCTTGAGCGCCAGCGCCAGGTGCTTCGGTTCGAGCAGGTCGTACAGCCCCAGCAGCAGCTTGCGCCGTCGCTCCATCTCCGCCAGCAGATCGGCCGGCGTGCGCGTTCGTCCGCGCTCCACGGCCCGCTCGCGCGCGGCCCGCCCGCTGGCGACGTCTGCTTCAGCGAGCGATTGTGGCGCCGTCGCTCCGCCTTCTGTCCGCAGCAACCCCTGCGCCGCCAGCGCCCACGCCTGGTCGGCGCCCGCCACCAGCGCGAGCAGATCGTGCAGCGTGCGCGAGCCGTACGGCACATAACGGCCCCAGTCGCCCGGACCTACGTCCGCCAGAGCGGAGATCAACTCGTTGCGCGTCATGTGCATATCGAGCACGGCGTCGTGGACGAAGGCTTCCATGTGCCCAGTTTAGCGAGCCAGGAGGCTCCAGCGTTGACAACCGCTCCGTTGTCACGCGGCACCGCGGGTGGTATCACGGAGGCGTGGAACCCACACTCCCGCCCCGCGCGCCTCCGGCCGACGACCGTACAGTCGCGGAAGCGCTGCGATCATTCGTGTGCGCGCTTGGCGCCGCCACCACGGATGTCCGCGTCGAATACGACGCTGGCGTTGTCACGCTCACGGGAGACGTCGCGACAGCGACCCAGCGCCAGGCGGTCGAAGATCTGGTCCGCGCGCATGATGGCGTGACCGACGTGGTCTCCGAGTTGCGGATCGCCGTGCCGGGCGTCGTCGCCTCCGGCTTCTGACGACTGTTGACGGCTACCCCGTCCGCCCGGTCTGTGATATCAATCTCCGAACCCATACCACGCCGGGAGTGAAGGCTTGTTCAAGAAGATTTTGGTCGCCAATCGCGGCGAGATTGCGTTGCGCGTCATGCGCACCTGCCGCGAGATGGGCATCGCGACGGTCGCGGTCTACTCCACCGTAGACCGGGCCATGCTCCACGTACGTTACGCGGACGAGGCGTATCACATCGGCGAGGGACCGCCGCTTGAGAGCTACCTCAACTACAAGAAGATCGTTGAGGTAGCGAAGGCAGCCGGCGTCGACGCCATACATCCCGGGTACGGCTTCCTGAGCGAGCGGACGGAGTTCGCCGAAGCCTGCGCCGACGCCGGCATCACCTTCATCGGCCCCGACCCCAAGGCCGTCATCCTGCTCGGCGACAAGGTGAACGCCCGCCGCACGATGATCGCGGCAGGCGTGCCGGTCGTGCCCGGTACGGAAGGACGCGTCGAGGCGGACGAAGCGGTGCGACTCGCCCCGGGCATCGGGTTCCCCCTGCTGATCAAGGCATCGGCCGGCGGCGGCGGCAAGGGCATCCGCCTCGTCAAGACGCCGGAGGAAATCGAGGGAGCCATCCGCGTCGCGTCGAGCGAAGCGCAATCGGCTTTCGGCGACGGCGGCGTGTTCCTGGAGCGCTACCTCTCGCCGGTGCGGCACGTCGAGATCCAGATACTCGCCGACAAGCACGGCAACGCCGTGGCGCTCGGCGAGCGCGAGTGCTCGGTCCAGCGCCGGCACCAGAAGCTTCTCGAAGAGTCGCCATCGCCCGTGCTGAGCGACGCGACGCGTCAAAAGATGATGGCCGCCGGCGTCGCGGCCGCGAAGGCATCCGGCTACTACAACGCCGGCACGGTCGAGTTCCTGTTCGACCCGGCGACCGACGAGTTCTTCTTCCTCGAAGTCAACACCCGCCTGCAGGTCGAGCACCCCGTGACGGAGTGGCTCTGCGGCCGCGATCTCGTGCGCGACCAGATCCGCATCGCCAACGGCGAAGAGCTGGGATTCACGCAGGAAGATGTCGTCCTGCGCGGCGCGGCGATCGAGTGCCGCATCGCAGCGGAGGACCCATACAACAACTACCTGCCGTCGCTCGGCCGCATCGACTACGTGAACGAACCGAGCGGACCGGGCGTGCGCGTCGACAGCAGCATCTTCAGCGGCATCGAGATCCCGTACTTCTACGACCCGATGCTCGCGAAGCTGATCTGCTGGGGCGCCGACCGCACGCAGGCGATCGGCCGCATGAAGCGCGCGCTCCGCGAGTACGTGATCGCGGGCATCAAGACGAACATCCCGTTCCACCTGCAATTGCTCGATGATCCGCGATTTGTCGCGGGCGAGGTGCACACGGGCTTCCTCGACAGCGAATTCAAGATGGTCGAGGCCGCGGAATACACGGACGAAGAGCGCGTCGCACTGCTCGTCGCAGCGGTCATGTCGCACAACCGGCGCGTGCGGAACGGCGCGCAACCGGCGGTGATTAGCTCACCAGCGCAGAGTTGGCGCGAAGCCGGCCGTGACCGGCAACTCGCATCGCGCGGGGAAATGGCACAACAGGGGAATCGATGGCGGCGAAGTACCGGCTAAGGCTGGGCGAGGACACGCAGGAGATCGAAGTCGAACCGGATCACGCCGGAGGCTACCGCGTGACGGTCGACGGGCACACGTCGACCGTCAGCCTCGAGCGGATCAACGACTCCGCGCGATACTCGGTGATCGTCGACGGCCGTCCCTACGAAGTCTTCGCCGAAGAAGGCCCAACGAATTACCACGTCTCCGTCGGCGGGCACATGGTCACCGTCGGCACGCAGACCGGACGGCGCGGTGGCGCCGGCGGCGCTGATGCGTTTGACGTCGACGCTGACGGCGAGTGGGTGCTGAAGTCGCCGATGGCGGGCGTCGTCCGCGAGGTGCAAGTCGCCGCTGACGATGAAGTCATCGAAGGCCAGGTGCTGGTCGTCGTCGAGGCGATGAAGATGCAGAACGAGCTGCACGCACGACGCGCCGGCACCGTGAAGGCCGTGTACGTGAGCGTCGGCCAGCGCGTCGACCAGGGCACGCCGCTGCTGGTGCTGGTCTAGCGCCACTGCCGCACGATTCATCGTCGCGCACCGGGCGCATCATCCCGCAAGATGTACATCGCAGCGACACGCGCATTCGCACCCCTCAGGAGCACGCATGGAGCAACCGCCACACCCCGGGCAGATCGTCGTCCTCAACGGCGCGCCGCGATCCGGAAAGTCGCGCATCGCCATGGCGATCCAGGAAACGTTCGACGGTCCGTGGATGAACCTCGGCGTCGACGTGTTCGTGCGCGAAGTGACGCCGGCGCGATATCGCCCCGGCATGGGGCTACGTCCGGGTGCAGATCACCCCGAGCTTGATGCGCTGATGCCGGCGTTGTACGCGGCGGTGTACGAGTCCATCGCGGCGCACAGCCGGCTGGGCCTCCACGTCGTCACCGATATCGGGCACCATGACATGCGGCATCGCGGCATCCTCGAAGACTGTGCGCGGCGCCTCGACGGCCTGCCAGCGCTGTTCGTCGGCGTCCGCTGCCCCATCGAGGAGATCATGGCGCGGCGCAACGCCGGCCAGCCCGGGCGCGAAGGCGGATATCTCCAGGGTTCGGCACAGGAGCCCGTGCCTGCTCCGGTCGCCCTATGGCAGAGTGAAGTCCACAAGCCCGGCATCTACGATCTCGAGGTTGACACGTCGTTGCTGAGTCCCGAGGAGTGCGCCGCGGTGATTCGGCGACGACTCGACGAGGGGCCGCCGCCGTCGGCGTTCGAGACGCTGGCGCGCAGGATCGGCGACGAATAGCGCGATGGCGCGGCGCAGCGTTGCCGCCCCGAGTCCGCATGGCTTATAGTGAGGCTCCATCGCGGGGTGCCTCCGGAGGCGCTCGCTTGCTGATAAGGGGTCACCGATAGCCAGAGATCTTCGCATAAACGAAAAAATCCGCGTCCGCGAAGTCCTCATCATCGATGATGAGGGCCAGAAGCTGGGTGTAACGCCCATCCTGCAGGCGATGGAGATGGCCCGGGATCGCGGGCTGGATCTCGTCGAGGTCGCGCCGAACTCCAATCCTCCCGTCTGCCGCATCCTGGACTACGGCAAGTTCAAGTACGAGCAGTCGAAGAAGGAGCGCGAGGCGCACAAGCACCAGAAGCAGGTCGTCCTGCGCGAGGTGCGCTTCAAGCCGAAGATCGGCGCCCACGACATTGCTGTCAAGCGGCGCGTCGTCGAGGGGCTGCTGGCCGGTGGCGACAAGGTCAAGGTTTCGGTAATGTTTCGCGGGCGCGAGATTACGCACCCGGAGATAGGCCGCGAACTCCTGCTCGGCATCGCGCAGACGCTGAAGGACACGGCAGTCGTGGAGCGCCAGCCCTCAATGGAGGGCCGTTTCATGAATATGTATCTCGCTCCGGTCCCGCCGAAGCAGGAGCCGAAGGTGAAGACGCCGCGTGTGCCGAAGCCGGCCGCGGTGGCGACGTCCGGCGAAGAGGGCGGCGAGACAGCAATGGCAGCCGCACTGAAGGCGGCCGGTGCCGAGACCGACGGCGCGGAAGCGCCAGTCAGCGTGGAAGCACCCGACGTGACGACGGTCGACGTAGCGACCGCCGGAGCGTAAGCAGTACGCACAACAAGAACGATGCGCCGGAGTGGCGCGGAGGACGACATGCCGAAGATGAAGACACACCGTGGCGCCGCCGCTCGGTTCAAAGTGACCGGCACCGGCAAGTTCACCCGACGCAAGGGGAACATCAGCCACAACAAGACGCGCATGTCGAAGGCCGCGCTCGGCGCCATCGATGAGATGATCGTGATCAGCAAGCCGGGGCAAAGGTTGCTTCGCAAGCTGATGCCGTACGCGAAGCGCTAGCGGCAGAACCTTAGGAGCAGACCATGCCACGCGTGAAGAGAGGCGTGCCGGCGCACGCACGACACAAGAAGATCCTCGGGCTGGCGAAGGGCCACAAGGGCCAGCGCCATCGCGTATTCAAGCGCGCAAACGAGTCCGTGCTGCACTCGCTCGACTACGCCTACGGGCACCGGCGCGAGCGCAAAGGCGACTTCCGCAAGCTGTGGATCGCCCGCATCAACGCCGCGTCGCGGATCAACGGCATTACCTACAGCCGTCTGATCGACGGCCTGAACAAGGCCGGCATCGCGATCGACCGAAAGGTGCTCGCGGACCTCGCCGTGCGCCAGCCGCAGGCATTCGCCGCCATCGCGCAGAAAGCGGCCGCCGCCATCGCCGCGTAGGAACCGCAGATTACGCAGATTTCGCAGAATGCTGGGGCCGCGAGACGCGGCCCTTTCTGTTTCCCGAGGAAGCGGTCGACGCACGAGCACCTCACCCGGCCTCTGGCCACCCTCTCCACGACGTGGAGAGGGGCTACATCGAGTCGGAGCCGTGAACGAACGACCATCGTGTCGCGGGCTGAAAGCCCGCGCTCCAACCAATCAACCCTCTGTGCAATCTGTGAAATCTGTGAAATCTGTGGTTCCAACCCCTTCTGAGAAATCTGCGTAATCTGCGGTTCCGCGTCTCCCCTACAATGCGGCGATGAACATCGTGCGTGGCAAGCAGCAGACCGAACTAGACCCAGCAGCATTCGCGGCGATGATCGCGCCGTACGGCGGCGTCACGATCGATGTCGGCGCTGGCGACGGGCGCTGGGCGTATCGCTACGCGACTGCGCATCCCGACCGCTTCGTCGTGGCGATCGATCCCGTGGCGAACAATCTGCGCGAGCTGTCGGGGAAGGCGGCGCGCAAGCCGGGGCGCGGGGGCATGCCGAACCTGCTGTACGCGATCGCGAGCATCGAGCACGCGCCAGCCGAACTGCACCGCGTCGCGACCGAGATCTTCGTCACGCTGCCGTGGGGCAGCCTGATGCGCGGCATCATCCTCGGCGACGATGCGGTACTCGACGGCCTCGCGTCGCTGGCACGATCCAGCGCCGCGCTGCACATCGTGCTGAACACCCGCATCTTCGACGACCCCGTCCCGCTCGACGTCCGCGATCTCCCCGACGTCACACCCGACTACGTGCGCGACTCGCTGGCGCCCGCATTCGCCAGACACAACATCGCCATCACCGAAACGCGCTTCATGGACGCCGACGAAGTAACCGCCATCGAAACCACCTGGGCGAAGAAACTCTCCCACCGCCACCCCCCGCGCTCAGTCCTGATCGCAGCGGTAATCCACGAAACGCACGTAAGGCCGTAGCAATCGCGTAGGGGCATTCCGTAGAATGCCCTCTCCGTACATGACACCAACTTCCCGAATCACAGATCGAACGAACATGCCACCACCAACGGACATCCGCCCCCTCACCTCCACCGACGCGCCCGCGTGCGACGCCATCATCGCCAGCCTCCCGTACTTCTTCGGCGACCCCGACGGCGTGCGCGACTGCGCCGCCGCCGTGCGCTCGCAGCCAGGCTACGGCGCGATCCTCGACGGTGAGATCGCCGCGTTCCTTACGATCGAGCGCCACAACCCCGAGAGCGCCGAGATCACCTGGATGGCCGCGCACGCCGACCGTCGCCGCCACGGCCTCGGCCGCGCACTCATCGAACGTGCCGCAGCGGACCTCGCAGCCGATGGCGCGCGTATGCTCTGCGTCCTCACGCTCGGCCCGTCGGTGCCCGAAGACGCCACCGACAACTACGCCGGCACCCGCGCCTTCTACCAGTCGTGCGGCTTCGTGCCGCTCCGCGAGCTGGAGCTGCGCTCGTGGAGCGATGGGTATGCGCTGATGTTGGCGCGCGACCTGTTCAGGGGCGGAGTCGCCTAGGACTTCGCTTTCTTCGAAGGCTTCGACTTGCCAGAACTGTTGAGCGCGACCGCCTCGCGAACCAGAGCCTTGAAGGCGGACTCGTCAACTTTTTCGCCTTCGGCGATGTCGATCGCGCGGCGTACGTTCCCTTCGAGACTCGAGTTGAAGAGACGGGCCGGATCCTTCAGCGACGCGCCCTTCGCGAACGTGAGCTTCACGACCTTCTTGTAGGACTCGCCCGTGCAGATGATGCCGTCATGCGACCAAATCGGCGTGCCCATCCACTTCCACTCCTCGACGACGTCCGGGTCTGCTGCCTTGATGAGCTTGCGCATTCTGCCCAAGGTTTCCCCACGCCAGTCCGCCAGTTCAGCGATTCTCTCCGAGATAAGCTCCGATGCCGACTGGCCCTGGCTCTCGTCCGACTTCTTCATGTTCTCGTCCTAGAAGTTCCAGACACATTCATTTGCAAGACTTTAGAGGATACCAACCTCGTGGCAACGAGCGGCGGGTGTGATGCGACGCGCTTGACTCGCGATGGTAGGATCGTCCCATGACGGTTGAGCACCTTCCCGGCTGCGACCTGCGACACACGTCGAGACAGAGGTGCAGTTCGTGGCAACCGCCTGAACCGGCATCACAAGACACGGCGCTGGCTGCAACCACTAAGTCCAGCTCGCCCAATCTCGCGAAGGTTGAAAAGTTCGTCCTATTCGGCTGCATCGTGGCGCCACTCGCCGCGGCCGGAGCACTCATTGTCTCCTTCGTTGGCCTTTTCGCAATCCTCTTAGCCCTCAATCGCGTGGGAATCTACAACGTCGAGGGCAATCCGCCGGCGCTTCCTGCGTTCGCATATCCCCGAGGCGCCGTGACTGCTGACTCATGGGTTCGCTGCGCGGCCGGTGCGCATAAGGTAATCGTCGACTGTCGGAATTTCATCTTGGACAGCGACGTGCCCTTCGGGGACACTCAGCAAGAATTGCTCGCCGAATTCTCGAGTCGTGGGTGGACAGAAAGTCACTACCGGGGCGGAGAGAACGGCGAAACGTACATACTCTCGGCGCGCTCACCGGCCAACGATGTTTGTGTTTCCTATGCCGCCCGCGATCGCGCGTGGTTTCCAGCGGAGAAACTGCCAAGACTTTTCCGCATCGACATGACGGTGTCGCACTGTTCGCGAAGTCCGGGCTGATCCCTCCTGACACCAACCGTCAGCAGCCCATCGACGGAACGAACACGCGTGCTAGAATGGCGATCCGAGGGATAAGACGCGCCACCGCCCGTCCAGCCTCCAACATCCAACCTCCAGGAGACCAACACCGATGCCTCTGGACGCCATCATCGTCAAGGGCGCCCGCGAACACAATCTGAAGGACATCGACGTCACGATCCCGCGCGACAAGCTCGTGGTGATCACGGGGCTGTCGGGGTCCGGCAAGTCGTCGCTCGCCTTCGACACCATCTACGCAGAGGGCCAGCGACGTTATGTCGAGTCTCTCTCGGCCTACGCCCGCCAGTTCCTCGGCCAGATGGAGAAGCCGGACGTCGACTACATCGAGGGCCTCTCGCCCGCCATCTCCATCGACCAGAAGGGCGCCAGCCGCAACCCGCGCTCGACCGTCGGCACCGTCACCGAAATCTACGACTACCTCCGCCTGCTGTACGCGCGCGCCGGCACGCCCCACTGCCCTACCTGCGGCCGGCCGATCGAGCGTCAGACCGTGCAGCAGATCGTCGACGCGATCCTGAGCATCGAGCCCGGCAAGAAGCTGATGATTCTCGCGCCGATCATCCGCGACCGGAAGGGCGAACACCTGCACGTCTTCGAGGACGCGCGCCGCGCCGGCTACGTGCGTGTGCGCGTCGACGGCCGCATCCGCGATCTCGGCGAGCAGATCGATCTGGACAAGAAGAAGAAGCACACAATCGAGGTCGTCGTCGACCGCATCGTCACCGAAGCCGCCGATGGCGAGGGCTCCGCATCGAACGCGAGCCGCCTCTCCGACAGCGTCGAGCAGGCGCTCAAGCTCGGCGGCGGTACGGTGCAGGTCGATATCGGCGGCGAAGGCGAGAAGATGTACTCGGAGCACTACGCGTGCGCCTTCGACGGCACGAACATCGGCGAGTTGGCGCCGCGCAACTTCAGCTTCAACAGCCCGCATGGCGCCTGCTTGGACTGCACCGGCCTCGGCGTGAAGATGGAGATCGATCCCGCGCTCGTCGTACCGAACGTCAGCGTCTCCGTCGCGAACGGTGCGATCGCGCCCTGGTCGCGCGCCGCGGCGACGAACACCTGGTACATGCGGATGCTCCAGGCCGTCGCGAAGAAGCACGGCTTCAAGCTCGACGTCCCCATCAAGGACATGAAGCAGAAGCACCTCGACCTGCTCCTCTACGGCGACGAAGATCCGATCACGCTCAAGTACACGGCGAGCGGCGGCCACACGAACAAGTGGGACACGACCTTCGAGGGCGTTATCCCCAACCTGCAGCGCCGCTACAAGGAGACGGACTCCGACTACATCCGCACCGAGATCGAGCGGTACATGGCGGCCGTGCCGTGCCACGCTTGCAAAGGCGCGCGATTGAAGCCGGAAACGCTGGCCGTGACGGTGGCGGACCTCAACATTCAGGGCGTCACGGGGATGGACGTGCGCGAGGCCGTCGACTGGGTGGAGCGACTCTCGGGCGCGGATACGCCGCTGAACGAACGCGAACAGATGATCGCGCGCCAGATCCTCAAGGAGATCCGCGAGCGGCTGCGCTTCATGTTCGATGTCGGCCTCGACTATCTGTCACTCGACCGCACCGCGAGCACGCTCTCGGGCGGCGAAGCGCAGCGCATCCGGCTGGCGACGCAGATCGGCTCCAGCCTGATGGGCGTGTTGTACGTCTGCGACGAACCGAGTATCGGCCTCCATCCCGTCGACGACGAGCGGCTGATCAAGACGCTGGAGCGGCTGCGCGATCTCGGCAACACGGTGCTGATCGTCGAACACGACGAATCGATGATGCGCGCCGCGGACCACATCGTCGATATGGGCCCCGGCGCGGGCGAAGGCGGCGGACGTGTCGTCGCCGAAGGCACCATCGACGACATCATGGCGTCCGAAGGATCGATGACCGGCGCGTACCTCAGTGGCCGCCGCCAGGTGCCGGTGCCGGAGACACGGCGCAAGGGCACCGGACACGTCATTCGTATCGAGGGCGCGCGCGAGAACAACCTGAAGAACATCGATGTCGAGATCCCGCTCGGCGAGTTCGTCTGCATCACCGGCGTCTCGGGCTCTGGAAAGAGCACGCTGATCAACGACCTGTTGTACAAGCGCGCGGCGCAGGACCTCTACAACGCGCGCGATCGCGCCGGCAAGGTCGATGCGATCCGCGGCCTCAACTTCATCGACAAGGTCGTCGACATCGACCAGTCTCCCATCGGCCGCACCCCGCGCTCGAACCCTGCGACGTACACCGGGCTGTTCACGCCGGTGCGCGAGCTGTTCGCGTCCGTGCCGGAAGCGCGGCTCCGCGGCTACAAGGCAGGACGATTCTCCTTCAACGTGAAGGGTGGGCGCTGCGAGGCGTGCTCGGGCGACGGCTACATCGAGATCGAGATGCATTTCCTGCCGGACGTGACGGTGCCGTGCGAGGTCTGCAAGGGCAAGCGCTACAACCGCGAGGCGCTCGAGATCACGTTCAAGGGCAAGAGCATCGCCGACGTGCTCGACATGACCGTCGAGGAGGCTCTCGGCTACTTCGAGAACATCCCGCAGGTGCGGCGCAAGCTCGAGACGCTGCACGACGTCGGACTCGGCTACATCCGCCTCGGCCAGCCCGCGACGACCGTCTCCGGCGGCGAAGCACAGCGCATCAAGCTGTCGACGGAGCTGTCGAAGCGCTCGACCGGCAAGACGCTTTACATCCTCGACGAGCCGACGACCGGCCTGTCGTTCGAGGACACGCGCGCACTACTCGTCGTGCTGCAGCGCCTTGTCGACGGCGGCAACACCGTCGTCGTCATCGAACACCACATCGACGTCATGAAGAACGCCGACCACATCATCGACCTTGGCCCGCTCGGCGGCGACCGCGGCGGCAGAGTCATCGCCCAGGGCACGCCGGAGGAGGTGGCCCTCGTCGAGCACAGTTTCACGGGCCAGTATCTGCGCAAGTCGCTATCCCCCGAACGTTTCGCGTCCGTCAAGCCTCCGAAGAAGCGCGCTGGAGTGGCACAGCCGTCCCCGGCTGTGAGTAGTGCCGGCGCAAACGGCAAGAAGCCGGCAGCATCCGCGAACGGCCGCAAGCCACCGACAGTCACTGACCCAAAACCGAAAACTGCCAAACAAACGCCAGCCTCCGCTTCGAAAAACGGTGCAAAACCGAAAACTGCCAAACAAACGCCGACCTCCGCTTCGAAGGACGGCCGTGCCAGGGTCGCCGCCGCGAGATCGCGTGGCTGACCCCGGCGCGCTCGCCCGCCGTATCCGCAAGACCATCCTCGCGGTCGACGGCGTACTGGAGGGCGAGAACGTGTTCGGCGACGGCGTCGCCTTCTGGGTGAGCGGCAAGCAGGTCGCGCACTTCATGAAAGACGGGCGCATGGAGATCAGGCTGACGAAAGCGATGATCAAAGCCAACCGCCAGCGCCTGAAGGCTGATCCTCGGATCGAGTTGCGGCGGAGTGCATCGGACTGGCTGATCGTGCAATATGACTCTGCAAAGGATCTGCCGTTCATCACCGAACTGGCGGAGATTGCCGTCGCTGCGCACCGGCCACCGGCTGGCACACCAATCAAGCCCCCGCCCATCGGTGCTGATCTCGAACGGCGGCGACGCTTTCATTGAGGTGCGGTTGATGAACAAAACCGAACTACTCCAGGCACTACAGCGCGACTGGGACGCCCTCCAGGCAGTGGTGGCATCGGTCGATGAAACGGCGATGCTCGCGACAGAGTTGGACGACGGCCTGTCCGTAAAGGACGTCCTGGCACACATCGCCGTTTGGGAAGCGCGCTGCGCGTCATGGCTGGAGTCTGTCGCCCACGGCGTGACGCCCGACCGGCCGGACGTGAAGAACGTCGACGCATCGAACGCGCGCGACTACGCGGCAGCGAAGGATGCAACGCTGGCGTCCGTGCTCGAGCAGTCACGCGATGCCCACGCGGCGATGGTGCACGCCGTGGGAGCCCTCTCGGAAGCCGACCTCGCAGACGAAGTGCGCTTCGGCTGGCCGACGTGGAAGATGGCCAGCAGCAACAGCGACGAGCACTATCGCGAACATATCGAGCAGATACGCGCATGGCTGGTCCGGCAGGCGGCGCCATGACCGATCAGCCGAAGGCGATCTTCTTCGACATGGACGGCACGATCCTCGACTGGACGACGGGGATGGAGGAGTCCTGGCTCGCGTCGTGCGAGAAGCACAGCGACGGGACGCGCGCGCCCGCTGACATGCACTCCGCCATCCGCACGCGCCGCACATGGTTCTGGGACGACCCGGAGCGCCAGTACCGCGGCCGCATGGACCTCGACGCCGCCAGCCGCGAGATCGTGCGCCACGCTTTCGCGGATCTCGGGTTCGGCGAAGACACGGGCGACGTCGCGCACCGCCTGGCCGATCACTATCGGGCCCTCCGCGCGGTCGCCATAGCGCCGTACGCTGGCGCAATCGAGACGCTCGAGGCAATCCGGGCGCGCGGCATACCGATGGCGCTGATCACCAACGGCGAAGCGAACAACCAGCGCCGCAGCGTCAACAAGCACGCGCTCGAGCAGTACTTTCACTGCATCGTCATCGAAGGCGAATTCGGCGTCGGCAAGCCCGACGAGAGCGTCTTCCGCCACGCCCTCGCCGCGGTCGGCGTCACTCCAGAGCACACGTGGATGGTAGGCGACAGCCTCGAAGCAGACATCGCCACCCCGCACCGCCTCGGGTTGCACACAGTATGGGTAGACGAGACAGGCGGCGGCGTCCCCGATACGGCGGCCGTGCGCCCGCACCGCATCGTGCGGTCGATTGCGGAATTGATCTGAGGACTCGCTCGCGGATCGTCGCGACCTGCTAGAACCAGTCCGGGCAGAACGGCGCGTATTCCGTCCGCCACATCGCGTCCCAGAGCGCCAGCGGAGCGTCCGGCGCGGCATCGGCGCGGCCGTAGCGCACCGCGAGCGACGGCGATGCCTGCCCGAACAGCAGCTGTACCAGCGCCGACACGTCCAGCGTGAGCTGCGCGGCGTCCTTCGTCCGCGACACGGTCGCGCCTCCGCTACCCGCCTCGAGCGCCCAGCGATCGGCATTCCACGGGCACATCTCGTCGCGAAGCTCGAACACCACCCGGCCCTCCGCGCCATACGGACGCAACGGCAGCGCACGCTCGACGTCGATGATCCGTCCGAGCAGATGGTCGCGATGTGTGGCGTCCAGTTCGCGCGGATCCAGCATGATATGCGGCGCCGGGTCGTCGATCGGCGCGCAGTTCATCCAAATGCGGTTGGCGAGGTCGAACGTCTTGACATGTTCCCAGATCGCCCGGTACGCGCTGCGCGTGTTCCATACGTAGTCGCGCACGAGTACGCGCTGTCCCGGGCCGGCGTTGTCGGGGGACTGCTCGAAGAACTTGGCGGCATAGGCAACGTAACCCTTCGGTTCACCGCCCTCCTCGTAGACCGCCACCAGGCTTGGGCCGAAATCGCCAGGGTTACCTGCAACCGGCTGGCGTCCCAACACCTGCCCGTCCCAGATCACCGGCGCGCGGTGCAGATATCCGTTGCGCGGCTTCGTGAACTCCCGATACATGCGCTCAAGCAGCGGCAGTTCGTCGGGCGTACCTTCACGCCACGTGCCTTCGGCCTTCGGCACCGTCGGCGCGAAGTTCACCATGCGCGGGTCGATCTGGTAGCGCACAGCCGTCGAGCACACTGCGTAGCCGTAGCGCTGATAGATCGCGGCGACGGACGCGAGCAGCGCGGCGATCGGCTCCATGCGCTCTTCATAGCGCCGCTTGAAGTCGGTCTCCATGATCTTCCGCAGATGTCCGCGGCGCCGGTACCACGGCAGCGTACCGACGACGGTGACGCCGGCAACGGGTGCCTTCGCGCCGTTCAGCCGCATCACCAGCGGGTACGCGCCGTAGGTCGTCGCGAGCTTGCCGTCCTCGAACGCGCAGAGCGACCATTCCGGCCGGATGCCGATGTCACCACGCGCCCTGATCTGATCCTCGCCCGCGTAATTGCCAAAGACGATCGCCGGGACGCGGAGGAACGCCTGGGCTTCCTCTTCGCGATAGGGACGAATCTCCAACGCCACGTTTCCTCCTTGTTTTCGTTCCGGGATGATACGTGATCTTGTCCGTCTGAGCGATGCCGTCGTAGAGTGCTTGCGAAGGGCGAGGGGGAAGCATGCCACGCCGCGGCCCTGAGGGCGCGAACCCTACCGATATCTTCCCGTTTCCTGTCGGCACAACGCCGCCGGACGATCGCACCTATTTTGAGATGATGACGTGGTTCGTCTTCGGCGCCGGCCTCAACTGGCGCATCATGCGGTCGAAGTGGCCCGCATTCGAGAAGGCCTTCCGTAGCTTCGACGTTGCGAAGGTCGCGCGGTTCCGCGAAGCCGATATCGACCGTCTGCTGGCCGACGCGGCAATCGTGCGGAACGGCAAGAAGATCGTTGGCACGATCGAGAATGCGCGCGAGGTGCGAGCGATCGCAAAGGACGATGGTGGCATGACGGCGTGGATCCGGAGCTATCGCGGCGACGGCGATGCGCTGATCAAGGCAGTGAAGAAGCGCTTCCACCATATGGGCGATGTCACCAGCCGCATGTTCCTCACCTGCGTCGGCGCCATCGAGTACCAGACGTGGGAGCCGACCGCGCGGCAACGCAGCGGCAAGGCGTAGTCGCGGCGCTGTATCGGCCCGTCACGCGGTGGTGGGCTGAACCGTCGCGGGAAGCTCGGCGAGCAGATCAGGCCGGTTACTCGTAATGCCGTCAACGCCCATCGCAACGAGCTCTTGCATCCTTGCAAGATCGTCGACGGTCCACGTATACAGCGGCAGACGCATCTGGTGTACCAACTCGACAAGCTTCGGCGTCACCAGCGGATGGTAGACGGTGACGCCCACGCCCTGCAGGCCCCGGAGCATGCCCGGCAGCCGCGTTGGCAACGATAGCCGCATCAACGAAACCACGCCCGTCACGACGGGCTTCAGCCACGCCTTCTGCGACGCGCCGCCCTTATCCGCCGGATACGAGAGAAACGCCGGCAGCCGCGGCTCCAGGTCCGCCAGCGCGATCAGCCATGGCCGCTCGAGGCTACTGACGATGCACGCATCCTCAGCGCCATGCTTGCGCACGACCGCACCCACACGCGCCATCGAAGTGGCGTCCTTGATGTCGAGGTTGAGCGTCGTCTTCCCGCCTACGAGCTCCATCGCGTCGTCGAGCGCAGCCACGCTCGGGTGCGCCCGCCTCAACTCTGCGAACGATGTTGCGGCGATGCTCGCCGCACCGTCGAGTACATCGTCGTGCGAAAGCACGAGCGTTCCGTCGCGCGTGCACCGCACGTCGATCTCGATCATCTCCAGACCGTAAGACAGCGAACGCTCGATGCCCTCAAGCGAGTTCGGCGCGGCAAGCGACCCGCCGCCGCCGTGGGCAATGCGCACTACTGATCGAGCCACCATTGCGAGCCGCCTCTGCTCCGCGCGATGCGCCAGATCGCGCGCGTGTGCCAGCGTATCACCGGGCCAAGGCTGGCGCTCGGAGCCATTGACAGCTTGCGATCGGCGCGAGGAGAACATATAATCTAATCCCGTGGGGCGCCCACCAATAGAACTAACCAATGCCCGGTGCCCGCACCTCTCGCTGTGACAGATGTGTTGACAGCGCGGGCGAAAATTCACGAGCCAATAGACATAATTTCACGGTTTCTGGGTGCCGAACATCTGCCTCTCCGCCGACCCTCGATGTAAGATGGCCTCACTCAGGCACTGCGAGTTGCCTGGCGCAGGCACGGAGGTCCCACCCCACCGTGGCCAAATGGCTCCAGACACCGATGATTCAGGCATGGAACGAGGTCCGCTCAACGGTCCCCTATTCCCCGGGACGAGGCGCATTGGTTAACCGCACTGCGAACGCCGAAGGCTACATGCTCCCCCTTGGTGGACCTGAGTTCTGGCTTCAGGCCGAACTTCAGGACGCCATGGATCGCCTCATCAAGGGCCACTTCCGCGACGTGCTCGCGATGCCGCGCGCGCCGTACCCGCGCCTCGAGATGAGCAGCCGTATGACCTCCAGTGCGGGCCGCTGCTATCCGGATAGCGGCTCCATCAAACTGGCCACGCTCTACCACCGCGACCACGGCATCGATGCGACGCTGCTGGTGCTCAAGCACGAGCTTGCGCACTGGGCGGCGCGCTGGCGTTATGGTCGTCGCATTGCCCCGCATGGACGCGAGTTCAGCGCGGTGGCGCACGAACTCGACCCTCGGATCACCATCACCTGCCCGCCGTTTGCGCAGAAGGAACGCGCACAGCGCCGCGGTTGGCACATGACGTGCCCGCGCTGTCGCCGCCGTTATGTACGAAGCCGCCGCGACAAGGTCGCCTGCCGCTCGTGCTGCGACACCTACGCCGGCGGCAACTACGATCGCCGCTTCCGCCTCGCCGTTACGTCGCGTGCGGAGTGACGTTGCCGTCCTCTTCGACCTCGATGGCGTGATCGTCGATAGCCGTCCGCACCACCTCTCCGCTTGGCACCAACTCGCACGAGAAGCCGGGCTGGCGCATGCACCCGACTACTTCACGCAGACGTTCGGTCTGCGCAACGAACCGATCATCCGTGGCCTTTCAGCGGACATCGACGCCGCCCGCCTGCGTGAGCTCGCCGGGCGCAAGGAGCAGCTCTTCCGCGCGGCCGCCAGCGGTGATCTTGAGCTGCTGCCCGGCGTCCGAGAGCTGCTGCTGTTTCTCGACGAGCAGGACGTGCCCACGACGGTCGTGACGTCGGCGCCGCGGGCGAACCTCGACATGGTCGTCGAAGCGCTCAATATCGGTGGGCACTTCCAGGCGCTGATCGCCGAGGAGGACGCGGCAAAGGGGAAGCCAGATCCCGAGGGGTTCCTCGTCGCCGCCTTGCGCGTCGGCGTCAGTCCGGAGTCTTGTGTCGTGATCGAGGATGCGCCCGCCGGCCTCCAAGCGGCGAAGGCCGGCGGCATGCGCGCCATTGGCGTCACGACGACGCACCCGGCCGCCGACCTTGGCGCTGCCGACCTCGTCGTCGACTCGCTATCCGAGGAAATAGTCCGGCGCTTCATCCTCGGATAAACTATCGCGGCCCGGACCGTAGGCCACGCGTCAGCCAACTGTCAGGCGGCCGACAGGTTCAGGGCCCGTCATCTGTAGTAGCATCGGCGTATGTTGACGGAGCGGGCTCACAAACGGCGATCCTCCGGCGAAGCCTCGCTAGCTTCGTGGTATGCTTCGCCGCACAAGCAAGGCGCACAACAACGAGGGGCGGTGCCAACCCTGGCGGAGGTTGCATCGACGACAGCGCGCCGCAGCGGGCGGCTGCTGATCGCGCTCGCGGCGATACCGGCAATCGCAGGAGCGGCGCTACTGCTCGCTCGTGCCGCTCAACCCTCCACTACCACGACCGGACAGCCTCTCTCCGCCGTCCCGGCGCCGCCCGCCATCTTCGCCCGACAGATCTGTTCGTTCTCCAACGAAGACGCCCGCGCCGCGCTCGTACAGGGCGGCGATGGCGGTCAGTCGATCGTCGTCGGCGCGCGCACCTGGTGGCTCTTCGGCGACACGCTTTACCTGGCCGAGTCCGGCAAGCAGATCGGTGCGAACTCCATCGCCTGGGCGGATACCCGCGATGCTGAGGGTTGCCCAGAGCTCCACTACATCTCGCAGAACGGCCTCGCCGCTCCGTTCCTGCCGAAGGACAGCTCGTTGACCGCATGGCCGTCCGGCGCATGGCCCAGCAGCGACCACTCGTTCGATTTCTACACCGCCTACGTATACGGTTCCGGACCGTACGCCTACTGGATTGGCGAAGTCGGCCTCGCGCGCTTTGACACCAACACGATGCAGACGGCCATCCTCGCCCGGAAGCTCTGGGAGGGGCAGCGCGCCGCCGGCAACCAGGTGATCGGCGCCATGCCAATCGAAGTCGCCGAAGATGGCCTCTTGCGCCTCGCGCTGCAGACGAGGGCGCCCGGTTCGGACGAATCGACGGCTGCCCACGAAGTGTTGGCTCGAGTCGCACCTGTGCGCATGGCGGACGTTACCGCGTACGAGTACTGGGACGGTGCAGCATGGACAGCGTCACTGGAAACGGCGCAGCCGCTTTGGAACGTGGAGCACCCGACGGATCCCGTGCAGAAGCTGGCAGCCTTCGAGAACGGCGCGAGCATCACCTGGAACGAAGCGCTGCACAAGTACGTCGCCCTGATGAATACGTCGTTCAGCGCCATTGGCGCGCGGACGGCGGACCGCCTCGAAGGCCCCTGGTCCGAGGCGGAGCCGTGGCTCGACTGCCTGACGTTCGCGCAGGTGCGCATCCCGACGTGCTACAGCCCGTTCCAGCAGGCGGCGTTCGGCGACAGCACCGGCAGCATCTTCACGACGGTCAGCAGCCTCGAGCCGTACGCGACCGCGGCGTTCGAGCTACGGCCCGGCGTCGCCATCCACGAATGGCGCGGCGCGAAGAACGCAACTATGTACGCCGCAGCCTCGCCCGGCAGCGGCTGGTCGGACGAGGGCATCGCCTTCTATGCATCGACTGCGCCGCTCGACGGCTTCGCCGCGGTCTACCACTGGCAGCGCGGCGACGAGGCGCAGTACGCGACCTCATCGCCGGGCGACGGGTTCGAGCGCGGCGACGCTGTGTTCTACGCGCCTGGAACATCGGCCGTCGCCGGATCGTCCGTGAGGTATGAGCCGGTGTTCGCATGGCAGAACGGCGCGTCGCACGTGCTGTCGCCGAAGACGGCCGGCCTGGAGCAGTACGGGTACACACGCGGGGCGCCCGCGTTCTACGCACCACGAGCGGGGAAGCAAGTTGACTGACAGAAAGTCGCAAAGGTGGACGCTATGAACAGGAAGATCATGGTCTTCGTTGTCGGATTGCTGGCGCTGGGAGCGCTGGAGTTCGGGCTGCTTGGCGCGAGCGCCGCCGGTATCGTCGGCGGCTCCGGCAACACCCTGCCGCCGATCGTCGATCGCGGCAACGTGCTGGTCGCCACCTCGACACCGGAGACGTTCATCCCCACATCCACACCCACCCCACCACCCAATCCGGGCTGCGGCGTCTCGCCGCCGGACGCGAGTCCCCCGTGCAGCGCCATCGCCACGAGCATCGAACTGAAGCGCCCCGATCCGGCCGCCATCTACTGCGACGGCAGTAGTACATCGAACCTGCGCGTGTTCGTGCGAAGCAACGAGGGCAGCCCCGTCGACGATGGACTGCCGGTGTACTTCTCCGTGTTCAACGGATCCGCGTCACCCTACTACGCGCTCACGAGCGGTGGCGAGGCATCCACATCCGTCGTCATCTACTCCGACTCATACTCGTACCAGCCGAACGTCGAGGTGCGCGCCGGCGATATGGAGACGGCCATCCGCGTCCGCTGCCTGCCGAACTCGGGCTGTCCGTTATCCCCGCCGCCCGACTCAAGCCCTCCCTGCGGCCCGACGCCGTTCCCGTGCAACCCATCGCCCGGCGCCGATATCAACAGCCCACCCTGCGCCGTAGAAACGCCGATCAGCCCCCCGATCTGCTTCCCCGGCCAGACATCGCCGCCCTGCACGCCGCGCTCCCCGCCCGCATGCGACCCGAACGAGCAGACAACACCACCCTGCGCGCCGCCGAGCCCGCCGCCACCGCCACCCACGAGTGGGATCGGCGGACAGATCTACATCGGCACGCCGGAGTTGATCGACGGCAAGATCCGAGTGCCGGTGAACACAACGGCGCCCGTCGATCCGTTCGTCGGATTCAACGTGCATCTCAACTTTGAAGGAGACCTGGCGAGCATCGTAGACCCGACACGCGAAGTGATTTCTGGCGACATCTTCGACCCGGTCGAGAGCGGGAACACGTTCTGTGCGAGGTCTCACGAGCCGCTCTATGCCTACGACGGGTACGTCCTAGGATGCATCGACCTCACTCGACGTGGCACGATCAGTGCCGGGACGCTGGCAGTCTTTACGCTCACACCAAAGGCAGCGTCCGGTTGTATGTCCATGTACATTTCTCGATTCGATACTCTCGACCCTGCTGTGTTAGCTAACGGCTCGTACACCATCAGCACCCAATCGCTCCCTCAAACCAATACCTACGGGGACAGCATCTACGTGAACCTCGCCAACGGCGATCCGTGCTTACCAACGGGTGGCACCGGGGGTGAGATCTCCCTTGGCGAGCCAGAACTAGTCAACGGCAAGCTACGAATTCCTGTCAACACCACAGTCTCATCTGAGGCGTATTTCGGATTCAACATCCACCTGGTTTGGGACGGCGCACTCGCATCAATCGCCAATATCGCCAGTGATTCGCTGCCTGGAGAAGCGTTCGGCGGCGCGGAGCTGTTCTGCGCTCGCTCGCATGCCGACGACGCTCCCGATCAGAACGGCTCAAGCGGGCTCATTCTCGGATGCACGACCTTCGGCCAAACACCGGCAGCCGGTGACGGTCATCTAGCGGACTTCTGGCTTACGCCGAACAATCCCACAGGCGCAGCGGTAAGCTCATCAAATACCGCAAACGGCTTCGCATGCATGAGCCTGCACGTCGTTACTTACAGCATCCCCGACCTCGGAGGAACGACGGCGGGCACCTACACAATCGGCAGGGCGTTCGACGACCCACATCCGCAACTGAACACCTACGGCCCCGACGTCTACGTGAACACCGCCGACGGCACGCCGTGTACGCCGGCACCCGAAGCCACACCGACACCGCCCGGCCCCGACGCGCAGACTGCCACAGCGATCGCCGTGCAGACTGCGACCGCGATCAGCGGCCCGCCGCAAGGCCCCACGTACACGCCGACGGCAGTACCCACGTCGACGGCGATACCAACGGCGACTGCGGTGCCGACGCGGACGGCCGTGACCACGACGCGCACGCCACAGCGCACACAGACCTCCGAGTCAGCAGCCTGTGCGGACGTCACGGGCGACGGGCGTGTCACCGGCCGCGATGTAGCGGCGATCACGGCACACACGTTCGGGCGGTATCGCGCGCAGTACGATATGAACGGCGACCATCGCGTGAACCGACAGGACATCCAGATTGCGATCCGGCAACTCGGCCGCCGCTGCTAGCCGAGACCAAGCCGCATATGCAAGAGCAGAGGCGCCGAATCGGCGCCTCTGTTCATTCCAACGGCGTGCCTCGTGCTACCTCTGCTCGCGCCCTAGGCGGCGGATCGCGTCGAAGATGCGACGCAGCTCCGCGACGGGATCCGCGTGTTCGTCGACGCGGATGTTCATCTCGTATCGGCGCGGATCGAACTGCATCGGTGGCGGCCCAGTCGTGGCGTCCGCCGGCGTCACGAGCAGCGCTGCCGACACGCGGCCGCGGTTGTCGCCGCCGGCCGCCTGCCCCGCTTCGAGCGCCATCATCAGCCGCGTGCCAAGCCAGCGGCCGGCGCTGGCCTCGAACGCCTCCGCCATCGCATCAATCGTCGCCTGCCCGACGAGCATGTTGCCCTGCACGGAATAGTCAACGCCCTCGCGACTGCCACACCACGCGACGCAATCGGCGCCGGTGAAGGCGAACGTTCGCCCGAGCGAGTCGATGCCCGCCACCTGGCGCACAGCGGCGCCCGGATCCTCGGCCAGCAGGCCCTGAAGGGCGGCCTCTGGGCTCGACCCCGTCTCGAGCAGCTTGACCCCGTCGCATCCCAGTTCGATGTTCGTGTGCGATTGCGTCGCGATCGCCCCGACGCCACTCTTCGCCCATGGCACGACGGCGCCGACGCATGGCACCGCCGTCGAAACGGCGACGCCGAACGCCGCGGATGCCGGATCGCGAGCGATGATCGAGAAGGTCATGGACTGGTCGCCTGGTCGCCAGCCGCTGGTGACTGGGCTTCCGGGTTACGCGACATCTTGTCGACGACGCCGAGGATCTGCTGGACCAGCACGCGATCGCCGGGCTGCGGATCGTCGTACGTCATATCGAACGACAGCCGCGCCTCGCGCGAGACGCCCGGTTCCGCGTCGAGCTGGAAGATCACCTGGTAGTAGCGCGTTCCGTGTAGCTCGTACGCGCGCGCCCCGGAGACCGTGCCCGGTTGCGCCTTCGGGCGCTCGCCGCCTCGCACGAACTTCGGGCTCACGTGGCGCTCTTCGTGAAGCGGATCAGCGTCGTGTCATCCGACACATCGTCGTAGACCGCCTGTACGGGCATATCGCAGACGATCTCGCCCACCAGCACGCCGACGATGTCGCTGACGATGCGCGGCCCCTCCACCAGCTCGACGACGGCGTAGTTGTACGGCCCGTCCTCGGCGAAGCCCGGGAACTTCTGGTGCATGATGCCGAAGCTGTACAACGTGCCGCGTCCGCTCGCCTTCGCCCACTCCGTGTCGGTCGACCAGCAGTCCGGACAGCGCGGTCGCGACGGCAGCCGCCACGCGCCGCACCCGAGGCAGCGCATCAGCATCAGCTCGTGCCGCCGCGCGCCGTCGTAGAACTCCTGCGACTCCGCGTCGGCCTGCGGGATCGGCTTCGTGTAGGTATCGGTCATCGCTTTGTCGCCGTCCGTTTCTTCGCCGGCTTCGAGGCAGCAGTCGCAGCACTCGCCTCATACTCGGCCAACAGCTTCTTCGGCGCCAGCCGCCGCCACGACTCTTCGACCAAGGCCCGCATCTCTCGCGAATCCACCTTCGACAGCCGGATGAGGATCGTCGGGTAGCCTCGATAATGGTCGGTCAGGAAGAACACCTCAGGCTGCGTCCCCATGAGGAACTGCTGCTCGACATCCTCGACGGGCGTCAGCACCATCACGTACGGCTCGCGCAGCCGCGCCATGAACTTCTTAGCGACGTACAGCCCTGGAGTACCGTACGACGACCGCGCGACAACGCCCGGAAACGCCAGCGCCATCTCCGCAACCTGCTCGAACGCGACGCCGCGCTTAGCCGCCACCCGTCTCCTCCACGGTACCGGATAGTCCGACCAACGGGGTAACGGCGGCCGAACAGAACGCGCAACGCCGCGCATCAGCGAAGATATCGCTCTTGCACTCCGGACATTCTCGCATCTCGAACGATTCTCCGTTAACAAGCCACCGCGTGATGAGCAGGTAGATTAAGAGCGTGAGCAGCACGAACGCCGCTCCGTAAATTATGAGTGTCGTCACGTCGACGAGAACGTTACCTATGTGGAAGCTGATACGCGCATCATCGAAGTCTCCTCCGCTGGGGTCTTTGTCCAGCAGTCGAAGCAACACCGGATAAAACACACCGCCGATGATTGACGCGAGCAAGGTCCATGTCGCATATAGCACGACGAATCCGACTGGTACGGTGATCGCAGTGCTTTCCTCGCGGAAGAGGCGCGCGAGCCGTTCCATCATGGTGCACCTGCAAGCTCAGTACGGCAAGACGGGCAACGTGCAGCGCCGATCCGGACGTTGCTCCGGCATTCCGGGCATTGCTCGATGCCAGACGGCGTTAGATCGTCGGTTGGCAACGGCCTCAACGCGAGCGTGTAGACGATCACGACAATCGCGATCAGCACGAACGAATCCTCAATAATGTTAGCGAACCTAACGTGAGCTCCGGCGATCGTCCAAGTTAAATCGCGAGACGGTCCGTCGTTGAACGCGTTCACGATCAGCGGCATGACGACGCCGTCGGCAAGGTTGTGCATCAGGCCATTCGCGAAGTATGCAAGCGCCAGCCCGGCCGGAATGATCAGCCCGGGTGGATGACTCCGTGCGAAGTGGCGCAGCCTCGCGCTCCAGTTCATCTCGCCTCACCGTCCGTTCGGCGATAGCACGAGGGTCGAGTGATGGTCCAGAATCCCGCCGTTGCCGGTAACCAGCACGACGTCGTGCTTCGCGACCTGACGCTCGCCGCCGCTGCCGCGCGCCTGAATGACTCCCTCGCTCAGCGGAGTCATGCCCCACATGTAGAACGCGCTGAGCTGCCCGCCGCCGGTGTTCGTCGGCAGGCTGCCGCCCGGGCCGAGCTTGCCATCCTCGACGAACGGCCCGCCGTCACCCTTCGCGCAGAAGCCGTAGTCCTCGAGCGTCACCAGCACGGTGTAGGTGTAGCAGTCGTACGCCTGCACTACGTCGACGTCGCCGACGCCGATGCCCGCCATCGCGAATGCCTTCTCCTTCGACATCGGCGCGCCGGTCTGCGTCTCGACGTCCCAGCCTTTGCGCCGCATATCACCCGGATGCCCCTGCCCCATGCCCCAGACGTACGCCGGCGGCTGCGCCATATCGCGCGCCTCGTCCGCGCGCGAGACGACGACGGCGACTCCGCCGTTCGAGACCAAACAGCAGTCGAGCAGGTGCAACGGCTCTGCCACCCACCGCGACGCGCGATAGTCGTCGAGCGTGATCGGATCGCGATGCGCTGCGATCGGATTCTTCGCCGCCCACTGACGCTCAGCGACGGCGATCGCGCCGAGTTGATCCGTCGTCGTACCGTACATCGCCATGTGGCGCCGCGTCGCCAGCGCGTAGTGCGCGTTGATACCGAAGACGCCGAACGCGGGATAGAGTCCGCCCATGCCGCTCGGGCGCGTCGGGCGGCCCATGCCGGCGTACGCCGCGCCGCCGCCGCGCCCTTCCGTCAGCGGCGCGTCGGCAAAGACGCACACGACATGGTTCGCGAGGCCGTGGATCACCTGCATCGCCGCGTACTGCACCATCACGTTCGCCGTCGCGCCGCCACAGTTCATGCTCGAAAGCAGCCGCAGGTGCGTGAGCCCGAGATAGTTCTGCAGCCCGACGCCGCCCATACCGCCGAGCGGCGTCACGCCCGGATTGACCAGCAGCCCGTCGATCTGATCCTTGCGCAGTCCCGCATCCGCGACCGCGCGCTGCACCGCCTCCGCCGCGAAGTGCTGCGCATCATGCCCATACACGCGCCCCATCTCGGAGATGCCGAGCCCCGTGATAGCAGCCTGAGCCCGAAGTTCTCGTCCGTCCATGTGAGTAGGCTATAACCTCCCGGTTGTAGGTTCTAGGCCGAAGGGTGGGGGCCACCCTGCTCAAAACCGCTCTCCCCTTCCTCGATGTCACATCGATCACACCCGCACGACCGACAGCGTCACCTCGTGCCCGTCGATATCCGCCGTCTCGCTGTGCACGCCGTGCTCCGGCGCGTCGTCGGAGAGCGCGACGGCCAGCGTTTCGGCGGCGATGTACGGCTCGTGCTGGCGCATCACGTCGCCGATCTCGGCGTCGGCACGATAGTACACCTTGATGCGGTCGGCGATCTCGAATCCAGCGTCCTTGCGCAGGTTCTGGAGGCGGTGCACGATCTCGCGCGCCAGGCCCTCCCGCACCAGCTCCGGCGTCAACTCCGACGAGACGATTACGACCGCGCCGTTCTCCTCCGCCGACGCGAAGCCCTCCTTCTCGCGCCCGTTCACCAGCAGCTCTTCCGGCGCGAGCATCTTGCCCGCGACCTCGACGGGCTGCCCGGCACCCGCCGCGCGCGCGACCTGCGACAGCTCCGCCTCCGGCATCGACGCCAGCGCCTTTGCGATCTCCTGCACGTCGCGGCCGTACTTCTGTCCGAGCAACTTGAGGTTCGGTTTCACCTCGAAGCGCAGGAAGTCTGTCTCATCGCGCACGATGCGCAGCGCGCGCACGTTCAGTTCTTCGAGCAGCTGCGGCGCGAGCCGTTCGAGCGCGATCTCTTCTGCCTGCGTCGGCAACTTCACCCATAACTCCGCCACCGGCTGCCGCACCTTCAGCTGCGCCTTCGCCCGCGCCGCCCTCCCCAGCGACGCGATGCGCATCACGAGCCGCGTCTCCTCCGACAGCGTCCGGTCGATGCGCGCCGCGTCCGCCACAGGCCAGTCGGCCAGGTGGATCGATTCACCTGCATTCGCATCGAACGAGCGCACCAGATTCTGATGCATTTCTTCGCTCAGGAACGGCGTGAACGGGGCCATAACCTTCGCCAGCGTGACAAGGCACTCGTACAGCGTCGCGTACGCGGCCAGCTTGTCGCTGTCGCTCTCCGACTTCCAGAATCGCCGACGACTGCGCCGCACGTACCAGTTCGATAGATCGTCGACGAACGCCTCGACCAGCTTCGTCGCCGCAGCCGCATCGAAGTCCTGCAGCGCATCCGTCACACCAGCGACCAACTGGTGCAGCTCCGACAGCGCCCAGCGATCGAGTTCCGTGAAAGCGACCTCTGCAGCCGCAGTGGCAGGCGTCCATCCATCCAGCTCCGCATACGTAACGAAGAACGCGTAGGTGTTCCAGAGCGTCAGGAACATCGAGCGGCGCACTTCGTCCGCGGGGCCGTAGCCGAAGTTGATGTTGTTCGCTGGGTTGGCGCGCAGGAAGAGCCAGCGCATCACGTCGACGCCCATTTTGTCGGCGGCGTCCTCGAACCAGATGGCGTTACCGGCGCTCTTGTGCATTTCGGCGCCCTGCTCGTCGCGCACCATCGCGTGCCCCAGCACCGTCTCGAACGAGGGACGCTCCTCGAGCGCGGTCGACATCGTCAGCAGCGAGTAGAACCAGTTGCGGAATTGCCCCGGGAACGCTTCCGTGATGAACTTCGCCGGGAACCACTCGTCGAAGTACGCCCTGTCCGTTCGATACTTCAGCGTGGCGTACGGCACGATGCCCGCGTCCAGCCACGGGTTGCCGACGTCCGGAATGCGCGAGACCGCCGCCCCACACGTTGGGCACGCGATCTTCACGGCATCGATGAATGGCTTGTGCGGCGAGTGCCTCTCGAACACATCCCAGCCTTCGACCGCGCGCGTCTCCAGCTCCATCTCGCTGCCGATCACCTCGAATGCGCCGCATGCCTCGCAGTCGTAGATCGGCAGCGCGAGGCCGTAGTAGCGCTTCTTGGAGATCATCCAGTCGTCCATGTTCTTCAGCCAGTCCAGTTCGCGCGCCAGGCCGAAGTCGGGGATCCAGCGGATCTGTTTGGTGACGTCAGCGATCTTGAGGCGTAGCTCATCCATACTGATGAACCACTCATCGACGAGGCGGAAGATCAGTTCGGTGCCGCAGCGCCAGCAGTGCGGATAGCGGTGCGCATACTGCTGCGTGCGATACATGAAGTGCTTGTCGCGCAGTTGCGTGAAGATCGCGTCGCGCGTGGCATCCTCGCCGACGAAGCTGCCCGTCAGTGCGCCGAATCCGTCGATGTACACGCCCTCGTCGTCGACCGGCGCGATGACCGCGAGCGCGTACTCCTTGCTAAGCGCGAAGTCCTCCTTGCCGCACCCCGGTGCGATGTGGACGATGCCCGTGCCCTCTTCATCCGACACATCCATCCAGGCAATGACGCGATGCACGATCCCCTGCGCGACCGGCAGTTCGTCGAACGGCCCGCGGTACGTCAGGTCGACGAGATCGGCGCCCTTCACCTCGCCCAGCACCTCGAAGCCCGGCTTCAGTGCCACCTTCGCTGCGCCCTTCGAGACGTACAGGACGTCGTTGCCTTCACGCACCTTCAGGTACGCCAGTTCCGGGTGCACCGCCGCGGCGACGTTGCCCGGCAGCGTCCACGGCGTCGTCGTCCACACCAGCAACGACTCGCCCGGCCGCTCGAGCAGCGGGAACTTCACGTAGACGCTGGTGTGCGTGACTTCGCGATAGCCCTCCGTGACGATCTCGTGCTCGGAGAGGCCGGTCGCGCAGCGCGGGCACCACGGCATCGTGTCGTGGCCCTTGTACACCCAGCCCTTCTCCCAGCATGTCTTGAGGAACATCCAGATGGTGTAGTTGTTCTCGTCGGAGTTCGTGAAGTACGAGTTGTCCCAATCCATCCAGTAGCCCAGGCGGATCGACTGCTCGGTGATCTTCGCGGCGAAGCGGTCGACGCGGTCCTTGCACTCCTGCACGAACTTGTCGATGCCATGCTCGATGATGTCCTTCTTCGACGTGAACCCGTGCTCCTTCTCGACCTCCACCTCGATCCACAGCCCCTGGCAGTCGAAACCGTTCTGATACCGCTGCTTCTCGCCGAGCATCGTGTGGAAGCGCTGGTACAGATCCTTGTACGAACGCCCCCACGCGTGGTGCACCCCCATCGGATTGTTCGCCGTTATCGGCCCGTCGATGAACGACCACCGCCGATCCGAACCGTCATTGCGATGCAGGTACTTGTCGATCATCCCCTGCTCGCGCCACCACTCGAGCGTGCTCTTCTCCATCTCGACAAACGACGGTCTGCTGGATACTGGTTTCATGTCGCACTCCGGTGCTGCTCTGCGCTTCGGGCACAACAAAGCCCGCCCCAAATACAGGGACGGGCCGAATCGATCGGTGCCCGCGGTACCACCCTTGTTCTCGCCAGTGGCGAGCGCTCTTCGGACGCTAACACGCCCTGCCCTGCTAACGGGGGCTTCCGGGTCTGCTTACGTGCCAGCGGCGGCGTTCAGCAGACCAGCTCGGGAGGGATCTTCGACCGTGATTGCTGCATCCGGCTCACACCATGCCCGGATTCGCTCGGCAGCACCAGCGGCGTACTCGTCTCCGTCTTCGCCTGTGCGCGAAGTATAGGCCGCCGCGGGTAGCGCGACAAATCAGGGAAACACCGAACGCCTGCAGCGCACGAACCCAACCCCGATCGCGGCGCACAAAACTGCCGCCGCAGCAGCGACGAACCACCAACGCCGCGCGCCATCGCCCTCACCGGCTGTTGCGGGCAGATCCGGCGCGAGCGCAGCGCCACCTACGGCCGGAGGCGCAGCCACCTCCGGATGGATGCCCGTCGCCCGCATCGAGAACTCAACCTCGTTCGGCGTCGGCTGGTCGTGCATCACCATCAGCACGCCGGTCGAACTCGCGGCGTCATACGTGCAAAGCCCGGCGCCGATGCCGTTATCGTCGCCAGTGATCCGCGAGAGTTGCACGGCATCGCCGCCGGCATCGCGCCGCACCTGCGCGGACGCGATGTCTGTCACCTCAAACGCGACGCAACCCAGATGATTCGGCGCAGGACTGTTGCGGATCGGCGTGGCGATGAGGATCACCGCCCCGCTCTGCGAGAACAAAAGGTCAGCTTGCTCGATGCGGCTGGCACCGAGGTCGACCGCATCATCGTACGTGAGCAGCGTGCCGACGTAGCTGTAGCCAGACGCCTCCTGCCGGAGCAGAACGAGCCGCTCCAGGTCGTCGCGTCGCCCGCTTCCGTCGACGACGACGCAGTTCGTCGCGAGATACGTCACGCCCGCCTTCGCGAACAGCGCCGGTTCGGTGAGCGCCACGCAGTCCGAGAGCTGCGGCAGCACACTGAGGTTGTACTGCGCACCGAACGACGCCGACGTGCCAGAACCCCGCGCCCACGCCTGGCTGACATCGCCCAGATCGCCGGGCGCGGCGGCGAGTGACCGCATGAAGTACGGATCCGAATGCCCGTCGGGCGCGCCCGGCGCCGGCGTGCCTTGCGGGTCGAAATACGTCAGCCAGAGCAGCTGCCAGCCGCCTGCCGGCTCACGCAACAGCGTCGAGACCTCCTGCTGTGTCCAACCCGGCGCATTGCTATCCGGATGGTTGATCGACGTCGGCGCGTTCGCCGCGCCGACGTACGTAAACGTCGCGCCGTTGTCGTCACTGCGCGCGATATGCGTGCGCACGCCGAAATCGAACACCGGCGGCGGGCTGAAGCTCGTCACAAGAACATCCAGCCACGAGTACGACATCCAGAGCGTGCCGGTAACCGGATCGCGCTCCAGGCTCGGATCCCCGTACCCCCGGAACGGCGCCGGGCCGCCTCCCAGCGTCGCATACGGATCGCCGGCGATCATCACTTCGGGGCAAGTGGCATCCCAGTGGCACTGGAACGTGACAGGGCTGTCGGCTGAAGTCATCGGCGCTGACACGAGCGCGCCCGCAACAACAGATACGAACACCAGCGCATACCGACCGAAACACCGCATGCCATCGACCTCTTATGCATCTTAGTCGGATGCTCGAAGCCCGTCACGCTAGCTCTGTAAACTTTCGAGCATTGTGTGCCCTACGGCACCAGCACCACGCGCCCGAACGCCGCCCGCGACTCGATGTACTCGTGCGCAGCCGCAGCCTCGCTCAGCGGGTACGTCTTGTCTACCACGACTTTCAGTTCGCCCTTGGCGATGTCAGCCAGCAGCTGATTCATCATTGGCACGACGCGCGCGGCGCTGCGGAATGTCTCCAGCCCGAAGAACACGCCGGTGACCGATCCGTTGGTGCCGCTCAGCGGCGAGAGATCGGTACCCCTGCCTTCGCGGCTGACGTTGCCGACCGTGATCACGCGCCCGCGGTAGCCGATGCACATCAGGCTGCCCTCGAGCGTCTTGCCGCCGACAGAATCGACGACCAGCTCGACGCCCTGACCGTTCGTCGCGCCGCGCACCGCATCGACGAAGCTACCGCTGCGATAGTTGACGCCGGTGTCCATCCCGTACTGCTTCAGCCGCTCGAGCTTCTCGTCGCTGGACGACGTGGCGATCACATTCGCGCCCGCGCGGTGCGCAAGCTGCACGCAGGCGATGCCGACGCCACTCGTGCCGGCCTGCACCAGTACCGTCTGCCCTGCCTTCAACTGCCCGAACTCAAACAGGCAATCGTTCGCCGTACCCCATGACACCGGCACGCAAGCCGCGTGCTCCAGCGAGCAGCCGTCCGGCACGAGGAACGTCGACGTCGACGGCACCGACACGACGGCGGCGTGTGAGCCGTCGGCCATCATCGCGGTAACGCGGTCCCCCGGCTTGCGATCCGTCACCTCCGCGCCGACTTCGCGCACGACGCCTGCGCAGTTGTAGCCGACGATGTGCGGCTTGTTCACGATGCCGCCGCCCGCGCGGTTCAGCACGTCGCCGCCCTCGATGGCGATCGCCTTCACGTCGATCAGCACGCCATTCGGATGCAGCGGCGGTTCGGGTACTTCTTCGCACTTGAAAACGCTTGGTAGCCCGGTTTCGTAATAGACGGCTGCTTTCATGTCATTGTCTCCTGAATATGGTGAGGAAATGGATTTCGAACGCAGGCCTCGAGGCCCGCCGTACACCGTAGCAGTGCTACCCGCCGCGCGCTTGCCGCTCGTAGATGTCCGGATCGGCCTTCTCCATCCAGCGGCCGTCGTCCTGCTTGATCGTCGTGAAGCCCGACTTCTCGTACAGCGTGTGGGCGTCGCGCGTTCCGAGCATCCACCGCCGCAACCCCTGAAGCTCCGGGTGTGCCGCCACGCACTCCATCATCCAGACGCCGAGTTGCTTCCCGCGATGCTCCTCCAACACGAACACGTCGGCAACGTAGGCGAAGGTTGCGCAGTCGGTGATCACACGTGCTCCACCGACTTGCGATCCGTCGTGATATACGCCGAAGTTCAACGAATGCTCAGCGGCGCGCACGACGATCTCGCGCGGCAGGTGATCGCCCGCCCAGTATGCGCGCCGCAGGAACGCGTGGATCACGTCAATATCGAGCCGTGCCGGATCGGTGCTGACTGTGTATTCGCCGCGCTGCCACTCGACGGGTTCGCTCACGCCAGGTGCTGCTTGTAGAAGGCCAGTGTGCGATCCCACGTCTGCTGCGAAGCCGCCGCATCGTGAACCTCCGCGCGTGTATCGTTGAAGAAGCCGTGGTGCGTCCCCGCGTACTGGTGGAACTCCACGGTCTTGCCGAGATCTTTGATCTGCTTCTCGAGCGCGCTCGCGACCGCGGGGCTCGCCCAGTCATCGTTCTCGGCGTAATGCCCGAGGATTGGCGCGTTGAGCTTCGTAAGATCCGGCTGCACGCCCGGCAGCGCCCCGTAGTAGATCACCGTCGCATCGACGGGTGTCAGCGTCGAGAGGTACAGCGAAAGCCCGCCGCCGAGGCAGAATCCGACGGTGCCGACCTTGCCGTTCCCTGCGGAGTTGCTCCTCAAGTATCCGACTGCGCCGACGAGGTCCTTCGCGGCTTCGTCCATCTTCAACGCCATCATCGCCTTCATCGCATCGTCCGGCTCCGACACGACCTTGCCGTGATACAGGTCCGGGGCCAGCGCGAGATAGCCCGCCGCGGCGAAGCGGTCGGCTATGCCCTTGATGTTGTCGTTGAGCCCCCACCACTCCTGGATCACGACGACACCCGGCCCCCTACCCGCCGCAGGCGTCGCCAGATACCCCTGCGCCGTTCCGCCGTTGCTCGGGAATGACACCATCTGTCCTGCCATGCTGTTGCTCCTTCAGAACTCCGCTAGACCGGGGGCGCGAACGCCGCGCGCGATCTCAGAGCCGGATCATACGCGGATACAGCGCGACGCTCCAGAAGGATCAGCCGGAACAGAACTTGAAGTTACGCCCGCGGGTAGATGATCATCTGCGTGCAACGGAAGAGCGCGATGACAGCGCCTGTCCCTTCCGCCGTCACCTCGGCGTCCCAGACCTGCGTCGTGCGGCCACCGTGCAAAAGGCGCGCGCGGCAGGCGACGCCGCCCTCGGTGGCCGTGCCGAGGAAGTTGCTCTTCAGCTCGATGGTCGTGAAGCCGATCGCGCCGTCCGGCAGATTCGCGGCGGAGCCGTAGCCGCACGCCGTGTCGGCGAGCGCAACGACCGTGCCGCCATGCAGAAATCCGTTCGGCGCGAGCAGATCCTGCCGCACATCAAGGCGGCTCTCGACGATGCCCGGTCGCGAATCGACGATCTGTATGCCGAGCAAACCCGGCAGCGTCGATACCGAACGCGCGTTCAGCTCGTCCGCCGTGAGCCCGGCGCTCCCGCCGCCACGCACGGTGCCGCGCTGGGTACCGCCATCAGAATGATTGCCGGACATCCGTGCCTCCTGCCTGATTCGATGCCGTCGCGGCGTCCCGCCGAACCCAGCTACGCTTCCGCAGCATCGCGACCACCAGAGACAGAGTATCGAGCCTGAACGCCGAAGCGCGCCGGCGGTCGGGCAAGTGCGCCCTCGCGTCCGCGATGCGGAGCATGCGCGCGGCCTCGGCGCTCCGTTCGCGCTCGATGTAGTGCAGTCGCATCTCGGTGTCCATGGCCCCTCCATTCTCGCAGTAACTTGTTATTAGCAAGTTACTACAGATCACGGAGCGACCGCAAGGTCGATTCCCTGAAGGATCTCGGCAAACATGTGAGGGCCGTGTTGACGGTGGCGTTAGCCTACCGGACGGCCGACGGCTGCGGCGGCCTCGCGGCGGCGGTACTTCATTTTGCGGTTGCGGCCGCGCACGCGTTCGCCGCAGTGCTCGCACATGGTCACGAGCGACAGGTCGTGGCCGCATGCGTCATGTACGACGGTCACGCCGTCGTAGAGGTGCTTGCCACCCCACTGCAGCAACGCCTGCATGACGGTACGCAGGTCTTCGCCCTTGGATGTCAGCCGATAGAGTGCACGGGGCGGGTGCTCTTCGTAGAACTCGCGCTCGACGAGGCCGTTTGACTCCAGCAGCTTGAGCCGATCGGAGAGGATGTTCGGCGCGATGCCCTTCAGCGAGCCGGCAAGCTCCACGTACTTCCGCGGTCCCAAGGTGAGCAGATCGCGCACGATCAGCAGCGTCCAGCGATCCCCGACGATATCGAGCGTCTTGGCGACGGGGCACGGCAGATCGTATTGCTTGGGCACGTGGCCCTCCTCGCGCTCAGTATACGAACCGTCACTACATTTCTGCAAGTGACGCCACCGCGCGGTGCCCACGGCGTTAAGACTGTGTTACACACGGACGGCTTGACTCCAATGCAGCACGTTGCGCCGTTCATCCGCCGATACAATGAAAGCCTACTCAGGGGAGAGGACATAGATGCTCGACGACCAGAAAGACTACGTACTGCAGTCGTGCCGCGACCACGACGTGAAGTTCATCCGGCTGTGGTTCACCGACATCCTCGGCTCGCTGAAGAGCTTCGCAATCACGGTCGAAGAGCTGGAAGAGACGCTCGAAGAGGGCCAAGGCTTCGACGGCGCCAGCATCGAAGGGTTCGCGCGCGTCGACGAATCCGACATGATTGCCATGCCCGATCCCGCAACCTTCGCGATCCTGCCGTGGCGTCCGCGCGAGCGTGGCGTCGCCCGCATGTTCTGCGACATCCTGCATCCGGACGGCGCGCCGTTCGAGGGAGATCCCCGGTACGTTCTGAAGCGCCAACTCAAGCGCGCTGCGGACTTGGGATACACGTTCTACGTCGGGCCGGAATTAGAGTTCTTCTACTTCAAGTCGGCGGATGGTCCGCCGGAGGGCCTCGACAAGGGCGGCTACTTCGATCTCACACCGCTGGATGTCGCCAGCGATCTGCGGCGCCAGACGATCATGACGCTTGAGGAGATGGGCATCGGCGTCGAGTTCAGCCATCACGAGGTCGCGCCCAGCCAACACGAGATCGACCTGCGCTACACCGACGCACTGACCATGGCCGACAACGCCATGACGTACCGGCTCGTCGTGAAGGAAGTCGCGCTGGCGAACGGCGTCTATGCGACGTTCATGCCGAAACCGCTTGCCGGCGAGAACGGCTCCGGCATGCACACCTACCAGTCGCTCTTCAAGGGAGACCAGAACGCGTTCTTCGACGCCACCGACGAGTACAACCTCTCGCCGATCGCGAAGTCGTACATGGCGGGCCTGCTGCGCTACGCGCCCGAGCTGACGCTGGTGACGAACCAGTGGATCAACAGCTACAAGCGCCTCGTCCCCGGCTACGAAGCCCCCGTCTACCTGACGTGGGCGCGCCGCAACCGCAGCGACCTGATCCGCGTGCCGCACTACCGCCCCGGCAAAGAAACATCGACCCGCATCGAGTACCGGGCGCCGGACGCTGCGTGCAATCCGTATCTCGCTTTCGCTGTGATGCTCGCCGCTGGCCTCGAGGGCATCGAGCACGAGTTGCCGTTGTCGCCGCCGACGGAGGAGAACGCATTCGATCTGGGCGCCGCCGAGCGGAAGAGCCGCGGCATCGAGATGCTGCCGGGCAGCCTCAAGGAAGCGATACAGGCGTTCGAGAGCAGCGACTTCGCGCGCCGCGCGCTGGGCGACCACGTCTTCGAGAGCCTGCTCGAGAACAAGACGATCGAATACGACGCCTACCGCCGCCACGTCACCGACTACGAACTCGACCGCTACCTGGCGGTGCTGTAGCTGGCGGCGCCAAGATCGACTCCATCCCACATCGTACCGCGGGCTCTTCAGCCCACGCGTTCCGCGTTCACGGCACCAAGCGCCCGCAGCGCATCGCCCGTGAGCCGAAACGTCGTCCACTCATCCATCGGCTCCGCACCCAGCGAGCGGTAGAACTGGATCGACGGCCCGTTCCAGTCGAGCACCGACCAGTCGAGACGCGGCGCGCCGCGCTCTACGCAGATCTGCGCGAGTCGCGTGAGCAGAGCCTTCCCGTGACCAGCACCACGATGCTCCGGATAGACGAACAGATCCTCGAGATACATCCCCGGCTGCGCGTGGAAGGTTGAGTAGTGCGGGAAGAACAGCGCGAACCCGGCCGCCTCGCCGTCGGCATCAGCGATCAGTGCCTCGGCATAGCGATGCTCGCCGAACAGGTGCACGCGCAGATCCTCCTCGCGCAGCACAACCTGGTCGGTGAGGTGCTCGTAGTCGGCCAGCGCGCGGATCATCCGCGCGATAGCGTGCGTGTCGTCGGGTGTTGCTTCACGGATCATGCCGGATCGTAGCGGGATTTCACCACGGAGGCACAGAGGGGTTGAGCTGGATCGAATGAAGGCTAGGCGGCGAGTGTGGAGGCCCTGGCGGCAGGTACAAGCGCGCCACTGCGTGCCCGTACTGATCGGCGCCTCGTCGGGCCAGCTTCGAGAACGGACTGCGCTGCGAGAGCACCTGCGACCGCGCGATAAGCCGACGCGTTGACGATGAGGCCGGTGTGACTGCTGCGGACTTCGACCGCGGTCGCGTCGTCGCGGAAGCAGGTGCGCCAGTCGACGACGCCATCGGACTTCGAGTAGATATTCGTCTCGTCAATGCCGCGCGCCAACGCCTTCTGGACCGTCGCAAGGCAAGCGTCGATGTCATCGCCGTGAACCAGCCGAGCAGCGCTCAGCACGGCAGGATGCGCGCCGAGTCCCTGCACCGGGGAGCCGAGCGTGATCACCTGAGCGATGCGATCGGGCCGGCGCAGCGCCGCGCCACGAGCGATCACGCCGCCCAGGCTGTGGCCGATGATCCGTACCGGTGTGCCCGTCTCGGCGTGCGCGCGGTCAGTCGTCTCAACCAGCCGCGAGATCAGCGCTTCGGAGCGCAGCACGTTCATGCCGATGCCGGACTCGTACGCGCGATACCCGCAACGCTCCAGCCAGCGGCTCAGCTCCGTCATCGACGCGTCAGCAGCAAACAAGCCGGGTACCAACACGACGGCCTGCCCTCGCCCGGGCTCGACTCCCTCGCCGCGGAATACGGGCGACAGGCGCAAATCCAGCCAGTCGAGGCCGGCGAAGGCTTCGCGCCAGAGCGGCAGTCCATGGTCGGCATAGTGGCTGGTGCGGGCGAGGCTCATGGCGGGTGCTCCTCTCGTGGTCTCTTTAGTAAGACCGGCGGCCCGCGCATTCCTTACGCACCGCTGCTAGAGGAGAAAACGCGCCGTTAAGGACGGTATTCCAGTCCGGCGGGGGCGCCAGATTAGTTCTTTCGCTCACAATCGGACGAGATGAAGCTGGGCGCTTTGCCGGCGTGCCTCTCCGGAGTGCCTGGCCGGGGACTAGACGAAGAGGAACGCCGTGGCGTTGTCGATGACGTCGAAGAGTTGTTGCGGGTACAGGCCGACGTAGAAGACGCCGAGCATGAGCGCGGCGGCCATGCCGTTCATCAGCAGCGGGACGGGCAGCAGACCTTCGTCGCCTTCCGCCGGCTTGCTCACGAACGCCTGCTTCATCACCTGCAGGTAGTAGTAGAGCGAGATCACGCTCGTCGTGACGCCGATCGCCGCCAGCCAGATGTACCCCTCGTCGACGACCGCCTGGAAGAGGATGAACTTGGTCACGAACCCGGCGAACAGCGGCAGACCAGCGAGCGAGAACAGCGCGCCAGCCAGCACACCCGCCAGCAGCGGCGCCCGCTCGCGCATGCCGCGGAAGTCGGCGATCTCTTCCTTGCCGGTCATGTTGTACCAGGCGATGATCACGACGAAGATCGCCATGTTCGAGACCATGTAGCCGGTCATGTGCAGCACGAGCGCCGATGCCGTGTCGTGCGACAGCCCGGCGATGCCCATCAACATGTAGCCGACCTGCCCGATCGACGAGTACGCCATCAGCCGTTTGAGGTTGTGCTGCTGCAGCGCGACCAGGTTGCCGAGGATCATCGTCGCGGCGGCGATGCCGGCGATCATCCAGCTCCAGTCGTCGTGCACGCCCTGGAAGGCGCCGCCGAAGAGCCGCAACAGCAGCGCGAACCCCGCCGCCTTCGATGTCGTCGAAAGGTACGCCGTGACCGCGACCGGTGCGCCCTCGTAGGCGTCGGGCGTCCACATGTGGAACGGCACTGCCGCCACCTTGAACCCGAGGCCGGTGATCATCAACACGAGGCCCATCAGCAGCGCCCACTCGAACTTGTCGGTGCCCTGTGCGAGATTGGCGGAGATATCGCTGTAGTAGGTGCTCCCTGTGATGCCGTAGATCAGGCTCATGCCGTACAGGAAGAACGCCGAGGCGAACGCCCCGAGCAGCAGGTACTTCAGGCCGGCTTCGTTCGAGCGCAGGTCGAACTTCTCGTACGAGACGAGGATGTAGAGGCTGAAGCTCAGCAGTTCCAACGAGAGGTACGCCGTCATCAGCTCGCGCGACGCCGCCATCCCGATCGCGCCGATCGTCGAAAGCACGATCAGCGCGAAGAACTCGCCGGGGTGCCGCAGCTTGTCCTCGACGAGTTTGCCGGAGGCGAGGCAGACGACCGCGGCGGTCGTCATGAAGAACACGCGGAAGAACGTCGTGAAGTTGTCTATCGCCGCGATCCGCGCGAAGTCGCTCTCTACGTTCACCCACGCCAGCGACACGCCCGCAGTAGCGGTCAGTCCTGATGCCGCAATGTAGGACAGCCACGATTTCTTCATCTGCGGCACGTATAGGTCGAGCGCAACCAGCAGGACGACGAGGCCTACAAGCAGGTACTCGGGGATGAACAGCGTGTAATCGAGGTTCAGATCGTTCACGACACCCCCGGCAGTACGCGAACGGTCTCAGAGATGCGGTCGATGAACGGCGCCGGCCAGAGGCCCATGAACAGCATCGAGGAGAGCAGCAGCACCGCGGTGCCGCGTTCCAGGTACGTCATCTCTTTCAGCTCGCCCCACTTCTCGTCCACCGGCCCAAACATCGACATCGACATCATCCGCAGGATGTACACAGCTGTCAGCATCGCCGCGAAGATACCGAGCGCACCCGCCCACGGGTACGTACGGAACGTGCCGACGAAGATATGGAACTCCGCCACGAACCCGGCCAGTCCGGGTAGTCCGAGCGACGCCAGTCCCGCTATGCCGAAGAAGAAGACGAACAGCGGCATCCTGTGTACGAGACCGCTATACAGCCGCATGTCGCGCGTGTGCGTCTGATCGTAGATCGAGCCGACCATCGCGAAGAACGTCGCCGTCATCACACCGTGCGCGAACATCTGCAGCACGGCGCCGTTGATGCCGATCTGGTTCATCGTCGCCAGGCCCATCAGCACCAGGCCCATGTGGCTGACGGATGAGTACCCGATCATGTACTTGAAGTCGCGCTGCGCCGTCGCGGCGAACGCGCCGTACACGACGTTGCAGGTCGCGAGGATCATCAGGCCGGGCATCCAGAACGTCGCGCCTTCCGGCAGCAACTGGATTCCGAGTCGGATGATGCCGAACGCGCCGAGCTTCATCAGCACGCCGGCGTGCAGCATCGACACCGCCGTGGGTGCGGAGACGTGACCATCCGGCGACCACGTATGGAACGGCCAGAGACCGGCCAGCACGCCGCAGCCGATGACGAACAGCGGGAAGACTATCTTCTGGAAGTCCTCGTCGAATTGGTACGCGTACAGTTGCTGCAGGTCGAACGTCCCGAGCCCCGCCTCGTTGAAGACGGCGAAGATGCCCATGAAGATCAGGATCGAAGCCGAGACCAGCATGATCGTCAGCTTCATCGCGCTGTATTCCTTGGTGCGCGAGAACGTCTCGAAGACGCTGCTGGA
>JANNPX010000056.1:0-43023 GCA_031400455.1 Chloroflexota bacterium | reverse complement strand
ATGCTTCGCATCCTCGTGACGCTGATGCCGGAGACGACGAAGGACTACGGCGTCTGGCTGGCGACGCTGGCCGCGATCAGCGTGATCTACGGCGCCATCCTGACGATCCGGCAGAAAGATCTCAAGCGGCTCGTCGCATATTCATCCGTGAGCCATATGGGCTACGTGCTGCTGGGAATAGCCGCGCTGGGGCACGTCAGCCTGAACGGCGCAGCGCTGCAGATGTTCACGCACGGCACAATCACGGCGCTGTTGTTCGTGATGGTGGGCATCATCTATGACCGGGCGCACACGCGCGACATCGATCAGTTGAGCGGGCTGGCACACACCATGCCGCTTGCGGCAACGACGATGATCATCGCCGGGCTGGCAGCGCTGGGGCTCCCGGCGCTCTCGGGCTTCGTGGCGGAACTGCTCGTCTTCCTGGGAAGCTTCGATACCTACATGGTGCCGACGATCTTCGCGGTGATCGGCATCGTGCTGTCGGCGGGTTACATCACGTGGATGGTGCAGCGCGTGTTCTTCGGCCCGCCGAACGAGCGATGGGCGCATCTGCCCGACGCGAATCAATGGTGGGAGCAGGTGCCGATGGCGGCGCTGGTGATCGTGATCGTGGTGGTGGGCGTCCGGCCGTCGCTGATCATCGATGTCATTGATAGCGGAATGATCAACATCGTGAAGGTGCTGGGCTGATGATCCCTGACTTGAACAGGCTCGGTCCCGTGCTGGCGGTGATGCTGACGGCAGGCGTGATCATCATCGCCGACTTGATGACGCCGCCCGACAAGAAGCGCGGACTGGCCGGCATAGCCATCGGCGGACTGACGGTGTCTGCTGTCTGGCTGGTGGTGCTGATCTTGCGTGATCGCCAGGCTTCGTACTTCAGCGACACGATGGCGCTGGACAACTTCAGCATCTTCTTCATGTTCCTGTTCATCGGCGTAGCAGGCGCCGTCATCCTGGCTTCGCTGGACTACGTCGAGAAATTCGGTGAGCGGCAGGGTGAGTTCTTCGCGCTCATCCTCATCGCCACGTCGGGCATGATGCTACTTTCAGGCGCGCGCGATCTGATCGCGATCTTCGTCGCGCTCGAATTAACGAGCATCACGCAGTTCATCCTCGCCGGGTACCTCCGCGATGATCGCGGCAGCGAGGCGGCGCTCAAGTACCTGTTGCTCGGCGCGGTGTCGTCGGCGGTGATCCTGTATGGCATGGCGTTCCTGTTCGGCATCTCGGGCACAACCCACCTCGTGACGACGGACGGTTCGCCGAGCATCGCCAGCACGATCGCGAGCGGAGACAGCGGCATCCGGTCGGCGCTGATCGTGAGCATGGTGTTTCTGGCGGCGGGCTTCGGCTTCAAGATGGCGATCGTGCCATTCCAGATGTGGGCGCCCGACGTCTACGAAGGCGCGCCCACGCCCGTTGCGGCATTCCTGTCTGTCGGGAGCAAGGCGGCGGCGTTCGCCGTCGTGATCCGCATCTTCTACGAAGGGTTCGGTCCGGACACCTTCGTTGGTGACGACTGGAAGTATCTCTTCGCCGTGCTGGCTGCGATCACGATGACCATCGGGAACGTGATGGCGTTGCGGCAGACCAACATTCGGCGCATGTTGGGATACAGCTCGATCGCGCAGGCAGGGAACGTCCTCGTCGGGTTGGCAGCGGTCGCCGCGACATCGGATGGGAAGTCGCAACTCGGCGCGAGCGGCGTGGTGTTCTTCCTGGCGACGTACGCGTTCGCGAATCTGGGCGCATTCTTCGCGATCATGGCGATCTCGCGGCGCACGAACAGCGACGAGATCGAAGACTACCGCGGCATGGGTCGCCGCGCGCCGATTCCGGCGGCCGTGCTGGCGGTGTGCCTGTTGTCGCTCACTGGCCTGCCGCCGACCGCGGGGTTCTTTGCGAAGCTGTACATCTTCAACGCCGCGGTACAGGCTGACCTCGTGTGGCTCGTACTCATTGGCGTGCTGAACACGGTGTTGTCCGCGTTCTACTACATGGGCGTTGCGCGCCAGATGTACCTCACGACCGCGGACAATGAGCCCGAGATCAACACATCGCTCCTGTCGCGGGGGCTGCTGGTCGGAGCGGCGGCCGGCGTCCTGGCGTTCGGCGTCTACCCAATGCCGCTGATCGATGCGGCGCAGCGCGCCGTCAACGTGTTCGCCTAGGCAGCCTCGCCCCAACAGGTACTGTCATCCTGAGCGAAGTCGAAGGATCTACCTCGCGTAGCGCAAACCTCACGAAAACACCACAAGACGCCGTGCGTTGCCGGCCGACGGTCCAACGACTGATCGAGTCGGCCTAGTGATGGTGAGCGCCGCCCAGGATCGCGTCTTCGTGGAGGCGCATGACGTCCGCTTCGTCCGGCTCTTCGTGGTCGTACCCGAGCAAGTGCAGCACACCATGCACGAGCAGGTGCGCCACTTCGTCCTGCAATGAGATGACGTACTCCGTCGCTTGGCGACGCGCCGTGTCGAGCGAGATGATGATGTCGCCGAGATGTGGCACAGTTCCCTCGGGCTGGGCGAATGATTCGCCTTCGGACTGCGAAAACGAGAGGACGTCCGTGGGCTCATCAGTGGCGCGGTAGGTGCGATTGAGTTCGTGTACCGTCGGATCGTCCGCCAACAGAACGCTGAGCTCGGCAGGCGCCGGCACCCGTTCGACCGCGAGCGCGTGCGCCGCCAGGCGCTCGAGAGCAAGCTCGTCGATGCCGGTGATGTCCGCCTCGTGCTCGAGTTCGATTAAGTACTGCATCGGCGAGTCCTGACGGCGCTGACCGTTCGGAGTCACTGTACCGCGTTCTCTTAGGTCGTGAGCGCTGCTCATCGCCCACTATCGGGCGATGGGCCGTGAGATACTGGAGGCAGGAGGTGCCTACGACCAATGACCAACGAAGAACGGCGCGCCCGAACGCTCGATCAGTTGCGGCCGTATCTTCAGGGTGCACGGGCGTTCTCTGGGTCGTCGTTCAGGGAACTCGACATCCGACATCTCGATGCCGGCCCGCCGTGGGATTACGAATCGATCGCGCAGGAGCACGCGAGCCGGGCGCGATCCATCATCGATCTGGGGACCGGTGGCGGCGAGGTGCTGTCGCGGATCGTGCCCGGCGTTCAAGGGCTGGTCGTCGCTACGGAAGAATGGTCGGTGAACGTACCCATCGCGGCTGAGCGGCTGCGGCCGCTTGGGGTGAGCCTGGTTCGTGCCGACTCCCTGCGGTTGCCGTTCGCCGATGGCGCGTTCGATCTGGTGCTCGACCGGCACGAGGCGCTGACACCCGCCGATGTCGCACGCACGCTGGCGCCGGATGGGACCGTGATCACGCAGCAGGTGGGGAATCACAACTGGCCGGAGTTCAGCAACTTCGTGGAGACGACGGTGTTCCCCGACCACTTCAACATCTATCAGCAAGGTTTCGCCGCAGCCGGACTGGCCATCGAGGACGCGCGATGGCATGAGGAGCGCGTCGCGTTCAGCAGCCTCGGCGACGTGGTGTACATGCTGCTGGTGTCGCCTTGGTCGTATCGGGAGTTCGACCCTGTGCACGACATCGACAGACTGCTGGAGTTGGAGGATGCGCTGCGTACACTGGACGGAATCGTGGCGACGGAGATGCACTACATTATCGTGGCCCGCAAGCCCGGCTGAGCGTGACCGTCAAACAGACTCCACTTCGCAGTGACGTTTGATGGCGCCGAGCGAGGCTGTCACCGCCCCCTTGCTCGCTGGCCCGAACACAGCGCGCTCGGCGATCGGGCCGACGATAGGCCACGTGACCCGGACGAGCATCTTCGCCGAGAGATGTGTGCCGCCTGTAGTCGCCTCCAGCGTGTATGTCTCGTCCATGCGGCTTGGGCCGACGCTGATCAGCGAGCGCAGTGTTCGCTCCGCGACCACTTCTTGCGGCCGATCGTGGAGCAGCGCATACGGGCCATTCGCGTAACGCCAGCGGACGTACTGCCCGGGCTGCGGGTAGTCGGCCGGCGCATCGAGCGCCTCCACGATGCCGGTGTCCCACTGCACGACTTCCGCCGGATCGCAGAGCGCGCGCCAGACGCGGGACGGTGGCGCTTCGATCTGGATGTCGATGGTGAACGCGTACATGCTATTCCCCCGCCGGGGCGGCGACGGGTTGAAGGTGGCGGATGTCGCTCATGGCGGAATGCTACCCCGTGCGTGGCTTCTGCGCATCCGAAGGTGCTGCCGTCGCGTATGCTTGGCAGATGAAGCAGTGGCGCACTTGGAAACGCGGGCGACGAATCTCGGCGGTTGTGACGGCGGTGGCTGTTGTCGTCACGTTGACGTTGGGCCTCGCTGTCATACTGTGGCCATCGAGTGGCGGGGAGGGTTCGCCCAAGGCAGTCATCGTCGATCAACTCGCGCTCACGGATCCGAATCCCGAATTCGTGAACGAGGCCGGGCTGCGGCTGCAGGCTGCCGGATACGCGGTCGACTACTATCCGTCGTACGACGTGACGGTCGATTTCTACCGTGACCTGCCGAAACGCGGCTACAAGCTGATCGTGATCCGGAGTCACGCATCGCAGCAGATATTTGAGCGTGATACCGCTACGGGTGGATCCTTCGAGCGCGCCGGGGTCGCGCTCTTCACGAACGAGCCCTACTCACAGTTCACGCATGCCGACGACCAGCGCGCCTATCGGCTGGGCGTGGGCTCGTATCCGCAACTGGGGATCAGCGACAAGTACTTCCTGATCGGTCCGGAATTCGTCCGGTCGAGCATGCGCGGCAGCTTCAAGGAAGCAACGATCGTGCTGATGGGGTGCGGTGGGTTGAGCACCCCCGATATGGCGCGCGCGTTCGAGGAACGTGGCGTGAGCCAGTTCATTAGCTGGGACACCCTGGTTACGGCCGCGCATACGGACGCGGCAACTCAGGAGTTGCTGGGGCACCTTGTCAGCGACCGCCTCCCGCCCGCCGAAGCGGTTGCGGAGACGATGGCGGCCGTGGGGCCCGATCCGTCGTATGGGTCACGGCTGCTGGTCTATCCGTAGCTGCGAATCACGCACAGACTGATACCGACTGCATGAACACCGTGGCAACCTTCGACAGGTCGAGGATGGTGATCGATGCGTCCGCATCCTGACTCCGCCGCACTGGCGCGGGCGGTACCCCTTGTCCGTAGCTCTGCGCTATTAATGAGAGATCGAGAATCGTGATCGACTGGTCGCCGTCCACGTCGGCGCGCATCTGGACGCAGTAGACCAGCGGATTCTTTGCCAACGGCGTTTCCTGTGCATCCGTGTAACCATCCCCGTCGTCGTCCGTGTCGCACTCATCGCCCGAGGCGTCCGCACCCGGACGGTTTGCGCCACCGTTCGCCGCGTCGCTGTTCGTCTGCCCGGGGTTGATCACGGAGACGCAGTTATCCACGCCGTTCACGATGCCGTCGCCGTCGGCATCGCCGAGCAAGTCCTGCCAGGCCGATGCCGCGTACGTGAGCGGGATCTTCGCCTGGTTGTTCAAATCCTGAGCGGCAGAGACGGGCTGCGACGGGCCTGCGTAGTACAGTGTGTTCGTCGTGTTCAAGTAGTTCGTGCAACTGGTCCCGGGATCGGTACAGGGGATGCCGCCCGAAGGGGCCACATAGACACCGCTCGATCCGTATGACTCCGTGTCGCCAGAGCACTGCGGCACGGTCACGGGCGCGCTCTTGTCGTAGTAGTACGACGTGTATGCGAACCCGGGGATGTTGGTCGACGTGCTTCCCGCCATGACGACCGTTCCCTGGGCGCCAGTCACCATCTGCCACTGGATCGCGCCCGCCGCCGGTGTTTCTTGCACGCCGTCGATGGTGAGGCCGCCGGTGTTCAGGTCGTTGTAGTACGTCATGCCGGACGCCGCCGGACTGTAGTCAAAGAAATCGATGATGCTCTGGATTGCGTGCACTCGCAGGTACGTGCGGATGTCCTGCCTCTGCGCGTAGAAGATGTGCTCGCGTTCCGTTAGCGGCCCGCTATTCGCGCCAATGTAGGAGCGGATCGCCCGTACCGGACCGCTCTTGTTTGCTACGAACGCGCCCTCTATCGGTTGTGTGTCCTTGTACCCATCGAAGGTGTCCTCTGTGCGTACGCAGATACCGGGCGCGAACATCGCCTTGTGCCGGTCCAGTATGTCCACATCCATCGCACTGCCGATGCTGATCCTCATCTCGTCTTCCTGCCAGCGATCACCGAAGTGGTAGGTGTAGTTCGCCGTCGCGATTGTGGAATCCTCCGGGTTGCCGGTCAGGAGTGGGTGCGTGTCGCCCAGCTTGTACGTCGTCTTGTAGTTGCCGGAGAGCAGGTTGAACGCGTAGCTCACGTAGGACTGCCCCGCTCCGGGCGAGAGCGTGCCGTCCTGCCGGAACAGGTAGACATATCCCATAGCGCCGATGTCGAGCGGGTCGGCGAGGGTGAGTTGGACGCCCGTTGCCGTGAGCGTGTGCGCGGGCTCGGAGAACGTCGGTGGAATACCTCCCGCGTCATCCGACATGAAGGCAATCTCGTCGTTGCTATCCAGTAGTGGATTGGAATCCGGGCCAGTGAACGTAGTGGTGTCCGTGTACTGCAGGATGCTGACATTCGTCGATGGAGGTGTCAGATTGTTGTAGATGGCCAGGAAGCTCTTCGTATCGCGTTCATCCACCTGCACCGGGATCTGTACCCATCCCGCGTCGTAGCGGAATGCCACGAGGTCGCTGGTAGCAATCCCGTTGAGCAACGGGATATCGGCGCCGGTGAGCACGACGGGATCCTCGGGCCGCGCCAGCGTGCTTCCACCGGCAGCGATTGCGGCATCGGGGCGGATAGGCGCGAGCACAGACATGCCGACGAGCGCAATGGTGGCGCCGAGAAGGAGCGTTCGCATCATGGGAGGCCTCGTCGCGCCCCCGGTCGGGGCGGATGTTTCGTCTGCCTGCGGGGTACAGGCATGGTACAAGACATGCGGCAGTAACGCGCCGGGTCCGGCCGCGTTGATCGGGATGATGAGCCCTACTGCGGGCGGCGTAACTGCGCCGTCCGAACGCGACTATTACGAAATCCTGGGCCTGCCGCCCGGTGTGCGAGGCGCCGACGTGGGCGCCGCATACTGGCGGCTCGTGCGTAGTCGTCAAGCGGGTCGCACCGGCGAGCCCCGTGCGCTGGTCGACCTTGACGAACTGAACGAGGCCGCGGAGGTACTGGGCACGCCCGCGCTGCGCCGGCGGTACGATGCCGAGCGTACGGTGCCGGCGCCGTCAATTGTGATTCCACGTCGAGTCGTACCACGGCGACGCGTGCGGCTTGCGTTGTTGTCACTCGTGGTCATTGGCGTCGGGCTCGCTTCGTCGCCGGCAGCGACGCGTGCCGGCGCTTCCGTCGCGGCCATTCCGGGCGCCTCAGTGACGTCGGCCCCCGTCGTCTTCTTGGGCGACAGCGTCACGTTCGGTGCGGGAGCAAGCTCGCCCGGCGAGTCGTACGCGCAGGTGGTGCGGCGGCGGCTTATCGATGTGGGATTCGCCCGTGGCGCGGACGACGTTGATTCCGTCATCTCCGCCCTCGGCGGCCAGGCCGTCGACATGCGGTTCTCACAGGACATCGGCCAAGAGCCGCGGTCGCTGATCGTGGTGGAGGTCGGCGCGCACAGCGTTATGGAGGACGCCGGCTTGCCGCCGCGTGCATTCGCGCGCGGCTACGGACTGATGCTCGACTGCCTCCAGGGGACGGGCGCGCGTGTCGTCGTGAGTACCGTGCCATGGCTCGGTTGGGCGCAGTCCGATCCCTTCTACGCTAGGGCGGACGAGCGAAGCGCGATCATTCGCCTGGAAGCCGCCCTGCGCGGGATACCCGTGGTGGACCTGTGGGGCGCGATGAAAGATCGGCCGGAACTGCTCTCGCCGGACGCGTTCCATCCGGGCGACGCCGGGCACCTCCTGGTCGCGAACCTCTTCTGGCTCCAGATAGAGCCCACGCTGCACCAGCCGCGCGGCACATTCCGCGAGCAATGCGACTACGACGGCGCGCTGGCGCTACGGTCGTCCGAGGTTGAGCCAAGCGCCCGCTCCGCCGTTCCGTGATCGGGGCGCGCTGGCGGCGTCCAGCGGTCAGGTGGCCGCGGCCAATCGAAAGAGCAGCGCCGCGGCCCGGTTTAGAGTAGAGGGGCACTCGTTCAAGAGCCGCGTTCAGATTCGGATCAATGGCACGGGTGGAGGGACTCGAACCCCCGACAAGCGGTTTTGGAGACCGCTGCTCTTCCAACTGAGCTACACCCGTTCGCCGATGACAGTATACGGAGCCGGTGCGTGGGAGTGAAGGTTCGAGGCTGAGCGGCTAGTGCCCGCTGCGCGCATCGACGATCTTGCGGACGAGATCGGGAAAATTGCTGCAGATGCTGTCAACACCGGCATCGCACATCAGCTCCATGTCGGGTTCGCCATCGACTGTCCACGTCATGAAGGTGAGGGACCGGCGCTGGCCCATGCGGACGATTTCGGGCGTGGCGAGCGAGTAGTACACGCTTACGCCCTGCGCCCCGAGCGAGAGCACGAATCCGAAGAAGTCCTGCCAGTCGACGACGCGCTTGCCATCGGTCAGCAGCGCCGCTGCAAGCCGCGGCTCGACGGCGCGCATGGTACGGACAACACCCGCTGCGAAGCAGTGCGTCTCGCAGTCGGCGATCGCGTCGGCGGCGCGGACCACATCGGCGACCTGCTCTTCGATGCCGCCCTGCTTGATCTCGATCTGGAGCAGCGCTTTGCCCTTCGTGAGATCGATCACCTCGGCGAGCGTCGGGATCTTCGCGCCCTGGAACTTCGGCGCGAACTGGCGCGCTCCCGCATCGAGCATCCGGACCACATCGAAGGGCATCTCGTGGATGTTGCCCGTGCCGTCGGTGGTGCGATCGACCGTCTCGTCGTGAATCAGCACGGGTACGCCGTCCGACGTGCAGTGGACATCGATCTCAATGGCGTCGGCGCCGAGGCGTAAAGCTGCTTCGATGCCAGCGAGCGTGTTCTCCGGTGCATGGCCCCGGCAAGCAGCGTGCGATGTGACGAGTGGCATGCGCATGGCGCAAGTGTACGAAAGCGGCGTCCTAGTGGCACACCCGCCGGTGGCGTGAGCGCTCTCAGACGTCCTGGCGGTTTTCGAGGGCGCGTGAAAGCGTGACTTCGTCGGCGTATTCGAGGTCGCTGCCCATCGGAAGGCCGCGGGCAAGCCGAGTGACGCGCACGCCGAGCGGGGTGAGCAATCGGCTGATGTACATCGACGTCGCCTCGCCTTCGAGGTTGGGGTTCGTCGCCATGATCACTTCCGTCACCGCGCCGCCTCGGAGGCGGGTGAGGAGTTCGTTGACCTTGAGATCCTCCGGGCCGATGCCGTCCATCGGTGAGATGACGCCGTGGAGGACGTGATAGAGGCCGTGGAAGCCGCGCGTGCGTTCAACGGCGAGGATGTCGAGCGGCTCTTCGACGACGCAGATGACCGTGCGGTCGCGCCCGTCGTCTCCGCAGATGTTGCAAGGATCGCTCTCGGTGACGTTCTGGCAGATCGAGCACAGAACCGTCTTTTCCTTCAGCTCGATGATCGCCTGCGCGAGCGCGAGTGCCTCTTCGGGCGGGATGCGCAGCATATGGTACGTGAGGCGCTGCGCGCTCTTGGGGCCGATACCGGGCAGCTTGTGAAAGGCGTCGATGAGCCTCGCGACGGGAGCGGGGGCGGCGCCGAGGGGTTCGCTCATGGGTTGAAGTCGCTCGGTCTATCGATCGGGTGTCGGCGGGTGTCAGCAGGTCAGCCCATCCGCACCGATCACGTGAGACCGGGGATGTTTCCGAGGCCGAGTCCGCCGGCGAGGCCGGCTAGCTGCCCCATCTGGAGCGACTGCACCTTGGCGAGCGCCTCGTTCAGCGCGGCTGTGAGGAGGTCTTCGAGCATCTCGGCGTCGTCGGGGTCGATGACTTCCTTGTCGATCTTCATCGACTCGACCTTCATCCCGCCCGTGAGCACCAGATGTACGGCGCCGCCGCCCGATGTCCCCTCGACGCGTTTCTCCGCGAGGTCAGCCTGCGCCTTCTGCAGCTGCGCGCCCATTTGCGCGATCTTGGCCATCATGTCGCGGTTCATCGCCATGGTTAGGACTCCTGGTCTTCGCTCACGATCGTCGCGCCGTGTGTTTGTACTGCGTGCTGCACGAGCGGGCTCTTTGTCATCGCGCGCGCCGGTTTCGGCGCAATGATACACCGGATCGACACGGGCGCACCGAGTACCTGCGTCGCCAATTCTTCGTAGATGTGCCGGTTGGCGCTGTCCTCGACGCCCTTCTTGTGGAACTTATCCTCGAAGAATCCGAGGGTGAGGATGCCGTCCTGCCACGACACTGCTTCGCAGGATCCGTTGAGCAGCGCATCAAGCTTGACGCTGCGCGGCCGCGCGAGCTGACGGAGTTGTGTGACGACAGAGGAGAGATCCGTGCCGTCGGCGCTTGGGGCGCTGTGCGTTGCACCGTTCCCGTTGGTCGCCGCAGGTGCTGCTGCTGGCGGCGTGGCAGGTGCCGCAGCAGGTGCCACAGCCGGCTCCGGCTCGTCGGGCGCGGGCGGGATGACGGGCGCCTTGCTGCCGAGCATGCGGGCGATGTCCTCGGCCGATGCCTTGCTGAGGTCCTTGCGCAGATCGGCCGGTACTGCGTCCTGCGCGCGTGCGGACGGTGGTGCTGCGGGGCGCTGCGGTGGTGGCGCTGCGGCTCTCGCGGGCGGCGGCGCGGGAGCGGGACGTGACATCGGCCGCGCCTCCGGCGCAGGCTGCGCGCGTTCGGGCGCGGCGGGCGCCATCGTCGCGTCGGCGAGCGCCAACTCGAGCGGCAGCGGCGAGAGCGGATCGGCGCGGAGGTCTGCGAGGCCGAAGGCGCGGAGCGCTCGCACGAGCTTCTGTGGCGATGCGCCCTCGATGCTGCCGCGCATCTCGGCGAGCTGCTCGGGCGTCCACTGGCCGTCGCTCTCGACACCCGACTGGAGTAGTAGCAGCTCGCGGAGCCGCATGACGACTTCCTTCTGGAACTGCCGGAGATCGAGGCCGTCATCACGGACGGCGCCGATGACGGCGAGTCCGGCGCTGAAATCACCGTGGACAGCATGTAGCGCGAGGTATGTCGAGCGGTCGTCGGCGATGAGCCCGAGGCCCTCGCGCACCGCATCGAGTGGCACCTGGTTGCCGGTCGAGTCGCATATCTGCTCCAGCAGGTTGATCGCGTCACGGAGGCTGCCGGTCGCGCTGCGGGCGATCATCTCAAGGCCTTCGCGCGGGACGTCGATCTTCTCCGCGGCCGCGATGGTCGCGAGGCGGTCCGCCATCGCCGAGAGGGCGATGCGCTTGAACTCGAAGCGCTGGCAGCGCGAGACGATGGTGGCGGGCACCTTGTGCGTGTCCGTAGTGGCCAGGATGAAGACGATGTGCTCAGGCGGTTCTTCGAGGATCTTGAGCAGTGCGTTGAACGCGGGCTCCGTGAGCATGTGCACTTCGTCGATGAGGTAGACCTTGTGGGCCGCGGCGCCGCCCATCGGCATGTAGTTGGCGTTCTCACGCAGGTCTCGGATGTCGTCGATGCCCCTGTTGCTCGCGCCGTCCAGCTCGACGAGGTCGAGCGCGCTGCCCTCGCCGAAAGCCTTGCAGGACGGGCACCCGTTGCAGGGTTCGCCGGCGCGCTTCTTCGCGTCGGCGGCGTTCTTTTCGCAGTTGATGGCCTTGGCCAGCAGGCGCGCGGTCGTCGTCTTGCCGGTGCCGCGCGGACCTGAGAAGAGGTACGCGTGCGACACCTTGTTCGACGTAAGGGCGTTGATCAGCGTGCGCGTGACAACAGCCTGGCCGGCGACATCGGCAAAGCTCTGGGGGCGCCACTTACGGTAGAGGACTTCGGCCGGCATGCGGGGCTCGATCCTTCGATAGACCTGCCTGGGGTGGCGTCATTATAGGCAAGGATCGACTGGCGAGCGAACGCCAACGCGAGCGCCATTCGAACGTGGCGCGGTTGCCTTCCGAAGTGCCTACCTCCTACACTTGCGGCAACAGTCAAGTAACCAAGGAGAAGCGAAATGCGGCAAACGTTCATGTCCAACATCCGGAAGGGAATTGCGAAGGACATGACGCTTAATGCGAACGCTGAACTTGGGGATATTGGCCCACGTAGACGCCGGTAAGACAAGCCTCACAGAACGCCTCCTCTACGCGGCCGGTGTCATCGACGTGGTCGGTAGCGTCGACGAAGGCAGTACACAGACCGACTCGCTAGCCCTCGAACGGCAACGCGGCATCACGATCAAGTCTGCGGTCGTGTCGTTCGTCGTCGACGATACTACGATCAACCTGATCGACACGCCCGGCCACCCGGACTTCATCGCAGAGGTCGAGCGCGTCCTCAACGTGCTCGACGGCGCCGTGCTGGTGCTCTCCGCCGTCGAGGGCGTGCAGGCGCAAACACGCGTGTTGATGCGGACGCTGCAGCGGCTGCACATTCCGACGCTCCTGTTCGTCAATAAGATCGACCGTGCGGGCGCCGATGATGCGCGCGTGCTGCAGGCGATCTCCGAGAAACTCACGCCAGCGATCATCCCGATGGGGTCTGCGAGCGGCCTCGGCACGCGCAGTCCCGGGTTCACGCCGTTCGGGGCGGCCGACATCGCGTTCGCGGCTCGCGTGGCCGATCTGGTCGCCGACCAGAACGATGCTGTCCTCGCCGCGTACGTCGATGACCAGACGACCGTTTCGTACTCCCAACTCCGCGACGAGCTTGCCGCACAAACAAAGCAGGCGCTGGTGCATCCAGTATTCTTCGGCTCGGCAATCACCGGTGCGGGCGTCGATGCGCTCACCGCAGGCATCACCGAGCTGCTCCCCGCGTCCGATGGCGATCTCGATGGCCCCGTTTCCGGCACGGTGTTCAAAGTCGAGCGCGGCAAGTCCGGCGAGAAGATCGCCTATGTCCGCATGTTCTCGGGAAGCGTTCGCGTCCGAGACCGGCTGCAGTTCCCCGACGATCGCGGGGGTAAGGTCACGGCGATCAACGTGTTCGACCGCGGCTCGGCGGTGCGGCGTGCGTCCGTCGTGGCCGGACAGATCGGAAAGTTCTGGGGATTGGGCGATGTTCGGATCGCCGATGCGATCGGCGTGCCGCGCACGAACGCCGATCGCCACTACTTCGCGCCGCCGACATTGGAATCGGTCATCTCTCCGCGCCGCCCCACTGACATCGGTGCGCTGAGGGTCGCGCTCGACCAGCTCGCCGAGCAAGACCCGCTCATTAACCTGCGACAGGACGATGTCCGGCAGGAGATCTTCGTTTCGCTCTACGGCGAGGTGCAGAAGGAGGTCATCCAGGAAACGCTGGCCACCGAGTACGGCATCGAGGTCAACTTCCGCGAGACGACGACTATCTGTATTGAACGACCCTTCGGCACCAGCGAGTCCGTCGAGGTCCTCTACGCCAAGACGAAGACGAACGTCACCGGGAACTGCTCGCCGTTCAGCTCGAACCCGTTCCTCGCCACGATGGGGCTGCGCATCGACCCTGCACCGATCGGCTCCGGCATCAGGTTCCAGCTAGCCGTCGACGTTCGCCTCGTGCCGATCTACATCTACAAGACGGTCGACACCTTCGTCGACCACATGGAGCAGTACGTCCGCGAGACGCTAGTGGAGGGCCTCTTCGGCTGGCAGGTCACCGACTGCACCGTGACGATGATCGACTGCGGCTACCGCGCCCCTGGCAGCACGGCCGCCGACTTCCGGAAGCTCACGCCGCTGGTTCTGATGAGTGCGCTCAGAGAAGCGGGCACGACGGTGTGCGAGCCGATGCATCGCTTCCATCTCGAGATCCCGGCCGACACGTTCGGAGCGACGGTGCCTGTACTGGCGCGGCTGCGGGCGGTGCCGCAGACGCAGGAGACGCGGGGTGCGTCGTACGTGCTGGATGGCGAAGTGCCGGCGGCGCACGTGCACGAGCTGCAGCAACTGCTGCCCGCGCTAACCCGCGGCGAAGGCGTGCTGGAGTGCGCGTTCGATCGCTATCAACCCGTCGATGGCACGATCCCGACGCGGCCGCGCACGGACCACAATCCGCTCGACCGAAAAGAGTACCTGCTGCACGTCTTGCGGCGCGTCTAGTTCGAGGAGATAAACATGGCGGCTGACAAGATGCACGCCGACGAGGTGCACACGGACGTATCGCTGGTGCGGCGGTTGCTCGCCGGACAGTTTCCGCAGTGGGCGGATCTCCCGATCGAGCGCATCGTGTCCTCCGGCACGGATCACGCGATCTACCGGCTTGGCGATGACCTGGCCGTGCGTCTGCCGCGCATCCACTGGGCGACTGGGCAGTTAGAGAAGGACGAGCAGTGGCTAGGGAAACTCGCGCCGCAACTGCCGCTCGCCCTCCCGGTCCCGCTCATGAAAGGTGAACCGGCGGAGGGGTATCCTTGGCGGTGGTCCGTTGTCCCGTGGTTAGAAGGCGAGGCGTGGACCACCGATGGCATCGACGATCTGCGCCAGGCGGCGATCGCGCTCGCGCAGTTCATCACGGCGCTCCAGCGGATCGACACCGCCGGCGGGCCGCTCGCCGGGCCGAAGAACGGCTTCCGCGGCGTACCGCTGTCGGTACGAGACGCCGATTTCCGCGCGCAGGTCGCCGCCTCGGGCGACATGGTTGACGCCGACGCGATGATCGAGGCATGGGAGGAAGCGCTCGCCGCCCCGGTGTGGGATGGCCCTCCGGTTTGGCTGCACGGTGACCTCGCGCGGCCCGGAAATCTGATCGTTGCTAAAGGCCAGCTGAGCGGCGTGATTGACTTCGGGTGTTTAGGCGTCGGCGATCCCGCGTGCGATCTGGCGGCTGCCTGGGCGCTGTTCTCCGGCGAGAGCCGGGACGTGTTCCGCGCGGCGCTGCCGTTCGATGACGCGACGTGGGCGCGAGGTCGCGGCTGGTCGCTGACCCGTGTGGGCGCCATCCCGTACTACCGGGAGACCAATCCCGCGATTGTTGCCGAAGCCCTCCACGCGATCAACGAGGTGCTCGCCGATCGCGGTTCCGGCGGGTGACGCGATCTAGGCGGCGATGGTTTCGCTCTCTGCGAACCACGTCAGGAAGGCGTCGACGCAAGTGGGATCGAGCTGGGTGCCGCGAACCCGCAGCAGTTCGGTGATGGCAGCCTCGTGGCTCAACGCCTGGCGGTAAGGACGCGTCGAGGTCATCGCGTCGTAGGTATCGGCGACCGAAACGATGCGTGCAATCAGCGGGATGTCGTCGCCGGCGATCAGCCAGTCAGAAGAGTCGGAGTGGCATCGCGGAACTTCACATAAGTGCCGAGCGAGGGGGCAACGTCGCAGAAGGGGGCGGCCGGTATTACGGCGCGCTAGGTGGGGTAGCGCTGCCCGCGCCGCCGTTGCTGGCTGCCGTGCGGTTGCTCGCAAGTAGCTGCGCGATGAAGGCATTGAAGACGCTGCTACCGCCGCCGCCATCACCTGAGACCTGAACGTCGGGCGTGATCTTGAGTCCTGCGGCGGCGATGGATTTCGTCACCTCTATGCCGGCGAGGTTGGCCTGACCTACTGCGGCAACCTGCTTCTCGTACGCCTCCGCCGTCGCCGTACCAATCGCGAGGATCTTCTGTCCCTCAGCCGCGCCCTCAAGTTCGATGGCTCGGGCGCGTCCTTCGGCTTCGAGGATGGTGCGCTGTTTCGTCTGCTCGGCGATCTGCACCGAGATCTGCGCAGCGACGAGTTCAGGCTGCTTGTCCGCCTTAGCGCGGGTGTTCTCCGTATCGACGCGCGTCGCCTCTGAGCGCTGCTGCTCGACGAACATGTCCTGCTGCTGCGCGGCAATGACCCGCCGCGTGTGAATCTCCATCAGTTCGTGCGGCAGGATGATCTGCGAGATGAGGACGGATACGCACTCGACGTGATACTTCTCCAACTCTTCGCGCGTGCGCGCCTCGGCCTTCGCCTGCTCGTCGGCGCGGTCCTGCATGAAGTTTATTGCTTCGGATGACGACGCCTGGTTACGAAACGATGAGTCGATCATCGGGTGGACGACATGGTCGATGAGGTTCTCGATCGAGCCAATCTTCGCGACCATCAGCGGCGCCTGTTCGGGGCGGACGCGGATCACGACCTTGACGCCGACGCGCATCTCAAAGCCTTCGCGGCTAATGACGGCGAGCGGGTTGAAGAGCTGGGAGCGGCGCGTCAGATGGGTGTCGCTGTCGCCGGTGGCGTCGGCAGCGACGTCATCAGCGTCGGGGGCGAGACCGCCCTCGTCCGCCCAGTCGATCGTGAGGTTGGTGGTGGGGATGATGTACGCGATGTACGCCCAGCGGTTGAGGTAGTAGACGCCAGGGCCGGCTACCTCGGCCTGGATGCCGCGATAGCCGGCCGGAACGACGTAGCGTTCCTTTCCAGCGAGCCTGTCCGCCTGTGGGATGTCCTCCGGCTCCTTGCCGACGTTCGAGACGAGCACCGCGACCTCACCGCGCTGGATGACGGCGACGGCATCGAGCTTCACGTCGAACATCAGCGGATTGATGTAATAGGTGCCGGGCTTCAGCAGGTCGTACTGCGGGCCTCGCTGACCGCCGGCCGAGAGGAATGCCGACGCGTCTTGGAAGTCTCCGTGTCCGCTTACGCTGGCCGCGACGAGCTCGCCCGCAGGCAGCGGCGCGCCGTCTTTCGCGGTGACGAGCCCCACTTGGTTCGCCTGGATGATGGTCGCAGGTTGAACGTTCACGTCGAAGAGCGCCGTGTTGATCCGGTAGCGGCCGGGCAGGATCACTTCGATTTGTGGGCCGCGCTCCGCTCCTTGCGCTACGAACGCCTCGCCGTCCTGGAATGCATGGTGCCCCGCCACGGCTTGTGCGAGCAGTCGCCCCGGTTTTATCGGATCGCCATCACGCGCACTGACGACGCCGACCTGGCCCTGCGCGACGATCAGCGCGGGCTGCGTGCTCACGCGAAAGAGGTATGTATTGATGCGGTACTTGCCGGGCGCCAGGATGTCGACCTGCGGGCCCTTCTGTCCGCCGTTTCGGAGGAACGCTTCGCCGTCCTGATAGGTATCGTGGTTCGCTACGTGCCGCCCGAAGATGTGGCTAGGGTCCAGCGGGCGTCCGTCGATCGATTCGATGAGGCCGACCTCATCCTCTGCGATGACGAGCATGTCGTCCTTGGTGACGCGGTAGATGAATGGCGGGAGGAAGTGGAGCCCCGGCTGAAGGACGCGCGCCTGCACGCCGATCTCGGCGCGCATCGCGACGACCCGGCTTTCGGGAAGTGGCTTGCCGAAGAACCGGCGCTCGATCAATCCCACCTGCTGGCCGCCGACGTTAGCCAGCATGCCGCCGAACACGATGAGGATGAGCAACACCAGCACGACAACGCCGGCGACGATCGCGATCTCGATGAGCATGCAGGGTTCCTTTCCGCGAGAGGTGCAAGAACGCGTAGCACGCGTGCAACCGGACTATAGCTCCGTGCGCGCGGGAAGGGCTATTGGAATTCCGACGCGGCCAGTTCACAGTTCACCGCTCTCGGCGCCGTAGTGTCATTCTGAGCGAAGCCGAAGAGTCTAGCTCGGGTTGGATGGACGCCTCGTTCAATATGCCGGCCCATCGCTCAGCACGACGGCACCCGTGGGCGACCCGCTAAGGATCCGGGCGAAACGTTCGGCGGCCGTTCGTGGCAGAGCCGACTGCTCCCGGTCGGAGCCGCGCACGATGACGAGAATGGCCGCGAGCGTCATGGCAGCCACGAGTCGCGCGGGCTCGGGTGGCCTGTCGGGCGGCTGCTCGCTATCCTCGACGTGGAGGATCCGAATGACGATCAAGGCAGTATTGTTCGATCTCGGCGACACCCTGTGGCACTTCCCGAAGCTGCCGCCGGCGATGGAGATCCGCACGCAGACGATGCAGCGGATCAGCGGCCTGCTGAAGACGTGGGATGTGCCGCTGGAAGGCGACCTGCGATTTCTGGGGCGCGAGATCCGTCTTGGCGTCGAGCGGGCGGACCGCGCGGCATATGAGGCGGACTGCGTCAGCCCGGATTTCAACCAGGTCGTGCGCGGCGTCGCGAACGGCATGGGGCTCGACATCAGCTACGAGCAGGGCGCGGCGTTGTGGGATGCGTGGAACCTCGGCGGCATCACGCTGGGGCGGACGATGTACGACGGGGCGTACCAGACGCTTGACTGGCTGCGCGACCACGGGTATCGCATCGGCTGCGTGACGAACCGGGTGTTCGGCGGGCCGCGCTTTGTGGAGGAACTGCAAGAGCTGGGACTCGACAAGTACTTCGAGTCGACCGCGGTGTCGTGCGACATGGGCTACATGAAGCCGCACCCGAAGATCTTCGAGTACGCACTGAACGAAATGAAGGTTGCGCCCGAAGAGACGGCGATGGTCGGCGACTCACTGCGCGCAGACGTCGAGGCGTCGCAGGCGCTCGGCATGACGGCGATCTGGCGCCGGAACCGGAAGCACGACCCGCCGCACGAGGACGAGCAGGTCGGCGAGGGCCCGCACGACGATACCGCGAGGCCCGCCACGCGCGCCCAGACTGGCCGCGCACTAGGCGACTTCGCCGGCGGCGAAGGCGCAACGCCAGACTTCACCATCCACGAATTGTGGGAGATCGCCGGCCTGCCGATTTTCGAGTAACATTAGAACGTCTGAGCTAGTGTGAGCGAGCGTGTTCCCGAGGACTTGACGGTGGATGTTCGGTCGCCTGCCATCTTCACGATCGGCCATTCGAACCATTCGTTCGATCAGTTCGCCTCGCTGTTGGCGCTATACGAAATCGAAGCGGTCGCAGACGTACGATCGCATCCAGCCTCGCGGATTGCACGGCATTTTGGGCGCCGCTCGCTAGCGTCGCTTCTACGCAGAGCTTCGGTGCGATATGCATTCATGGGAGACGTACTTGGCGGGCGGCCGGGGCACTCGCAGTTCTATGACGAGCGTGGACGCGTCTTGTACGGGGAATGGAGTCAGAGCGACGTGTTTCAGGCGGGCTTGGCGCGGCTGTCGCGCGCCGCTCGAAAGCGCCGGATCGCCCTCCTTTGCTCGGAGGAAAATCCGCTGCGCTGTCACCGCCATCTACTGATTTCGCGCGCCCTCACCAACGGCGGCTGGGCTCGCTCGAACATCGTGCACATTCGCGGAGACGGGCTCTGCATGCCGGAGGATACGATCAACGTGCAGTCGGGTCCCTTCATGGAGGGTATCGGTTGGAGATCGCCACGATCGGTTTCACGCGAACGTCGGCCCAGCACTTCTTCGAGCGACTGACCGCCGCGCGGATCGAGCGCGTCGTGGATGTACGGCTGCACAACCAGTCGCAATTGGCGGGTTTCGCGAAGCATCCGGACATCGCATACCTGCTGGAGACGATTTGTCACATCTCCTATGAGCAGGATCTGCGTCTGGCGCCGACGGCCGAGCTACTTCGAAAATATCGTGACGATAAAGACTGGGGCCGGTATCAGACAGACTTCGTACGTTTGATGCGCCAGCGCAACATCATGATCGTATTGGACAAGGACGCATTCGAGTCGAAGACGGCGCTCCTTTGTGCCGAGGCGACCGCCGAGCGCTGCCATCGCCGCCTGGTTGCGGAACTGCTCGCTAAGCGCTGGCACGCAGGGGTGAAGCACTTGTGAGGGTTCTCGTCACAGATCTCACCCGGATGCAGAGTGGCCACATCTGCGTCGCGGGCATCGATGTCGATAAGGGTCGACGCGTCCGGCCGGTTGCCGCCGATGCGCTGCCGGCGCGGCTGCTGGCTACGCACGGGGGTGTACTGGATGTCCGCCGCGTGATCGATATTGGCCGTACGGCGCCCCGAAGATCACGGCCGGAGATCGAAGACGTGCGCTTCGAGCCTCGCGCCATGAGGTTGGTGTCGACGATGGCGGCTGACGAGTTCCTTCTGGCGCTCGCAGCGCACGCCGTTCCAGATTTCTCTGCCATTGGATCCGGTCTTCGACATGAGGGCCGCAATCTCGTCGTGCCTGAAGGGAAGGGGAAGTGCTCGCTGGTCATCGTGCGGAAAACTGAGCCGCTCATCGTGCGGATCAACCGCGATGGACGGCTGCGACTCGCCTGGGATGCAGACTCCGAACTACCCGTCACCGATCTACGGCTGTTTCGTGGAGACCTACGCACACCCGACGCAGTGCGATGTCAATGGCTCGAACGTGAGATGTCCCGGGGCGGCGAGACATTCCTCTGCTTCGGCCTGGGCCGGCCGTTCGAGGGATTTCATTGGCTCCAGCTCAACAGTGTCCACATGAGCGCCCATCCCGCTTGGCAACTACAATGACGGCGTGACCACGATCGCCTACATCGCATGAACTATCCCTGGCTCGTGCTGGGCGTGCTGGGGACGGCGGCGCTTACAGGCGGCGCGGCGCGCGTGACGCGGCAGTACGCCATCTGCGCCATCACCGGCTCGGCCGTCATCCTGCTGCTGCACAGCATCTTCTACTTCCACTACACCAGCGACGACGCCTACATCTCCTATCGCTACGCGCGGAACCTCAGCGACGGCGTTGGCCTCGTGTGGAACCCGGGCGAGCACGTCGAGGGATATTCAAACTTCCTGTGGGTCGTGCTGCTCGCGCTGCTGCATCTCGCGGGCGATGACATCGTCCTCACCGGGCGGTGGCTTGGGTTTACGCTGGCCGTCGTTGCCGGCGGCGCCACGTATCTTCTGACCAAGAGGCTCGTCGAAGGCGAGGCGGGCGAGGTCGCAGGACTGGTGGCGACACTGCTGCTGGCGGCGTCGGGCGCGTGGGCCTTGTGGGCGTCGGCGGGACTGGAGACATCGCTGTTCGCGACGCTGATGCTCGCGGCCGTGCTGCTGCACCTGCGCGAGCGCATGCACGTATTCCAGCCGGCGTCGGGCGTCGTCTGGGCGTTCGTGGCGATGACGCGGCCGGATGGACTTCTGCTGTTCGCCGTGTCCGGTGTGTTCAAGCTTGGCGAGGGTGTATTGCGTGTGCGCGCCTCGAACGGGCGGCTCCTGCCGCTGCTGCGCGAGTTTGCATCGCTGCTCTTGTGGGCTGGCGGGTTCGCGGCGTTCTTCGTCCCGTATTTTGTATGGCGATATCAGGAGTACGGCTGGCTGTTCCCGAATACGTACTACGCGAAGGTCGGTGCCAGCGTCGACCAGTGGGATCGCGGCGTGCGCTATCTCGCCGCGTTCGTGCAAGAATCGGGCGGCTGGCTCCTGCTGCTGGCGCCGCTGGCCGTCGCGATGACGGCGATTCGCCGCGCCGCGCTGCTTTACATCTTCGCGCTGCTGGTGGCATGGGCGGCGTACGTCACGTACATCGGCGGCGATTCGCTCCTGCGGTTCCGCTTCTTCGCGCCGGTGATGCCGCTGTTCTACGCCGTGACCGTCGTCTCGATCACCGCACTGGTCGACGCCGTGCATATCGATCGAGCGCCGAGACCGTGGGCGCCGCGCGCGGCGATCGCCTTTGCCTGCGCCGGTGCGATCCTGTTCACTCTCCATCCGTCGTCGACCGATTCGAGCCGGATTAGTGGCGAGCGGACCGCTGTGCGCCAGCGCGAGGAGATCGGCCGCTGGCTGCGCGCCAACCTGCCCGAGACGGCGAGCGTGGCTGCCGTGCCGGTAGGCGCCATTGCCTACGAGTCGAACTTGGCCATCATCGATATGCTGGGCATTAACGACGAGCACATCGCCCACCGCGACGTGGATCTGGGCGAGTTCCCCGCCGGTCACGAGAAGTACGACTCCGAATACGTCCTTGACAGGCAGCCTGATATCATCATCCTGTTCGACGGTCTGTCGGCTTCGCCGTGGACATCGGCGGACTACGCGACGCTGAACAACGTGTTCATTCCGGCTGTGATCGACATGCTGGGCAGCGAGCGCCTGGCGCGGGAATACGAGCGTCGCGCGGTAGAGATCCAGGAGGGGCAGTGGCTCAACGTGTACGTCCGGCGCGGGGAGGCGCAGGCAATGGAGAAGACGCAGCCGGCACCCCCGTAGAGGCGGCGTCTGATGGTGCGGCGAAGCCGTGGGGCGGACGATTCGACGAATCGATGGACGAACTCGTCGAGTCCTACACGTCCTCTGTGCACACCGACGCATTGTTCTTCGCGGAGGACATCGATGCCTCGGTGGCACACGCGCACATGCTGGCGAAGCAGAACATCATCTCAGCCGCGGACGGGAAGAAGATCGAGCGCGGGCTGAACGAGATCTTCGACGAATTCGTCCGGGGCGACTTCGTGCTGCGGCCGGAACTCGAAGACATCCACATGAATGTTGAGGTGCGGCTGGCCGAAAAGATCGGGCCGGTGGCAGGGAGGCTCCACACGGCGCGGTCGCGTAACGACCAGGTGGCGACGGACTTCCGGTTGTACGTGCTCGCATCGACGCGGCGCGCGTCACTCGATCTGCTGACGCTGCAGTCAGCATTGATCGAGTTGGCGGAGCAGAACGTCGGCGTGGTGATGCCGGGGTACACGCACATGCAACGCGCCCAGCCGGTGCTCTTCGCGCACCATATGCTCGCGTATGTCGAGATGTTCGACCGCGATCTGCGGCGCTTCCTGAACGCAATGGAGATGATGGACGAATTGCCGCTGGGCAGCGGCGCGCTGGCGGGCGTATCGTACAAGATCGATCGCCAGATGGTGGCCGAGGAGTTGGGGTTTCCACGCGTGACGGCGAATAGCATCGACGCCGTTTCCGACCGAGACTTCGTCGTGGATTACTTGAGCGCCGCGGCGCTGACCATGGTGCACGTTTCGCGGCTGGCGGAGGAACTTGTGCTCTGGTCGACTGCGGAGTTCGGCTTCATCACGCTGCCCGACGCATTCGCCACTGGCTCGAGCATCATGCCGCAGAAGAAGAATCCCGACGTTGCCGAGCTGGCTCGCGGGCGAACAGGCCGGGCCATTGGCGCGCTCGTCAGCATGCTGGTGACGCTGAAGGGCCTGCCCCTGACGTACAACCGCGACATGCAGGAAGACAAGCCCGCACTGCTGGACGCTGAGGCGACGCTCCTCCCGACGCTGGAGGTGATGGCGGCGATGTTGCCGCGCGTCATCGTGAACAGTGATCGTATGGCTGCGGCCGCGGCAGAAAACTACTCACTCGCTACCGATTACGCCGATTACCTGGCGCGGAAGGGCTTGCCGTTCCGCGAGGCGCACGAAGTGGTCGGCAAGCTGGTGCGTCACGCCGAAGGACGCGGCATCGAATTGGCCGCACTGTCCCTCGCCGAGTTGCGCGAGAGCAGCCCGTTGTTCGGAGAAGACGCACTCAACATCGATGTGACCTCGTCCCTTGCTTCGCGCGACGTCCCGGGCGGAACGGCGCCGGCTCGCGTGACGAACGCGCTTCAGGTCGCACGCAAGCGCGTCGATACGATGATCGAGGAAGCGTCGAAGGACGCTGACGACGGCGAGTGACGGGCCGAAAACATTGAGCACGATCAAGCTCGCGCCATCGATCCTGACGGCGGACTTCGGGCAACTCGCCGAGCAGATCCGTGCGGCCGAAGCGGGCGGCGCCGACTACATCCACCTCGATGTCATGGACGGAAGATTCGTCCCGCCCATCACGTTCGGTCCGCTGCTCGTCGAGTCGGTGCGCCGCGTGACGTCGCTGCCGCTGGATATCCACCTGATGATCGAACAGCCCGAGCAACAGTTTGACGCGTTCATCGAGGCCGGCGGTGACATCATCAACTTCCACATCGAGGCAACGGCGCACGCCGACCGCCTCCTCCGGACCATCCACGCGAAGAACAAGCGAGCCGGCATCTGTATCAACCCCGGCACGCCGCTCAGTGCGATCGAAGCAGTGCTTGATGTTGCCGATCAGGTGATGGTGATGCTGATCAACCCCGGTTGGGGCGGGCAGAAGATGCTGCCTTCAGCGCTGGACAAGGTGCGGCGGCTGAAGGAGCTGCTCGATGCGCGCGGGCTAAACCCGGACATCGAAGTGGACGGCGGCGTGAAGTCTGGCAACGCAGCGTCTTGTGTCGCGGCCGGCGCGGACGTGCTGGTCTGTGGATCGTCGGTGTACAACGCCGAGGGGTCGCCGCAGACGAACTTGCGCGTCCTGCGTGCGGCGCTCGCCTAGGCGATCAGCGCACCGCGTCAGCGCGCAGCGATCGCCACATCGAGCTCGTCCGTCGATGACAATTCGCGCACGGTCGTCACGAAGTCACGCAACGACGACGACTTTCGGCGCAATTCGTCGAGCTTTGGGCCGATCGGGTCGATAGAACCGGCGCTGTCCGCATACGACCCGTGGAACGCGAAGTACGCCTGATTCAGGCGACGTATGTAGTAGCCGTTCGTCGCGAGGAACTCGCGCTTCTCCTCCATCGCCAGCTCAGCCTCATCGATCTCGCCCTGCGCGAGCAGCGACTCGACCTGCCGCCGCAGATCGCGCATCTCCTTTACGAAGTCGATACTCGGCTCTGATTGCGCGGGAGCATCCGAGACGGGCGCAATCGTGACGTACGCCGGCGGCTGCTCGAGCGGGTACTCGGCGAAGAGCCGGTCTCCTAGTTCGCGCCCTGCGATATTCGCCACGGTCTCGTTCAATGTGGTGAGATTGGGGCTGTCGAAGTAGCCACGGCCCAGCGGCGCAAAGTAGAGGTAGTGGTGCATCCACTCGTGGGCGATGTCCTGCAGGATGAAGTGATAATCCTCGTCGAACGGGATGATGGCCGGATACATCGCGATTCCGCCGATGTTGACCACGAGCGCTGACGTCGTGCCGTCGCGTTCGGCGTCAGACTCGATGCGCTGAACGCGCTCGATCGGCAGGTTGCCCTGGAGTAAGGACTGACTCTCCTTCTTGATCTCCGATCTCGGTGAATGGATGAGCACGGCCGGTGGCTCCTGAAACTCGATGTTGACCGGCGGCCAGACCACGTCAGCGCCGATGCGTCTGGTGAGCCCGGCTTCCTTGATGATGCGCGTGAGTCGCCCCTCGAGGATGAGCGCGACGGTGTTCTTCAGATCGCTTCGCTCCGCGCGTAGCGAGTCGGACGTGGCGTTGGCGGCGGCGGCCACGGCGGGCGCGCTCTGCGGATCGCCGGCGATGCGCTGCTGCTCGGCGATCTGGGTATTGAGCCGGAAGAACCGTGCGACCCTCGTGTCCTCCTGTTCGCGGCTGAGGTCGCCGCGCAGCGGCGTCGTCGCGATGAGCGCGAACTTCACCCAGGCGTGGCGGACGACGAATTCGGGCGAGTTGAAGTCGTTCGCGCCGTTCGGCAGCGGCGCGATAGCTGCCACAGTCGTAGAGCCCGCGATGGCAGTCATCGTGAGCATCGCGAACACCATCATGGGCAATCGCCGTGATCGAGCCATACTGGCATGGTAGCGGGTGATGCTGGCGCCTTGTGTCTCGTTGCGGCGTGCGGGACGATGGTGGAGTACGTAGCAACTGCGCGAGGAGGAGACGATGGCTGACTGGGCGCGACCCGTGGTGCACTGGGAAATCCTGGCGCGGGATCAGGCAAAGATGCGGGATTTCTACGCGCAGATGTTCAACTGGAACATCAGCGACGGGCCGATCAGCCTGGTTGGGGCCGGGATCGGTGCGCCGGACGCGGAGCAGTTCACCGGACACATCCTGCCCGGCGACGCTTCGCGGGTAGTGCTCGATATCCAGGTGCTGGATCTACGTGCGTCGATGGCGCTGGCGGAGCAGCTAGGCGGCGCGATTATCGCGCAGCCCTTCGACGTGCCCGGAGGCCCGACCATCGCGCGGATCGCCGATCCGGAAGGGAACTACATCGGCCTCGTGCAGCAGTAATCCCCAGCTTCGGGTAGCTCGCCAACGGTGCGCGTCTGCTCACAGCACTTCGAGCAGCGGGTGCTCGAGCACTCGTTTGATTTCGGCAAGGAACTGCGCGCCCTCAGCGCCGTCCGTCACTCGGTGGTCGGCTGAGAGCGCAACCTTCATCAGTTGACGAATGACGATCGCGTTGTCACGGACCGCCGGCTGAGGAGCGACAGTGCCGACGCCGAGGATGGCGGTCTGCGGCGGTTGGATGATGCCGATCAGTGCCTCGACTCCGTAGGAACCCAGGTTCGTCACGGTGAACGTCCCGTCCGTAATCTCGCGTGGCCGCAGAGCGCCAGTTTTGGCGCGCGTAGCGAGATCGCGCGCGTTCACGGCGATCTGCGGCAGCGTCTTCGTGCCGGCGTCGAGAATTGCCGGCGCGATGAGGCCGTCGTCCATAGCAATGGCGATGCAGACGTGCTGCGCCTCGTGCTGGGTGATCTGGTCTGCAACGATCGTTGCGTTGAACTCGGGGTAGCGCTGCAACGCGATCGCGCTGGCGCGGACGATGAGATCATTGATGCTGACGCGCTCGCCCTCCGGCAGCGTATCGTTGAGCTGGCGGCGGAGTTCGATGGCGTCGGTCATGTCGACGTCCGTTAGCAGGTAGTAGTGGGGCGCTTCGCGTTTACTCTGCGACATGCGCCGGGCGATGGCCTGCCGCATCTTCGACGGCGCGTTGATCGCCGGTGGCCGGTCGTCGGCAGCGGGGGTTGCGATCACGGCTTCGATGTCGCGGCGGACGATGCGGCCGTCGGGGCCGGTGCCCCGGATGGTGCGCGGATCGATCTGGTGCTGCTCCGCGAGGTTGCGGGCGACCGGTGAGATCCGGATGCGTTCGCCGGCTGGCTGACTGGGCTGGGATGGTGCCGTCGTTGGTGTCGCTGTCGGCGCGGCCCGCACATCAGGTGGGGCAGTTATGCGCGTCGGCGGAGGTGCGATGGCGGATGCTCGTACGGCGGCGGGCGTCCCGTCGTTCGTGTACTTCGAGATGTCGTCGTCGGGGGCCGCGATGATGGCGATGATGTCGCCGACAGGGATGGTGTCGCCTTCGGCCGCGAGGGCTTTGCGGAACGTACCACCCTCGAAGGCTTCGATCTCGACGTTGGCCTTGTCCGTTTCGATCTCGGCGATGATCTCGCCGCGCTCGACAGCATCGCCGTCGTGCTTGAGCCACTTGACGATCGTGCCTTCAACCATATCGGCGCCCATCTGGGGCATGACGACTTCTGAGATCATCGCTGCACCATGCTCTTTACGAGGCGGATGATGTCCGCCTCCTGTGGGAGTGCCGCCTGTTCGAGCGCGCCGTTGTATGGCATCGGTACGTCGGCACCCGAGCAGCGCATGACGGGCGCGTCGAGATGATCGAACGCGCGCTCCTGGATGATCGCGGCGATCTCGCCGCCGAAGCCGCCGAACTGCCAGTCGTCCTCGATCACGATTGCGCGGTTCGTCTTGCGAACTGACGCAAGGATCGCCTCCGTGTCGAGCGGGCTCAGCGTGCGAAGGTTGATCACCTCGGCGTCGATGCCATCCGTCTCGAGCTGCCTCGCAGCGCGGAATGCCTGGTGGAAGCTCCCGCCGTAGCCGATGAGCGTGACGTCGTTCCCCGCTCGGGCGATGTCGGCGTTGCCGAAGGGCAGGCGATATGGATCGTCGGGCACCTCGCCCTTCATCGGATAGAGAGCCGTGTGCTCGATGAAGATGACCGGGTCGGGCGAATCGAACGCCGTCATGAGCAGACCCTTCGCGTCGTAGGGCGTGGCTGGCGCGACGACGTGGAGACCGGGGACGTGCGCGTACCAGCTCTCAAGGCTCTGCGAGTGCTGCGCGCCGAGCTGGCTGCCAGCGCCGCCTGCCATGCGGATGACCATCGGTACGCTGATCTGGTTGTTCGACATGTAACGCAGCTTGGAGGCGTTGTTGACGATCTGATCGATGGCGAGCAGGCTGAAGTTGATCGTCATCAGTTCGACCATCGGCTTCAGCCCGGCCATCGCAGCGCCGATGCCGGCGCCGACGATCACCGACTCCGCGATGGGAGTGTCCTTCACGCGCTTCTCGCCGAACTCTTTGAGAAAGCCCTTTGTTACAGCGTAGGATCCACCGTACGCACCGATGTCCTCGCCCATCAGGAAGACGCGATCGTCGTGCTGGAGCTGGTAGCGCAGCGCCTGGCGGATCGCCTCACGGTAGGTGATCTCAGGCATCGGGAACCTCGCCGTACACGTGCTGCATCAGGCTCTCGAGCGGGGGGTTCGGGCTTTCTTCGGCGAACTTCGCTGCATCGGCAGTCATCGCGTCCGATTGCGCCTGCATCTCGGCGATATCAGACTTCGTGATCGTCTTGTCGGCGATGAGCTTCTGCGAGAGCTGGGTGATGGGGTCGAGCTTTCGCCAGTGTTCGACTTCTTCCTTCGTGCGATAGAGCTCGGCATCGGCCATCGAATGCCCGCGGTAGCGGAAGCAGATCGCCTCCAAGAAAGCTGGTCCTTCGCCGGCGCGCACCTTCGCCGCGAGGCGCGACACCGCCTCATGCATGGCGAGCACGTCCATGCCGTCGACCTGTTCGGCGTCGATGCCATATGCCTCGGCGCGCTTGTACACCTCAACCAGCGCCGAGACGCGGCGCATTGCGGTCCCCATGCCGTAGAGGTTGTTCTCGCAGATGAAGACCACGGGAAGCTTCCACACCGAAGCGAGGTTGAGCGCTTCGTGGAACTCACCCTCGTTGACGGAGCCATCGCCGATGAAGTTCGCGACGATACGGTTCGTGCCCTTGTACTGCTCGGCAAGCGCGAGACCACAGGCGAGCGGCATGTGCCCGGCGACAATGGCGTAGCCGCCCATGAAAGACTTCGAGACGTCGAAGAGGTGCATCGACCCGCCACGACCGCCGCTGACGCCCGTCGACTTGCCGAATAGCTCCGCCATGATGCGGCCAGGCTCAAGACCGCGCGCCAGTGCGTGGCCGTGCTCTCGATAGTGCGTGACGAGATAGTCGTCCGGCCGCAGCGCCGCGATTGCCCCAGTGGCGACGGCCTCCTGCCCGGAATAGAGATGCAGGAAGCCCTTAATCTTGCCGCGAGCATACATCTCCGCCGCTTTCTCTTCGAAGCGACGGATGTCCATCATCGTCTGAAGCAGCGCGACCGCGTCTACGCCTTCGGCAGCGCTGGTTTTGGCATGAGATGCAGGCCGCTCGTTGGTCATGCGCGCCGCCTCACTCCGTCCAGAAGTGGATCGCTTCGCCGTCGACGGCGAGCGCCGCTTCCTTCACGCATTCGGCGAGTGTCGGATGGGCTGCGACGGTCCAGCCGAGCTCGCGCGGCGTCGCTTCGAGTGTCATGCCCAACGATGCCTCACCCAGCAGTTCGGTCACCATCGGGCCGATCATGTGCACGCCCAGCGTCTCGCGCGTGTCGGCGTCGACGACCATCTTGATGATGCCATCCATCATGTTGATCGCCTTGGCGCGGCCATTGGCGCGCACGGGGAACTTGCCGACCTTGACGGTGTGTCCGGCGTCGATCGCCTGCTTCTCGGTTAGCCCGATGCTCGCGACTTCGGGTTGGCAGTACGTCGCACATGGGATCTTCGCGTAGTCGAGTTCTGGCGACTCGTGGCCGGCGAGACGCTCGACGAGCATGACGCCCATGGCGGAGGCGACGTGCGCGAGATTCTTGATGCCGGTGACGTCGCCGATTGCGTACACACCTTCAACGCCGGTACTGAGCCCCGCACCGGTCCTGACGTAGCCGCGATCCACCTGCACGCCGATGCGGTCGAGTCCGAGCGCCTCGACGTTGGCCTCGAAGCCGATGCTGACGAGCACCTTATCGGCTTCGAGCGTCTGCTCCTTGCCAGCGGCGGTGAGCGTCACGGATGCGCGGCCGTTCGCTGCGGTTGCGCCGTGCACCTCGGCGCCCGTGATGAACTTGATCTTCCGCTTCTTGTATGCGCGCTCGAGCTGGACGCTGATCTCTTCGTCTTCGAGCGGCAGCAAATGGTCTAGCGCTTCGACGATCGTGACGTCGACGCCGTACGCGCTCCAGAACGTCGCGAACTCGACGCCGATCGGGCCGCCACCCACGATGATCACGGACTCCGGTTGCTCGCGCAGGGCGAGCGCGTCGCGACTATTGATAATCGCCGTGCCGTCCGTGGCGAGGCCGGGCAGCGCGCGCGGCCGCGCGCCGGTGGCGATGATCACGTTCGTAGCGCCGATTGGCGATTCACTGCCGGTCACACGAAGTTCATGGGCTGTGATGAATGATGCCTCGCCGAGGACGACGGTGACGCCGTTCTTGGCGAGCAGGAACTCGACGCCCTTCACCATCTGGTCGACGATCTCGCGGCTACGGTCGATGGCCTTGCCCATATCGAGCTTGAGGTTGTCGAAGGAGATGCCATACATCTCGGCGTCGCGCATGAGGCTGACGACCTCGGCGTTCCAGAGCAGCGCTTTGCTGGGGATACAGCCCCAGTTGAGACAGAGACCGCCAACGCGATCCTTCTCGATCAGCACGACCCTCTGGCCAAGTTGCGCGGCGCGGATCGCCGCGACATAACCGCCTGGGCCGCCGCCGATAATCGCGATGTCGTAGTCAGGCACGGGGAACCTCGCGGAGCGGGATGATCGTGTTGAGCGATGCGGTAGCGCCGTCATGCGGGCTGAAAGCCCGAGCTCCGATGTTTGGTGCAGCGCCGACGTCGCGGGCGTGGTAACTGGAGCGGACAAGCGGTCCTGCTTCGACGTGATGGAATCCGAGATCTCGGCCGTAGTCGCGGAAGGCCTGGTACTCGGCTGGATCGTAGTAGCGATCGATCGGGAGATGATTGGGGGATGGTCGTAGATACTGGCCGATTGTGATGATGTCGCAGTCATGCGCGCGCAGATCCCGCATGAGCTGGAAGAGCTCATCTTGCGTTTCGCCGAGGCCGACCATGAAGCCGGACTTTGTGAGCATGTCCGGTGCTGCCGCCTTCGCGCGGCGGATTAAGTCGAGCGAACGCTCGTAGATCGCTTGCGGCCGCACACGGCGATAGAGCCGCGCTACGGTCTCGACGTTGTGGTTGAGCACGAACGGCCGAGCATCGACGACTTTGGCGAGCGCGTCCCAGTTGGCCTTGAAGTCCGGGATCAGCACCTCCACCCGGACGGACGGATGATCATTGCGGATCGCGCGGATGCAGGCGGCGAAGATCTCTGCGCCGCCTGACTCGAGATCGTCGCGGTTAACCGACGTGATCACGACGTAATCGAGCTGAAGCGTCCGTACGGTCTGCGCCAGACGGTACGGCTCCATGAGGTCGAGCGCGTGCGGACGCCCCGTCGTGACGGCGCAGAACCCGCACGAACGCGTGCAGACCTCGCCGAGGATCATGAACGTGGCCGTGCCGGCGTTCCAGCACTCGCCGATATTCGGGCAGTGGGCGTCCTCGCAGATGGTGTTGAGCTTCTGGTCGCGCATCAGCGACTTGAGGTGCTGGTAGCGCTCACCGGCGGGGAACCGCACCTTCAGCCACGAGGGCTTGCGGGGAGGGAGGGTCGTTGGAGGTTGGAGGTTGGACGCTGTCATACCCGCACTCCAGACGCGGACCGCGTCGCGCCTGCTTGGTGACGCTCGTCCTCGATGGCGAAGCCGAACTGGTTGGCGAACGCCTGCGCCACCTCGTCTTCGACCTTGCGCATCTCGATTACCTCGCCGGTGAGATGCTGCATCGACGTCACGCCCGCGTCCGCTAGCCCGCACGGAATGATGTGCTGGAAGTATGAGAGGTCCGTGCTGACGTTGAGCGCGAAGCCGTGCGTAGTGACGCCGCGCGACACGCGGACGCCGATCGCGGCGATCTTCGCATCGCCGACCCAGACGCCGTGGTTGCGCTCGGATCGGCTGGCCTCGATGCCGAATTGCGCCAGCACGCCAATCAGCGCGGCTTCGAGCGTGCGTACGTACCACGACGGGCCTTCGCCATAGGGGCGGATGTTGATGATTGGGTAGCCGACGAGCTGGCCGGGGCCGTGGTACGTCACGTCGCCGCCGCGATCGGTGCGGTGGACTTCGGCGCCACGCGAGAGGAATGCTTCCTCGCTGAGCAGCAGATGCTCCGTCTTGCCGCGGACACCAAGCGTGTACGTGGGTGGATGTTCGAGCAGGATGAGCGTCGCATCGCCGCCGTTGCGCACGGACGCGGCGATGCGCTGCTGTAGCTGCCATGCATCTTGGTAGCCGAGTCGTCCGGGCCGGAGCAGGGTGCAGCGGGATGGCAACGCGGGTGTCCTCCTTGAGTGCTCCTGCCCGCTTCGTTCTCGGAGGATATCACGGCGCCCGACGGATCCGGCTGTCGCGCTTACGACTCGTCGTCCGGCTCTTCTTCCGGAATGGCCTGCTTCGAGTGTCCGTTGGAGCGGATGCACGCATGGTTGTCGTCCATCGCCAATCCGCAGAGGGGGCAGACGGGCCGCCCGCCCGCGATGATATCGTCTAGTTGCGCTCCGAGCGCCGCGGACTGCTCCTGCGTGAGCCGGGCACGCAGGCTGGGCTCGTCTTCATCAGCATCGCTGGCGCCGAGCTCGAAGGTGTAGAGAACGACGGTGCGGTCGGACGCGTTGAAGCCCATACCCATGCGTCCGACGCGGAAGTCGTGATCGGCGACGACCGGAAAATCACCGGCGTGCGCGGTGGGTGGCTGCTGGTCGTATTCGAGTTGGGCGAGCATCTGTTTCAGGGCGATGCTGAGCGCCTGCATCTGCTCCTTCTCCATCCAAAGCGAGGCGGACTCGCTGCTGGCGCCCAGGATACGTAGACGAAATGTGCGCTGGCCGGGTTGGCCGAACGACTGCGCGTCGATGCCGCGCGCCACGCCTAACTCGATGGTCATCGTCCTACTTTCGCGATTTGTGCGGATATGTTCGGCGAATGCAGCGATAGGATTGCGGCTGGTCTGGTCAGCGTCAACCGGGGCCTCATTGCGGTCCTTGGGATGGAGGGCCGCGCTGGAGGGCCGACGACGTGACTAGACATAAGTATCGGGTCGATCGCCGCGTTTGGTACGCTCGCCTTGGAGATATGACGACAATCCACGCAGGGATGTGAGGCATGGCTGAATCGCACGAACGGCCGGAAGTCGATCGCAAGGCGCGGTTGCAGCTTCCGCCGCAGAAGATCGGGAAGCAGAACCCGAACGTCCGGGTGCTTAACTGGAGCGAGGTCTACCTGCCGCTGAGCCTGGACATGGCGAAGGCGGAGGCGGAGCGCTGCATCCAATGCCCGGCCGCCCCGTGCCAGGCCGCGTGTCCCGTTGGGAACGACATTCCACGCGCGCTCTGGGAGCTTGAGCATGGAAATCCCCTGGGCGCGGCCGAGATCTTCCACGAGACGAGCACGATGCCGGAAATGTGCGGACGCTTGTGTCCGCAGGAGCGCCTGTGCGAGGGCGACTGCGTCGTCGGCAAGAAGAACAAGCCCGTCGCGATTGGTCGTCTCGAGGTATTTGTCGCAGATGCCTGGCGACTGCGCGAGGTGCCGGCCGCGAGGGTCCGCCCGAGCGGACGCCGCGTCGCCGTCGCGGGAGGCGGGCCCGCCGGCCTGACGGTCGCGGAGAGGCTGGCCGAGCGCGGACACCCTGTGACCGTGTTCGACGCCTGGCCAGAGATGGGCGGGGTGCTGCGGTATGGCATCCCGAGCTTCAAGCTCGAGAAGCATGTGCTCGACGAGTGGCTGGAGCGTCTGGACGGCCTGCCGATTGAATTCGTCGCGAACACGCGCATTGGCGAGGACAGCGGCAAGACGCTGGATGTGCTGCTGGCGGAGGGGTACGATGCCGTCTTCCTTGCGCACGGCGCCTCCGACGGCAACGACCTTGAGGTGGAGGGCGCGAACCTCACGGGCGTCTACCAAGCGACGCCGTTTCTGTCGCGCGGCAACCTGCGGCCCGATGCGCTGCCTGAGTCGATGCGTGAGCCGCTGCATGTTGGACGGCGCGTCGTGGTGATCGGCGGCGGCGACACCTCGATGGACTGCTCGCGCACGGCGATCAGGATCGGTGCGAGCGACGTGACACTCGTGTATCGCCGTACCGAGAAGGAAATGGTTGGGCGCGAAGAGGAACGGCAGCACGCGCGCGAAGAGGGCGTGCGGTTCGAATTCCTCTGCGCCCCGCTGCGCTTCCTCGGTACGCCGAGCGGGCGCGTGCGAGGCGTGGAGCTCGAACGGATGGAACTGGGGCCGCCGGACGAAAGCGGCAGACGCCGTCCGCAGCCCGTTCCGGGATCGGAGTTCACCCTCGAAGCGGACACGGTGGTTGTGGCGATCGGGTACGGCGTTGACGGCGACGTGACTACCGGCGCCGGCGTCGCGTGCGACAAATGGGGCGTAGTCGTGATCGACCGCGCGACTGGCGCCACGAACCGCCCGGGCGTCTTCGCCGGCGGCGACAGCGCCAACGGTGCCGACCTCGTCGTTACCGCAATACGCGATGGGCGCATCGCGGCTGAAGCGATGCTCGCGTACCTTGCGTCGCTCGACGCGCGAACGCAGGTCGCTGCCTCGGCGTAACCCGCATCCGTCCTTCATTCGAGGCAAGGAGACTCCGATTGATTCGCGGGCCATCCGGCATGGATCCGTGGCGTGGACTTCAGTCCGCGCGGTCGTCACGACGAGCCCAGAGGTTGCACCAAGAGCGTATCGCGCGCATCGCTCCGTCCTATGCCGAGTCGGGCGGCTGCGCTACGATTTCAGCGAGAACATCTGCTTTCGATTCAAGGAGCGACAACGATGGCTAGCGTTTCCGTGGGCCAGGAGGCCCCTGACTTCGCGCTGAAGAACGAGACCAACCAGGAAGTCAAGCTGTCCGAACTGCGCGGCAAGCCCGTTGTGCTGTTCTTCTACCCGCTTGATTTCTCGCCGGCCTGCACGATGGAGGCCTGCGCGTATCGCGACGACACGTCGCTGTTTGAGGGGAAGGGCGCCCAGATCTACGGCATCAGCCGCGACAGCACATGGACACACAAGGCCTTCAAAGAGAAGGAAGGGCTCACGTATAGTCTGCTTTCCGACATGAAAGGTGCCGTGGCGACGCTCTACGGCTGCTGGAACGAGGCGTTCGGCATCGCCGAGCGATTGACCGTCGTCATCGACAAGGATGGGAAGGTCGCCTACGTCGAGCACAATGGCCCCGCTCAGATCCGCGATCAGAAGCTGGCGCTGGCCGCTCTCGGGTAGTCGCGCCTTTACGGCTGCCTCGCGGATGCGCTACAACTGAAGCGCTATGGTGCTCGAACGAAAGCTCGCCATCGACGAGAACGACCTCTATTGCCCGATTCGGGCGACTCTCGCGCTGCTCGGGCAGAAGTGGGTGCCGCACATCGTTCATGAGCTTATGAGCGGGAAGCGGCGTTTCAACGAACTCGCACACAACGTCGGCGGCTGCAACTCGCGCACGCTCCGCGATCGCCTCAAGAACCTCGAAGAGCTCGATATCGTCAACCGCAACATCGTTGCGGTCATGCCACCGTGGGTCGAATACGATCTCACGGTGAAGGGGCGCCAACTCGGCGAGGCGCTGGGTGCGCTGGAGCATTGGGGATCGTCGTACATGACGACGCCGTGCGTGTAGCGACGACAGCGTACGACCAGAAATGAACCGCCGAGCATGTGCCGGCGGTTTCTGCTTGCCCGGGCGCGGACGACTACTCGAGCACGCCTTCCGCGAGAAGTTCGACGAACTCGTTCTCGCTCAGCCCTAGGATCTCCGTCAGCACTTGCTGGTTGTGCTGGCCGAACGTCGGCCCCGGTGCCGTCACACGAGCGGGCGTCGCGGAGAACAGCATGCGGCTGTTCTCGATGGGCACCTGGCCCAGTTCGGCATGCTCGACGGTCACAATGTGGTCGCGCGCAATCAGTTGCGGGTCGGCGAACGCATCCGAGCTCGTCGTTGCCCGGTGTACCGGGACGCCCTCCGCCTGCAACAGCTTCTCGATGTCGTCAAGCTCCCGCGTCGCCGTCCACGCGCCGATCGCCGCGTCGAGCGCTTCACGATGTTCGAGGCGTGACGTCAGCGTTGCGAAGCGCGCGTCGTCCGCGAGCGTCTCGCGGATCGCACGACACAGCCCCTGCCACTGCGCATCGTTCGTCGATACGATCGCCACCCAGCGGTCATCGCCGAGTGCGGGATAGACCCCGTGCGGTGCAAAGTCCGGCGAAGCGTTGCCCTGCCGGCCGAGGACCTTTCCGTTCACGGTGTAGTCGAGGAGGGCCGAGCAGAGGAAATTCATCGACGACTCACCCTGCGAGAAGTCGATGTACTGGCCCTTCCCGGTCCGCCGACGATGATCGAGCGCGGCGAGGATCGCCGCCGCCGTGTACTTCGGTGCGATGTAGTCCGTGTAGGCGCCGGGCGCGCCCGCGGGCGCGCGGTCGGGCCATCCGGCGAGGCCACCGAAGCCCGCGAGCTGCTGGCCCATCGTTCCGAAGCCTGCGAGATCCCGCTGTGGTCCCGATTGCCCGTTCAGGCACGAACTCAACATGATCACGTCCGGGTTCACTTTGCACACCGACTCGTAGTCGAGCCCGAACTTGCGCATCGCCCCCGGAGCGAAACTCTCCGTGATCACGTCGGCCCACGCCGCGAGCTTGAGCGCGACCGCGAGGCCCTTCGGGTCGGTGAGGTTCAGCGTGATGCCGTGCTTTCCGGCGTTAACCGTCGCGAAGGCGGCCGAGCGCTCAGCGCCCGGCACGTGATCCTTGAATGGAGAGATCGTACGCAAAGTGTCGACGCGCCGTGTGCTTTCGACCTTGATCACGGTCGCGCCGTAGTCGGCCAGATAGCGCGTACCCCACGGCCCCGCGATGACCCACGTGAACTCGAGCACCTTCACGCCGTCTAGCGGGAGTGCTCGCGCCGCGGCTGCCGCCTGCGGCCGCGTGCGTTCGCGCGTCGCATCTTGCGCGACTTCGACGTTGTGTTCGCCCAGCAGCGGAGGGCGCAGTCGCGTCGTGATCGGTGTCTCGCTGAACTTCGCAAAAGCGCCGGGGTAGGTATGCTTCTCACTTAGTTCGGGATGTTCTACCGTCGCCCAGAAATCGCGGCCCGCGAGCTGCTCCGACTTCACGACTTCTTCGATGTCGCAGACGGGGACGATCAGCAGCCCTCGCTCCAGTCCCATCTTGAACAGCTCAGCCTTCGTATGCGAGCTCGTGAAGCGCCCGATAGCCTCGATGCAGCGGCTGAGCTCGCTGAGTGGCTCCTGCCCCGACAGCAGCAGCGTCGTGTATTGGAGCCAGTCCTTGTCGCGCGTCGCTTCGTCCACAAAGCCCTCTTCGCACATGACCTCCATCAGCCGCCGTGAGAACGGCCCGATGGCGGTGCCGAACAGAAACGTGACTGAGACGTAGCCATCTTTGGCGGGGTTCACAAACTTGAGCGGGATGCCGCCGAAATTCACGCCGCCGCCGACGCGCCGGATTTCCGTATCGGACCAGCCGCTGGCGAGCACGGTTGCCTGCGTCGACATCATCGCTGCCGTCTGCGCCGAAACGTCGACGTGCTGGCCGATGCCGTCGCGTTCCCGCGCGGCGTGCGCCAGCAGCGCGCCGACCGCCGCTTCCGCGCCGGCATGCATGTACGCCTGTGGCACCGCGAGACCGACCGGCGGCCGGTCATCATCGCCGCACATCACGAGCGCTCCCGAGGACGCCCAGACAGTGAAGTCCGATGCCGCCCAGCGCGACTTCGGTCCGACCTGTCCGAACGGTGTGATCGAAACCATTACGAGCGATGGATTGATGGCGCTCAATTCGCGGTAGCCGAGCCCACGATCTTCGAGATAGCCCGGCGCGTAGGACTCCAGTAAGAAGTCGGCGCCACGCACCAACTCGCGCAGCCGTTCGCGGCCAGCCTCTGACTGCAGGTCGAGCGCGATGCCGCGCTTGTTTCGGTTGAGCGACCACCAGTTCAGGCTGCGATCGGGGTGCCGCTCGTCCTGGCGAAACGGACCGATGGCGCGTGCGCGCGCGCCCTCCGGCGGCTCGACGACGATCACGTCAGCGCCGAGATCGCCGAGGATCTGGCCGCACAGCAGCGCTCCTTCATCGGTTAGGTCGAGAACACGGTATGGGCTTAGCATATGGATCGTCGCTCCTTCACCGCCCGCACGGCACCGAGCCGAGGGCAATCGAACCCAATTCAGAAAGCTTGGAGGGGGCTATCCGTGCACGACCTGGTGCACGCGGTACTCGACCCACCCCCGACCGGCGCGGCCCTCGGCAACCGCGACGATGCGGTTGAGCCATGCGTATCGCTCGTCGCCCGTCTCGAAGCGAGGGGCGGTGACGAAGTAGATCTCACCGTAGTCGGTGGATTCGCCCCGAGCGAACTTCTCCCTCGCGGCCGCGAAGTCGGCCACGCCGAAATACTGGACGTAGATGTGAGCGCCGTCGTCGGTCGCGAGGGTTGCGCGCACGTCCAGCCTGCCCATGCCGTCAGCGCCGACCTGGATCCAGTCGCCACCGCTCGGCAACAGCGTGCCCCGTAGCTTCGAGCCCTCGAATGTGCCGCCCGTCACGTCGTAGATCTGACGGGCGCCGTTCGGGCCGGCACCGACGTCGACAGGCGGCTTCAGCTCGGCGCGGTAGGTCATCAGGTATTCGAGCTTCATTGAATCCTTCGCGGTTCTTACAGCCATATGCAGACGTCGCGCGTCATCGGCGCTAGCGTATCGTCGAAGAATTCGTGCGCTGTGGCTCACGCACCCTGCACGCGATACACGACGTGCATGCCGGCCAGCCCCTTCAGCTCCACCTCGCGCGGCTCGCCGAACATCGCCGCACCGACGCTGCTCTCGACGAGCTGGCGCAGCAGCGACGACACGAGGATCTCGCCACCCATTGCTTTGCCGGCGACGCGCGAGGCGAGGATGACGTTCTTGCCGTAGAAGTCGTCGCCGTCCTTGATCGCTTCTCCGGCATGCAGCCCGATGCGGACTTTCACGTGCTCTCCCTCAGCAGCGTTGTGGTTGTCGAAGGCGCGCTGGATGGCGATTGCGCAGTCCAGGCCCTTCTTCGCGGACTGGAAGGCGACCATAAAGCCATCGCCCATCGTCTTCACTTCGTAGCCGTCGTGGGCGCGGAGCTGTTCGCGGATCAGGGCGTTGTGCTTGTGCAGCAGCTCCTGCCACGCCTGGTCGCCAAGGCGCTCCGTCAGCACCGTCGAGTCCTCGATGTCGCTGAACATAATCGTGACGGTGCCGTCGGGCGCGGCGTGCGTGGCGATCTCCGGCCGCTCGCGTCCGACGCTGTCCGCGACGACGTCGATCGAGGTGTAGATGTCGGTGTCGGTCGTAATGCCCCGGTCCTTGAGCTTGATCGCCAGGATCTTCTCGACGAGCGGCTTCATCTTCAGGTCTTGCGCCGTGCTAAGCGCCTCGTCGATCAGCCTGCGTGCCCGCTCGCGATCACCAGGCGCGTCGCGCTGAAGGCGGATGCGCGCGCAGTCATACGCCGTTTCGGCGCGCGTCGGCTTGTAGGCGATGGGTACCTGGTCGAGCGCTGTCTCCAGAGCCTCCACTGCCTCGTCGATCCGATCGAGCGTTTCGAGAAGCAGGGCACGGACGTGATCGCAATTGTCACCGTAGTCTGCGATGATGGGGCCCAGAACCTCGATCTGCGGCAACAGTTCGCCGGCGGCGGTTCTGTCGTTTGTGAGACAAGCCAGCGTTGCGAGCGCGACTTGGGCGTAGGATCCGAGCATTGGTGTTGCAGCCACGTCGTGCTCCAGCACAGCGCGCGCACATCTGCGGATTACGTCAGCGTCCGGCTTGGCGCCAGAAATCTGAGCAGCGCGAGCCGACAACGACGCCGCCTGGCCGTACTCTAAGCTGGGACCAGGCGGAACCAGGGCTACCGCCTCCAGCAGTCGCCTATGGAAGCTCTTGGCAGTCTCCGTCTCGCCGAGTTGATAGGCGATATAGGCACCCGAGCCAAGAGCACGGAAATCGCCGATCGCCTCCAACCCCGACTCGACGCCCTGGCGCGCCGTTGCCCAATCGCCCCGCCCGCCGGCGGTGACTGCAAGGGCGTTGCCCGCACTCGCCAAACCATACGGGTTCCGAGTGCGCGCATTTGCGGCGCGGCAATCTTCGGCGAACAAGGCGGCGTCGTCCATGCGCCCAGAAAAGAAGCTGGCGGCGCCAGCGAAGAAGCACGCAGGCGCTTCAACGTCCGGCCTCTCGAGCTCGCGTGCGAGCGCGATGGTGCGGTTTCCGAGTGCGATCGATTCGTCCAGGCGGAGGTGAAACGCGGCGACGAACTGGCTCCCGTATAGCACGTCCAATTCAAGTCCGCGCAATCCCAGACTTCGGGCGACCTCTGCGGCGCGTGCAAACGCCGCTCGACCGACAGCCTCGTCGCCGAGCATCGCGGCAGATTGGCCAAGCGCAGCATTGAGGCGGCCACAGTCCGCACTACCGTCTTCGACGATTTCGAGTGCTCGTTGTATGAGCTGCGTCTGAGAGCGCCGCAGGAGCAGCGGGTGCGTCCCGGCGAGATACGCCACCTCAGCGGCACGATGCACATCATTCGTCTTTGCGTAGAACTCAAACGCCTGTCGGAAGCTTCGCCACGCTTCGGTCACCTGCGCCGTTGCAATCGCCGCTTTGCCCAGGTCGGTGAGCAGCCCCGCCATCTCCTCGTCGACTTCCTGCCCTTCGCGGGCCGAGAGCGCCGCTCTGAAGTGGCGCGCAGCTTCCGCGTATGCGGACTGCGCGAGTGCTTGCCGGCCTGCGATCGTCGCGTAGTGCGCGGCTTTTTCGCCAAAGCGCGGCGAGAGCGTCGCAGCTTCGCTGAAGTGCATCGCGAGGCGTCCGGCACGTTCGTCGGCGTGGGCGCCGTAGCGCTTCTCCAGCGCCTCGCCGACTTGGCCGTGCAGGCGGACACGGCGGGTCGTAGAGAGCTCCGCAAGCAGCGTCTCCTGCATCTGCGCGTGGGTGAAGCGATAGCGTCCCGCCTGCTCCGTCTCCTCGATGACCCGTGCTTCGAGTGCTTCCTCGATCATCTTGAGCAGCGCGTCCTCGTCGCGGTCACCGAGCAGTGTCAGCGTGTCATAGGTGAAGTCGCGGCCGATGATCGCGGCGATCTGTAGGAGCTCGTTCGTCTCCTCGGTGAGGCGATTGAGCCGTCGTCCGAGCGCTTCGCGCACACCGTCCGGGATGGCGATGTCGGAGATCGATGTCTTGGTGAGCGTCCCTTCCTGCGCCATCAAGTTCACGACTTCGGAGAGAAAGAAGGCGTTGCCTTCCGTCTCCTCGAAGATGCGATCCAGCACGTCCTTGCGCGGCTCGACGTTCGCGCGCGCCTTGATGTAGGCGCCGACCTCGTCGCGCGTCAGGCCGCGGAGGACGATGCGGTCAAAGCCGGTCTCACGGTTCAGGGACGCGAGCGTTTCGGAGAGCGCGCTCTGGCGCGTGATGTCGGTGTCGCGGTAGTTGGCGACGATCAAGATGCGTGAGCGTGAGAGTTCGCGCGCGACGTGCTGCAGGAGCAGCAGCGTCGGCTTGTCGGCCCAGTGCCGGTCGTCGAGGGCGACGACCAGCGGCCCCTGCGCGGCGATCGCCTTCAGGTACTGCGCGTAGGCGTCGAATAACCGGAACTGCGCGACCTCCGGATCCGTGATCTCCGGCGGCGCGGTGACGTTCACGCCGTCCAGCAGCCACGGAAAGATGCGGACCAGCTCATTGATCGCCTCAGGTGTCATCTGCGGGCCGATGATCGTCGGCAGCTCGTCCTGGTGGGCGAGGGCGTACTGGTTGCCGGCCTGGATCCACGGCCAGTACGGCGGCGCGCCCGCAGACTCGTGCGTCCGGCCCCAGAGCACCTGCGCGCCGCGCATCTTCGCGTAGGTCTCGAGCTCCTGCGTCGTGCGCGTCTTGCCGATGCCGGGCTCGCCGACCAGCATCACGAGCCCGCCGTGACCGGCGACCGTTTTGTCATAGGCCTTCCGCAACCGCTCCAGCTCCTGCTCGCGGCCAACGAATACGCCGAGCGCGAGGCGATCGAGCACGTTGGAGTCGGAGTGGCTTGTCGACTTCTGCGACGGGTCCACGTGCTCGAGCATCGCCAACACGTCGTCGGCGGAGGCCGGCCGCTCGCCGGGATCTTTCGCGAGTAGTCGCAGGATCACCTCTTCGAGATCCTGCGGGCAGGCGTCGGAGTGCCAGGACGGCGCGACCGGCGGGGTGTTGATGTGCTGGCTGATGACGGCGGTCGGGTTGTCAGAGACGAACGGCGCCTTTCCCGTGACCATCTCGTACAGCATGCAGCCGAGGGAATAGAGATCGGCGCGCGGCGTGACTTCCGAGCCGAGCGCCTGTTCGGGCGGCATGTAGGCCACGGTGCCGACGAGCATGCCGTGCATGGTCAGGCGCGACTGCTCGAAGGCGACAGCGAGGCCGAAGTCACCGATCTCGGCAGTGCCGTCGGCGGCGAGCCAGACGTTGCCAGGCTTGAGGTCGCGGTGAATTATGCCGTGCTTGTGCGCGTGGGCGAGCCCTTTGCAGACGCCCTTCGCGATCTCGAGCGTGCGTGCGGTGTCGAGCGGCAGGTCGAGCGTATCGACGGCGCCGCCCGACATGTACTGACTGACGATGTACGGCTGGCCTGCATCATCGCCGACGTCGTGGATGGTAACGATGTTCGCGTGATCGCCGAGCTTCGCCATCGCCTGCGCTTCGCGCTGCACGCGTGACAGTCCCTGTGCGTCGAGACCGTCGGTCTTGATGACGGCGACGGCGACGTCGCGCTTCAGCTTCTCGTCGTGGGCGAGATAGACGCGCTTGCGCCCGCCCTCGCCGAGAAAGCGACGCACGGCGTAGCGGCCGCCGGCGAAAGATGCGGGCAGGGGCGGTGCGGATGGCGCGGGTGCGGCGGCAGGCTGTGACGGCGACGCCGGCGATGCGCCCGCGCCTGCACGAACGGCAGCATCGAGAAATGTGCGGGCGTCGGCGTTCTCCGGGTCGAGGGCGAGCACATCCTGCGATAGCTCGTGGACGCGGGGCCACTCGCGGCGGCCAAGCGCCGCCTCAGCCTCGTCGAGGAGGCGGTCAATCTGTCGCTGGACGCGTTCGCTCGGCATCGCTCCCCGTTCGCTGGGCTGT
>JANNPX010000028.1:0-109367 GCA_031400455.1 Chloroflexota bacterium | reverse complement strand
CCTGGCAGGAGTGGGGCAACCGCGACGATCTTCCCGTCGAGTCGTGATCCGTATCTAATAAGCGTCGATCTCACGCAGCCGCTCGTCGCTGATGCCGAAGTAGTGCGCGATCTCGTGCTTTACGACGTGACGCACGCGGTCGGCGAGGTCATCGGCGTCGGCGGCGAGGCGTTGCAGCGGCTGCTGAAAGATGACGATGCGGTCAGGCAGGGTCATGTTGTAGCCAGAGCCGCGCTTGGTGAGCGGGATGCCGCGATAGATGCCGAGGATCGTACTGCCAGCGGGACTGCTCGTGCGGGCATAGTCGTCGGGCCGGGCCCAATCCTCGACGCCGAACTCCACGTTGGCGATCCGTTCGCGAAACTCGTCCGGCAACGCTGCGACAGCATCCATGACGATCGCCTCGAGTTGCTCGCGGTCGATCTCGTACATCAGAGCGTGACGATGTCGCCGCGGCGCCACAGATACCAGGTGGCGGCGCTGCGGTAGGGCCGCCACGGTTCGGCGATCTCTTCCATCTGCGCGGGCGTCGGCATCTCGTCGAGGCCGTATGCGCTGCGCATCGAGGAACGGACGCCGAGGTCGCCGACGGGCAGCACGTCGGGCCGTCCCAGGCAGAACATCAGGAGCATGTCGGCGGTCCAGCGGCCGATGCCCTTGACCTCCGTCACTCGCTCGATCACTTCATCATCCGATGCCTTGCGGAGATGGCGATCCGTAAGTCGGCCGTTGTCGAAGTGCTCGGCGAGGCTGCGCATGTATCCGGCCTTCTGGCGCGACACGCCCGCCGCGCGGAGTGCTTCGTCGGTCATGATCGCGAGTTCGTGCGACTCAGGGATGCGATCGCCGAACAGGCCGAGAAATCGACGCTCGATCGCTGCTGCCGCCGGCCCCGCGAGCTGCTGATACAGAATGGCGCGCAAGAGCGACTCGTAAGGGACGCCGCGCACCTCGATCGCGTACGGGCCGACCTTCTTCACGATGTCGCGCATGACCGGGTCAGCTCTGCCGATGTGGCGGCGGGCGACCTCCGCGTCGTACGGCAGCGGACGGCGCCGCATGCGCGCGCGCACGCTGCTCGGCGGCGCGGCGTCGGTGCGATTCTTGTCGGGTGGTTTCGCTGGCAACGCGCGCTACTCTCGGCTCCACATGCCGGTGGCCGCCATGTCGATCGATGCCATCGCTTCGGCGAGCGCTTCGTTCACTTCGGTATCGCCATCCGTCTCGATGCGCTCGATGAGGCTGCCGAGATAGTCGCGCACGGCCTCGAGCCGATCGACGACTTCCTCCGCAGTGGCGCTCTCCAGCGGCTCTTCCATCTGCGACGCCGTTTCGGAGAATACCGCGATCGGCTTCTGCGCGGCGTTGACGATCAGTTGTAGTACGTCGGGGCGGGCATAGTGCCCCGCGACATCGCGGGAGTGCTTCTCGCGAATCGACGCTTCGAGATCGATCTCGGCGTAGAGGATCGTCTCCTTGTCGTACACGGGGCCGGCAAGGTACTCGCCGTTCGGCCCGATGATCGCGCTCCCACCGTTGGCGCGCGTCTGGTCGCCACCCAGATGCTCCGGCATCGACCCCGGCGTCACGACACCGCACGCCGATACGGCGAAGCAGGCGCCTTCGAATGCGTACTGCCGCATACCGAAGTCGATGTGGTTGTTCTGACTGGAGAACGCGGGCCAGACGGCGCAGTGGACCTGCTCGCCCTGCGCGTAGAGCGCGTACTTGGCGAGCGTCATCTCGTGCTCCCAGCAGATCAGGCCGCCGAGTCGCCCGAGCGGCGTCTCCATCACGTCGAGATCGCTGCCGTCGCCGAAGCCCCAAATCGTGCGCTCCGTGAACGTGGGCATCAGCTTGCGATGACGGTGCATCACCTCGCCCGTCGGCGCGAGATAGAGCAGTGTGTTGTACAGCGTGCCGCGGCTGATCATGTCGCGCTCGTTGATGCCGATGACGACATACGCACCAGCGCGCTTCGCTGCCTGACCGAGCCGGTTCGTCGCCGTCGAAGGGATCTCGACGCTGTTCTTCCAGAGTTCGGCGAATGTGTCGCCGGAGAAGACGTTGGGCGTCGTGTGCCAGAAAGGATAGCCGGGGATCCATGTTTCGGGAAGGACGATGAGCTGCGCGCCGTTCCGGCCTGCTTCCTCTATGAGGTCGCAAGCTTTATCGACGGTGGCGTCGCGATCGAGGAAGATGGGCGCTGCCTGCACGGCGGCGGCGGTGAACTTCGGGAGCGTGTCGCCCATAGTTGCATCCTCGCGAGTGCGGTGAAGGTACCGGTACCGGCAGGTAGCGCACTATATCACGCAGGGAACGGCACGATGGCGTCGGGATTTGGCGTACAAGTGCCGATGCTCGCCCTCGGTTTCGCCGTCGGATCCAGCGACCGCGGATCACGCGCAGTCCGTGACGCTCTGCGTGAACACCGTCGCCATCCGTGTCAGGTCGAGGATGCTGATCTGGAAGTCGGCGTCCTGCCCGTAGCGTTCGGGGGCTGGCGGGATCGCCTGCGCGAACTTCTGAGCGACCTTTGTGAGATCCAGGATCGAGACGCTGCCGTCGCCATCAACGTCGGCACGCATGGTGCCGCAGTACGACGATGGATCCTCGCTAATCGCGCCCTCTTGCACATTCGTGTAGCCGTCGCCGTCGCTGTCGTCGTCACAGGCGTCGCCGAACAGGTCTGTGCCCGGCAGGTTGCCTGATGTGTTCCCCGCATCCGTATTCAACTGGTTCGAGTTGGCGACGGCGGGGCAGTTGTCCGCGCTATCGGGCACGCCGTCGGCGTCGCTATCGAGCACAGGTGTGTTCGTCGCCGTCGCGGTAGCCGTGTTGGTGACCGTCACCGTCGGTGTGCTCGTCGGTGTCGCGATGCCCGGGGGCACGCGGCGGATAGCGACGGCGAGCATGGCGAATGCATTCGTCGATGGTGCCGCGGACCAAGACATTGGCACACTGCCGGAACTCCCTGCCTTGCTGCCGCCCATGCCTGTCATGTTGTTCGTGGCGATGTTCACCGGCACGTTCCAGAGACTCGTCTGCCCTCCAGTCGGCGCGGCGACGACGGGACCAGCGACCGAGACGACGTCGTGTACGACGTCAGTTCCGACCACGCCGGAGAGCGTGATCGCGGGTGCACCGGTGTCCGCATGTGACGCCGTCGCTGTGCCCAGCGGCGTCGCCTGATCGACGTTTCGCCATGCAGAGCCGCCGCAGACCACCTTCGATGGGCCGTCGAGCGAGACCGTGACATCCTGCGGCCCGTCAGGCGGCGCGACACCCTGCCAGAACTCCACCTTCGCAGTATTGCCGAGCGTACTGCCTGCGTTTGCGTCGGACGCAACGAATGAGAGCGCGTCGGCGCCGTAGGTCACGCCAGTCACGCTGCGTGCCTTGTTTTCCAGGCTGACGCCGACCAGCAGCAGTCGGTCCGGATCCGAGCCCGCATCGATCGAGAACGTACATTGCGTTGCCGTCGCGTCACCGAAGCCCGAATTCGTGGCGAGGAGCGTGACGGCGTTCGGATCTGGCGTGCTCGTCGGTGTGAGCGTGGGTGTGTCTGTCGGCGTGAGGGTCGGCGTGTGCGTTGCCGTCGGAGTGAAAGTCGGCGTAACGGTCGGCGTGTTGGTGGGCGTTGCGGTGTTTGTCGGTGTTGGTGTAATGGTGGGCGTGTTCGTCGGTGTCGGGGTGCCCGCCACGCACCCGGCCGCCGCGGCCGCCGCCGATGCGTTGAGCCGTCCCGCGCCAAACGTCGTGTCCATGCCGGCCGTGCCCAGGTCGACCGCGGTGTTCAACAACGCGCTTCGCAGCGTCGTTCGATCGGCGGCCGGATTGTCGCCAGGCTCGCCCGCCTTGAGCGACGGCTTGCAGCTCAGGATGAGCGCGGCAATTCCCGCCGCATGGGGGGCAGCGGCCGACGTGCCGTAGAACGGATTGACGAATCCGCCGTTGCCGGTGACCGCAACCCCGTCGATAGCGGAGGCATCCGGTTTGTTCCGACCGTCGTTTGTGGGGCCGATGCTGCTGAACGATTCGATCGTGTCGTTGCCGGGATCGGCCTGACTGATGGCGCCTAGCGAGACGACGCCGCCACCCGCATCGGACTGGTTGGCGATGCTGCTGGATCGGGTATTGAAGCTGTGCTTGGTTCCGTTCGGGAGCGTCGTGCAGACCGAACAGTTGATGAACTCATCAAACGTCACGCCCGCCGCGAGGTTCTTGTAGTTACCGATGACGATGCTGTACTTCGTGGTGACGTTGTGGATATTCGAGATGCCAAACCCCTCGAATGGATGTGAACCCGCGCCGGTTTGCCGTGTGGCGCTCGCGGTGTAGAGCGTGCCCGCCCCGAATGAGTCGTACACGAAGAGGTCGTAATCGTTCGGCGATGCGTTGAATGGATCGTTCCAGGAAAGGCTGACGCTGAGGAAGCCACCTGGTCCCAGTTCCACTGTATCGCCGCACTTGAGAATCGTGGCGCTGCAGCCGAGGCTCTGTCCAGCGTCGGTGGTGGCGGCGTTCGCTTGATACTGGTGCACTCCCCAGAAGTCGCCGCCGCCGCCAGTGACCAGGTAATTCGCGTTGTGGAAGACGTCCTGGTAGTGGACGTTCGCCGCGTTCCCGTTCGAGGTGTAGTACCCGCGCACGGGGTTCGCTGCGTTGTTGAGGGAGTTCGCAGTGTTGGTCGAGATCGGGCTCGTGCCGTCGTACGGGCCGTTGAGCGTGTAGGAGATGTCATCGACCACAACATCATTGTGTTGGTCGAGGCACGTCACCGCGTCCTGGAAGTCGAGATACGTAGCAGTCGTGACGTTGAATCCGAAGTAGCCGATCATGATCTGCGCGCCGGGCGCGAGGTCGTGGACGATCTCGGCCATCGCGGTCGCCTCGGCTCCGGCGCCTGTGGAGGTGGTGTTCGCCGGTTCGCCGGCTGGCGTGGATTCGATAACGTCGCACGTGGTCGTGTCGACACCGGCTGGGAGATCGCCCGATGCGATGGACGCGGCTAAGCCTTCACCCCCGTCCGACAGCACCCCGACCCTCACACCTGTACCGTCGACACCGTACGTCGAGCGGAGGAGACTCGCGTTCAGGATCGCATCCCCCTGCGTGAGTTGTGAGCCGGCGTTTCGCCGCGGCCGTTCCGGCGGCGTGATCGAGCCAACGCTGGGAACTGCGGCGGCGCTCTCAAGCGCGACGATCGGCATCATGCCCTGCACGATGCTGTACTCCACGCTGACGCGCTGAATGTTCATTCCAAGCGCCGTCAGCGATGGCACCACCGTCTCCGGATCAACCGTCGTATAGACGAATACCTGCACCGCTCCGGTGTCGTCGAGGGCCAAGGTATGGCTATCGACACCGGCTTTGAGATCAGGCGGAAGGCTGGATGCCGTCTGAGCGTTAATCTCTCCCCCGGTTGCCCGAGCGAGCAGGCCGATGCGATAAAGCTTGTCGAGATCCGAAGTCATCCCGGCTGCCTTGCGAACGCCGTTGTCGCTGACGACGTTTGGCAGCTGCACGGGTGGGGTGCCGGACGATACCTGTATGGCGGGAGCGGTCGCCTGCGTAGCGGCGGGCGATGGCGCGCTCCCGGCAGCGCGGAGCGCCGGGGCGATGCCATGCTGCGCTGACCAGGCGCCGGGGACTGCGAGGGTGGTGGCTGTAACCACCGCCAGGGCCACGAACGCAGCGGCAAATCGGTAGGCGCGGCGTCGCATTTAAGCGCGATCCTGTTCTTGGCGCGGGTGTGCCCGGAGCATACGCATCGTTAGCGAGCCTGTCAATTCAATAACGATGAGAGAGTGCCGCTTGCGTCACGTTCGGGAGGCTTCTTGACGGGGATGGTTGGCATGGTAGGATCGCAGTGGTCGTGCTAGGCGGGGAGCCAGCGGTGCCCTGTACCCGCAAGCCGCTATAGCGGGGCTGAATTCCTGCCCGAGGTTAGTGTACCTGGGAACTGGCTGCGCCGAGCAGCGTTGAGGGCCTGGTCCTACGCGGCGAAGCGCCATGAACCCCGTCAGATCCGGAAGGAAGCAGCGGTAAGTGGTTAGTTTCGGGTGCCGTAGGGCAACCGGGCCGGAGCTAGCTAGCGCCGTTAAGCCGAAGGGCCTGATCGACGGTGGGTGCACGGCCATATTTTCTCCTCCAAGGGCGGGCCCGGGGTGGGCCGCCCGACTGATTGCAGCACGGGGCGATTGCGCGGACTGACCGGATCACGGCCGGCCGCGGTGCGTCGCGCCCATCACGCGGAAGCGTTGCGATGTTCCATCGCTGCGCGTTCCTGGTCCCCGCGGTTCGGGGGTAGCACTGGAGGCTGCTTGGCGCTGACGCCCGGACCGGGTCGCTACGACGCCCTCGTCCGACTTCTGCGCGATGCAGCGAGGCACAGCCTCCTGCTCGATCACCGTCGCCGGCGGCACCTCGCCGTGCTGTCGGCGATCCTGGCGATCAGCTTCTTCGGCTACGGGCTGCTGCAGCCGCGCAAGGTGCAGGTGCAGGCCGACGGCCGTGACCTCGTCGTCGAGACGAACATGTCGAGCGACGGCGCCGTGTTGAGCGGCGCGGGCGTCGACCTGCGCCCGGGTGACCGCGTCACGACGCTGGACGGCGACGGCCGCGCGGTCCTTCGTGTCGACAGGGCGCGCGACGTCACGCTGCACGTCGACGGCGCCAGCTATGTCCTCCGCACCCATGCCCTCACCATCGATCAGGTGCTGTCCGAAGCGGACATCGCGATCGAGGGCCGCGACAGTGTGCTCCAGAACGGCGTGCTCGTTTCGATGAACGCACCCGTCGATCCTCCGCATCTGTTCGCGACCAGTTCACCCGCGCGCGACGAGCAGATCCCGGAGGAGATCGCGATCGAAGTGCGGCGCGCCGTGCCGTTCACGATCGTCGACAACGGCCATGAGGTGCCGTCGACCTCGAGCAGGCCCACCGTCGCACAGGCGTTGCGCGAAGCCGGCGTCGTCGTCGGCCCCGGCGATGCCGTGACGCCCGACGTGCAGGCCCCGCTCGACGCCGACGCGCGCGTCGAAATCCGTCACGCGCACGCCGTGACGGTCGCGCTGCCGTCCGGCCATGAAGTGCTGTACACGCTGGCGAGCACGGTCGGCGAGGTGTTGGATGACGCGGGTATCGTGCTGCCGGAAGGCGCGTTCGTCGATCCGTCCGTGGACACGCCGATCACTGCCGGCATGTCCGTGCGCGTCGTCCAGCTCTCCGCATCCAACGACACAGAGATCGAGTACATCGAAAGTAGCACCGTGTATCGATCGGATCCCAGCCTGCCGCCGGGCGAGATACGAACCGTGAAGGGCCACGACGGCGCCCGCATCCGCCGCTACGACGTCAGCTACGTGAACGGCGAGGAGGTCGGCCGCGACCTGCTCGAGGAGCGACTCGACCCGGAACCGGTCGACACCGTGGTCTACTACCCGACACAGACCGGCGCGAACGATTCGCAGCCCGCCGACTCGGGCAGCGTCAGAGACACTCTGCGTGTCTACGCTACATGGTACAACCCCGAGAGCAGCGGCCGGTCCGCCAGCGACGAGGCGTACGGGCGCACCGCGACGGGCGTGCTCGTGACGTACGGTATCGTTGCGGTGGACCCGAACGTGATCCCGCTGGGCACGAAGATGTTCATCCCGGGATACGGCTACGCGGTTGCTGCGGACACGGGCGGTGCGGTGAAGGGCTACATCATCGACTTGGGGTACCCGGACGGAGTTGACGTTGACTGGCGCACGCAATGGCTCGACATCTACATCCTCTCGTAGCGCTCGGCCGCCGGGTCGCCCCCGGCCGTCGGTGCGCGCGAAGAAGCGCTACGGCCAGCATTTCCTCTCCGACACCAACATCCTCAACCGCATCGTCGAAGCGGCGGAGATCACGCCCGGCGAGACCGTGCTCGAAATCGGGCCGGGTCTCGGCGCACTAACAGCCGTACTGGCCGAGCGCGCCGAGCGCGTAGTGGCGATCGAGGTCGACGCCGACCTGATCGACGGACTGCGCGAGCGATTCGCGGCGACGCCGCATGTGACGATCGTCGAAGGTGACGTACTGGACATGTCGCCGGAGGAAGTGCTCGGACTCCCCGCAGACTCACGCAACCACGACCCGTACGTCGTGGTTGCGAACCTGCCGTACAATATCGCCGCGCCGGTGCTGCGGCGGTTCCTCGAAGCAGCGGTCCCGCCGCGGCGCTTGGTGGTCATGGTGCAGCTCGAAGTCGCGGAGTCGATCGTCGCCAAGCCCCCGCGCATGACGCTGCTCGGAACGGCAACGCAGCTCTATGGCGACGCCCGAATCGTGATGAAGGTCGCGCCCGGTGCGTTCTCGCCGCCGCCGAAGGTCGAGTCGGCCGTCGTGCGCATCGACGTCTCGCCGCAGCCGAAGGCAGACGTGCCCATCGATGCGTTCTTCCGCATCGTGCGCGGCGGCTTCGGCAATCCGCGCAAACAACTCCGCAACAGCCTCTCGTTCGGCCTGCACGTGAAGCAGGAGATTGTCGACCAGGTGATGGCCCTCGCAGGCGTCGACGTGATGTTGCGGGCGCAGGCGCTGTCGCTCGACGATTGGGCCGCGCTTACGCGCGCATGGACCGAATTCAATGCCAAGACGCACACCGTGCGCAACCGTAGCGGAGAAGCTTCAGCTCCGGTCGTTCTGCCACAGAACGACAAGGGTGAGGGGGACGGTTCGTGACGAAGAGCTTACGCCTGATCGCGCCGGCGAAGATCAATTGGACGCTCGAAGCGCTGCGCATCCGGCCCGACGGCTATCACGAGCTGCGCAGCGTGATGCAGACGATCGATCTGCATGACGTCGTGACGCTAACGGCTACCGATGACGGCGCCATCTCGCTAGAGATCACGGGCGAGTCGGGCATGCTCGCCGATAATCCACCCGAGACGAACCTCGCGTACCGCGCGGCCGTCGCACTTCGCGATCGCGCCGGCGTGTCGCGCGATCGTGGCGCACGCATCATGCTCGAGAAGCACGTGCCCGTCGCCGCGGGCCTCGGCGGCGGCAGCAGCGACGCTGCGGCAGTGCTGCGCGCGCTGAACGTGCTGTGGGACGCCGGGCAGCCGGACGCGAACCTCGTCGAGATCGCCGGTGAGGTCGGCTCCGACCCGCCGTTCTTCGTCGTTGGCGGCACGGCGATGGTCAGCGGCCGCGGCGACTACGTCGAGCCGCTGCCCGACGCGCTAGCGCCGAGCGTCCTGCTCGCTACGCCCCCGCAGGGCGACCGCGGCGAGAAGACCGCCGCGATGTTCGACGCGCTGACGCCGCACGAGTTCACCGAAGGTGACGCGACGCTCGGCCTCCGCGAGGCCGTCGAGGCGGGACGCATGGTCGTCGATGAAGAGCTCGCGAACGTGTTCGAGCGCGTGACGGCGAAGATGCAGCCGCACACCGAACTGGCGATGGACGCATTGCGCGCCGACGGTTACGTTCCGCACCTCTGCGGCGCCGGCCCGTCGTTCTTCCTGCTGTACGGCGGCGGCGCCGACCTCGCCCACGAACTCTCCGGCCGCATCCGTACCCTCGGCTTCGAGCCCCGCCCCGTACACGCCCTCACCCGCGCCCGCGCGCTCCACATGCAGGAACTCTCGTGAAGTGCGCCCCAGACGCGCAGCAGTCCACGCAACGCGAAGCGTGGACCATAGCCGCCCTCGGCTGTGAGTCCGGCATGGCCGGACCGCCCCCAACCTTCGTGCCCTTAGTGCTCTTCGTGGATCGTACCCATCCGGAGCAGCGTTAGATGGAAGAAGTCTTCGCAGGCTTCATCGTCGGCTTCGCGCTGTCGCTCGCCGTCGCCCCGCTAGGCGCCATCATGCTCATCCGCTCGAACGACCGCACCGGCTTCGCCCAGCGCATCGCGCCGCCCGGCACCAACATGATCGCGCTGTCCGTCGTTGTGCACTTCGCGGCGATGATCGTGCTTACCATGATCGGCCTGCTGCTCGGCATGCTGCTGGCCGCCCTGAACGACCGCCGCCCCGACAACGGCCTCGCCAGCCCCAATTTCGCCTACACCCTGATCGTCGTAGCCCTAACCGCCGTCATCGTCATGCCAACGCTGATCGTCCCAGCAATACGCCGCTGGTGCATCATCGGCGCCCTAGCGTTCGTCCTAGCGTTCGGCTGGGCCACCCCGTGGCTCGCCTTAGCGGGGTCTTAGCGCCCGCGCCTCGCCTAGACCGGCACAACACGAACCCAATCCTTGATATACAGGAAGTAGCGTCCTCGCGTACAATCGCGTTAAGCTTGCCCGGATCTACCGCTGGGAGACAGGTGGACATGGTCGGTCGTGTCGTGCGTCAGCGCGTTCCCGTCAGCCGGACGGCCGTCATCGCGGTCGTCTTGATCGTCGCCGGATTGCTGGCGGCCAGTGAAAGGCACGCACAGGCACTTGACGCAGGCACTCTGCAAGGGGTGGTGAAGTGGGGCGGGGCGCCGATCGATGTGCGACTGGCGAGCGGGACGTGCGGACTGCGCGTTCACGCAACGCAGGGTGGCCAGACCAGCAACGTTGCGATCGCCGGTGACGGGAGCTACGTATTTCCGGTTCTCGCTCCAGCAACCTACGACACATCCGTTCACGGAAGCACACCCTCTACGCAAGTGCCGCCGCTGATGGCCGGACCGAGCGCGGTGGTAGCAGCGACAACGACAACAACACACAAGATATCGATCTTACGGGCGGGTTGAGTCTGGTTAGCGGCACGATAACGATCGACGGATCGCCCGCGGCGAACGCGTTCCTCGATGTGAACTTCGGCGGTCTGTGCGCAACCGCGGGTGTGGACGGATCCTTCGTGTTGCTACTGCCGCCAGGGAGCTTCGGGGTCGCGGTGCGGCCGTCGCAGAACAACTGCGCCGAAGCATCCTTCTATTTCGACGTGGCGGCGGCTGGATCGGCGACGCAATTGGGTGCCGTGTCCGCGCAGCCCAACGCCTCGTGCGATGGCGCGGTCGAGGGCGTACTCACCTTTAACGGCATCCCGATCACAGGCGTGGGCGATCCGACGCAGGTCTGTGGCCTCGGGATCTCCGCACTCGGAGCCAACGCTGTGGGGATCGCGGTGGATGGAACGTACAGTGCACCCATCACGGACTACAACAATCCGGATGGGATCCTCATAGCTAGCTACACCGGCACGATCCTCAGCGCCGTCGGCGAAGCCCGGCCAGTCGCATTCGTGGCAAGTGTGACGACGAACGCGAACCTCGACATCGCGTCCCCGAACCTAATGCTGGCTGGAATGGCCATCGGCAGCGTGACCGTCAATGGCGTCCCGTTTGTCGACGCGAGGATCAAGATCGAATCCGGCCCCAGCAACGGCAGTTGCGTGCGAACCGACGCCAGCGGCAACTTTAAGTTTCCGCTCCGTGTGGGCTCCTACACGGCGAAGGTCCGCGCCGCGAACAACGCATTACTTGGATCCTTCGCTTTCCAGATCGCTCAGGGGCAGATCACAGACGTTGGCGAGTCTCAGTTCTGCCCCGCCGGCACCCAAGCTTGTACCTCGGGTTTCTGGTCGGGAAGTTTCGATACTCTGTTACTCGGAGATTGCGCGGTGTCGATCCTGCAGACCGGCACGCAAACGGCGATCGCTTCCGGCACCTCCTCCTGCACGGTCGCCGGGAACGGCACATTCGAAGGAACGTTTAACGAAGCGTCGCGAGAGTTCAATGTATTGATTGCGTTCGGACAACCCGCGTACGAGGTGAGTGTTATTGGAATGTTGAGCGGCGACGACGAGACGCTGGCCGGCTCTTGGGTATGCGCGTGCGGGCTAGGGACATTCTCTCTCTCAAAGACTGCATCACGCAGTAGCGCGCAGATCGTTGCCGCGAACGGAGGCACGCTGCTGACGAGCGTGGGCGACGTGCTAGCCGTGCCGGCGGGGGCACTCGCGGCGGATACCGCGCTCACTTCGATCGTCCAACCTGTCCCAGTGGTGGCTCCGGCCGGTCTCGTGGTGATATCACATGGATATCAATTCGGCCCGGACGGGACGACGTTCTCGACCCCGGTGACTGCGGTGTTCAACTACACGGATGCCGATCTCGCAGGCGGTCTGCTCGATCCCTCTACCCTGCGCGTGTACGTCTACGACACCATCGGTCAGCAGTGGCAACTCGTCGGAGGTGTTGTCGATACCGTTGCGAAGACGATCACGGTTTCGCTCGACCATTTCTCGCAGTACGCACTATTCGGCAACATGCCCGCCGCGATTGATGGCGACGGCGACGCGGTGGCGGACAGCGTCGACAACTGCGCGATAACCTCGAACCAGAGCCAACTCAATGTGGATGGTGGGAACACCGCTGCGAACCATCCGGGCACGGATTCACTCGGAGACGCCTGCGACGACGACACCGACGGCGACGGTTACACGAATGCCCAGGAGGCGGCACTGAGCGAGAATCCGGCGTCGTACTGCGCCATCATGCGTGCCGATGTCGATGGCGACGGTGCCGTAAGCATCCTCGATCTGTCGCGCGACGCGCAGAAGTTCGGGCAGTCCGTGCCGCCCGCTGGAGATCGACTGCGGCAGGACGCGGACTTCGTCATCAGCATCCTCGATCTCTCGAAGCAGGCGAGCGTATTCGGCAAACCCGTCTCGCTCTGCACCTGATCGCCCAAAATCGAGCCAGCCGTGACCCGCTGATATACTCCGCCACATGAGCGGCACCATCCTCGACATGCACGTGCACACCACCGCGGGCGCTTCGGACAGCGGGCTGAGTCCGGAGGACCTGGCGGAGGAGGCGAAGAAGCGCGGGCTGACCGGCGTCAACATCACCGAGCACGACCGCCTCTGGGACACCTTCAAGCTCAAGGAGTATCGCGAGCGCCACGCCCCGCTGTTCATCAATAACGGCATGGAGGTCTCGACCGACCTCGGCCATATGATCGTCGTCGGCCTGAAGCAGTACGTCGGCGGCATCCGCCAGGCGGAGGAGCTGCGCCGCGTGCTGAACGAGATGGGCGGCTACATGGTGGTCGCGCACCCGTTCCGCCACTGGTTCGACCCCGTGTACTTCCGCAAGCAGGGCAAAGAGCCGTTCACGATGACGCCCGAGCAGGCCGCCGAACGCATGCCCGTGTTCCAGCTCGTCGATGCGATCGAAGCGCTGAACGGCGCGAACACCCCGCGCGAGAATCTCTTCGCGCTGCGCGTCGCGAAGGTGCTCGGCAAGCCCGTCACCGGCGGCAGCGACGCACACTCGACGTCAGGCATCGGCTTCTACTGCACCGTCTTCGAACAAGAACTCAAGACCCCCGACGACATGCTGCGCGAGATGCACGCCGGGCGCTTCCATGCGCATCACGGCCTGCTGCAGAACAATCTCACGTACTTCACAGAAGACAGCCTCGAAGAAGCCGCCCCGGGCCTGGCGACCTGACGCGCTGTCCGCGGCACGCTCACGCGGCCGAACTCTTGCCCTGCAGCGCGTCCGGCATGTACTGCTCCAGCGTGTCGAGCTGAAAGTCGAGCTCGAGCCACTCCGCCGGCGCCCCGCTCTGCTGGAGCGTCGTGTAGGTCGCCTTCAGTGCATCGTGGTCGAGCCCTTGCGCCTCAAGACGCTGCATCGCCGCCAACGCCTGTTCTTCGGAGAAGAGGCCACGAGCCACCTTGTTCCAGACGATGCCGGCCATATACGACGACTGCATCCAGATCTTTCCGTCGAGCGCGCTCCCGGCCGTCGCCTCGTTGATCAGCGTGACAGGGTACGGGCAGCGGCTCATCACCTCTTCGGCAACGCTGCCCACGAACAGCTTGTCGAGCCCTCGCCGGCCCCGGGTCCCCATGACGATGACATCGACTTCATACTCCGCCGCGACCTTGACGATCTCGGCAGCCGGATCGCCCTTGCGAACGATGCCGTGCGCTTCGATGCCCTGCGTGCGTAGCTGCGTTTCGAACGCATCGACATAGGCCTCGGCGGACCGGATCGCGTGCGGCGCCAACGACCGCACGGTGGGCACGACGTGCAGCAAGTGTACGGTGCCGCCAGTGACCTTCGACAACCGCACCAGGTGCGGCAACAGGATGCGGTCACGGGATGACTGGTCGAGCGGTGCGAGAGCCTTCAGTGTGGACATCTGTATCTTCCTCCGCATGAGCATCGTCAACTCCCCTTCCGGAGATGAGCGCCGAACGGCCCCAATCCACATCTCGAATTCGGCTCGCCTGCCCAACAACGCGTTTCGTGCGTCTTCGTGCCCTTCGTGGTTCACCGTCGCGTGGTCCTCGTCCCCTGTCATCCTGAGCGAAGCCGAAGGATGTTCCCCGATCCGAGCACACACTTCGGGCTCCCTCGCCCACGTCGGCCCGTCCAACAACGCGTTTCGTGCGTCTTCGTGTCCTTCGTGGTTAACCCGGCACGTGGTAGCATGCACCAGCGACGGCGGCGGGATGGCTGCCGCGCTCTAGCTACTAGACCGGCCCTCCTCGTGCCGTATGTTTCTCTCGATCTCGAGACGACCGGACTCGATCCGGACACCGACGAGATCATCGAAGTCGCCGCCATCCGCTTCGACGCCAGCGGCGTGCTCGATACCTACCAGACGCTCGTGAACCCGGAACGCAAGCTCGAATACCGCATCGAGATGCTGACGCATATCGATCCGGCGAAGCTGAACGCTGCCCCGCATTTCACCAGCATCGCCGCGGAAGTCGAGCGGTTCATCGGGTTCGATCCCATCGTCGGCCAGAATCCCACCTTCGACACGACGTTCCTCGAACGGAAGGGCGTGCAGGTCGTCGGCCCCACGTTCGACACGTTCGAGCTGGCAGGCCTGCTGCTACCGGGGCTGCGCCAGCACGGCCTCGGTGCGATAGCAGACCACCTCGGCATCGACTTCACGAACCGCCACCGCGCGATGGCCGATGCGGAGGCGGCGATGCACGTCTTCGCCGCGCTGCGCGAGCGGCTCGTAGCGTCGCCGCCGGAGCTGATCGCCGAAGTCGAGCGCATCGCATCGGCGAGCGAGTGGACGCTGCGCCACCTGTTCCAGGAGATCGCCAACGAGAACCCGTGGGCAACAGGCGATACCGATCGTCCAGGCGTTGTCCACGGCTTCGTGAAGGCGCCTGGCGAACTGCCCGACGTGCGGCCGCCGTCGTCGAAACGCATCGTCGTGCCGGCGGACGAGGCGGTGCGGCTGATCGGTGGCGGCGCGGCGCGCAGCATCATCGAAGAATTCGAGGAGCGTCCGGAGCAGGCAGCGATGACCCGCGCCGTCGCCGACGCCATCGCGGAGGGCGACCGGCTGATTGTCGAAGCGGGCACGGGCGTTGGCAAGTCGCTGGCGTATCTCGTGCCGTCCGCGCTGCACGCGGTGCGCAACAACGCGCGCACGGTCATCTCGACGAACACGATCAACCTGCAGGAACAACTGATGTCGCAAGACATCCCGATCGCGCGCCGCCTGCTGGCCGAAGCGGGCATCGCCTACGACGACCTGCGCGTCGCGCAGCTCAAGGGCCGCCGCAACTACCTCTGCTTGCTGCGCTGGGCGGGCTCGCGCAGGCTCGGGACGATGACGCTCGACGAAACGCGCGTGGCGGTGCGCCTGCTCTTCTGGCTCGGGCAGACCGACACGGGCGATCGGAGCGAGCTGAACCTCCGGCGCGAGGAGGATGCCGCCTGGAATCGCGTGAGCGCGCACGAAGGCGGCTGCATCGCCATGCAGTGCCAGTACGTGCGCGACGGCTCGTGCTTCCTATATCGCGCGAAGAAGCAGGCGGATGCGGCGCACCTGCTCGTCGTCAACCACGCGCTGCTGCTGTCGGACGTCGCCACGGGTGGCGGCAACGTGTTGCCCGAATACCAGCACCTCGTCATCGATGAGGCGCACCATCTCGAAGAGGGCGCGACGAACCAGTTCGGATTTTCGGCGTCGGAAGCCGATCTGATGGCGTGGCTGGACCGCGTGCACACGCGAACGGGCCGCGACCGCGAGGGGGGCTTCGTCGCGACGATCGACACGGCGACGCGCGTTGCGCTGCAAGCGATCGGACCAGCGCCGCAGCTGCAAGCGCTCGCGCGAACGCTCGCGCAGGTAGCGACGCGCGCTCGCGATCGTGTCCCGCCGTTCTTCCGCGCGCTGCAGCAGTTCGGGTCGGATCACAGCAGCGGACGCAACGACTACGACGAGCGCATCATGATCAATCGCGCCATGCGCGTGCAGCCGGACTGGTCGGATATCGAAGCCGACTGGTTCAAGACGGAAGAGCTGCTCGCCGGCGTCGGCGGCGTGCTCGAGGAACTGCGCGAAGCGGTGTCACAGGCCGATCCGAAAGACGTCCTCGATCACGATGCGGTCGTCGCCGCGGCCGCCGACCTGCTCGACGACGGGGATGCGCTGCGTGCGGGCCTGTCGCGGATTATCGGCAAGGATGACCGCGAAACGATTTGCTGGCTGACGATGGGACGCCGCGACGCGTCACCGTCGCTGTCGAGCGCGCCACTCTCGGTTGCGGAGACGCTCCGCACCGGACTCTATGGCTCGAAGGAGAGCGTCGTGCTGACGAGTGCGACGCTGAGCACTGAGGACAACTTCGACTACGTGAAGGGCCGCCTCGGCTTCGAGGACTCGCGCGAATTGCTGCTCGGATCGCCATTCGACTATAAGCGCTCGACGCTCATCCTCGCGCCGACCGATATGCCCGAGCCGGACCAGCAGGGCTATCTCGCGGCGCTGCAGACCGCCATCATCGAACTCGTCTCCGCGAGCCAGGGCCGGGCGCTCGTGCTCTTCACGTCGCATGGCGGGCTGCGAGCGGCGTACCAGGGCATAAAGCGCCAACTCGAGGAGCAAGAGATCCTCGTGCTAGGGCAGGGGATCGATGGAGCGCCGCGGCAACTGCTCGCGACGCTGAAAGAGAATCCGCGCACCGTCTTGCTCGGCGCGGCGAGCTTCTGGGAGGGCGTAGACGTGACTGGCGACACGCTCTCGCTGCTGATCATGGCGCGGCTGCCGTTCGCGGTCCCCTCCGACCCGGTGTACAAGGCGCGTTCAGAGCTGTTCGACCAGCCCTTCGAGCAGTACGCGCTCCCGCAGGCGATCCTGCGCTTTAAGCAGGGCTTCGGCCGCCTGATCCGGCGCAAGACGGATCGTGGGGTGATGGTGATGCTCGACCGCCGCTTCCGCAGCCGCAAGTACGGCGACGCCATCGTGCGCTCGCTGCCATCCTGCGAACTGCGCGAACTGCCGCTACGCGACATGGCGGTCGAATTGACCGCATGGCTCGATCGCCCAGGTGCGGCGCGAACTGCTCCTTCCGCGTGATGTTGCGCCTGAGGCCGTTCGTTGATGTCGACGCCGCGTGGCTGGACGGATGGATCGCGCCAGTAGCCGCGTCCGTCGGGTATCGCGAGATGGAAGGCGGCACAGCATCGCTTGCCAAACGCCTCGATGACGGTGCGGTTCATGCACGCGTCATTGTGCGCGACGACATTGACGTCGGACTGATCGTCTACCGCATCGGCGCACCGCGAGCGGGCGCGGCCATCATTGAGATCGTCGCGGTGCCAGCGGAGTGCGCCCGTCGCGGATCCGGCATGAGCGCGGTGGCCCTCGTCGAAGACGAACTGCGCTTGGCGCGGGTCGACGTCGTGTACGCGCCGGCACCGGCGATGCATGGGATCGCGGCGTACTTCTGGATCAGGCTGGGGTATCGACCGCTCCTGCTGCCGGAGTGGCCGTGCGAGCGATCGGGAATAGCGTGGCTGCTGCGGGAGCTGTGATCCGGGACGCGAGATCCATTCGACCGACAGCTACTAACCCGCGGGTAGGTCTTCGTCGGGGTACACAACGACGTCTTCGGTGTCGTCATCGCGTCGGCGCGTCGAGCGGCCAGCGCGTACGACATTGCTCACGATAAGGTGCGCCAGGCTGTAGCCGACGCCAAGCAGCGCAGCGATCTGCGCGACGAACGCAACCGGATTGGCCGAGCCCTCATTCACCAGGAAAGCGATCAGCCCGCCCGTGGCGAATGCCGCGAAGACCGGGAATGTGCGCCAGCGCCAGTCGGGACGGAGGCGGGCCTCGGCCGTCGCCGTTCGGGGTTGGGCGCTTGCGGCCGAACCGGCACGGTGCGTCCGCTTCTTCGCTGTCATCAGGCGGACCTCGCAGACGTCATGTTCGCTTCCTATAGCGGCGCGCACGGGCGGGTGCGGGTGATGTAGGGGGGCGCGATACAGAGGTCGCAGGCGAGATAAGAGCACGATCAGTGCCGATAAGGCAGGTGTTGCAGGCAAACTGCAGCGCTAAATACTGCTCGTCTACCCACACCTGACCGCAATCCTGCCCCTCGACATCGTTGCGCTGATTGAGATGGAAACGGCTATCGCACCAGTTGCACTCGGCCGTCATAGCGGCTTCGGCCTGGGTGCCGCATACGGCGCACGTATAGCTGGAAGGGCTCGATTCGGGACTCATGGACTCCGTCAGTTCAGGTTCGTCAGTTCGATGGGGCTGTTGGCCGATTGAGAATCGCGGATGCTCTTGGCGAATCGGAGAATCAGTGCACGCTCATCGTCGCGATCACTCGCCCAGCCGTCGAGCCGGGCGGCGCGCAGCAGTTGGAGTCCGCGCTGTACCTGTGGCCCCGCCGGGATCCCCATTTCGATCAACTCGTCGCCGCGCAGGACGGGCTTCACCGAGCGCCACTCCGCAAGGTAACGAACCGCCAATTCGCGGGCAATCGGGTCGACTTCGAGAGCGGCCCGCGCGGCGACAGCCGCCACCGGAAAGCGGTCGAGTAGCAGGACGACGCCGGATGGTTTCGCTTCGGGGCGGCGCAGCGAGCGAGCGATGTCGCGCATCGCGGCGATCCCATCGACCGCAGCGGCCTCGTCGCGCTTCAGCTTCAGGCGCCCAGCGGCGACACGCGCATCATCTTGCGACGCACCGGAGAGGAGCAGCGCGAATCCGTACGGTAGCAGCGGCACGCGTGCCGGCACTGGGTTCGCAAGGGCGCTGCTCCGCGCCTCCTCCCAGGTCAGCGCCGGGTGGATGCGACCGAGCGCGCCTGCTGTATGAGCCGCTTCGAGCGCGACGCCTCCGCATGACTCACTCAGAATCAACTCGATCTCCCTCCGGAGGCGCTCGCCACCGATCGCGTCGATGTAGGACAGGCTCTGAGCCAGCAGCGCCTCTGTGTGAGTATCGAGCAGGAAGTTGAGGCGCGCGGCGTAGCGGAACGCGCGAAAGATCCGTGTGGCATCGTCCTGGAACGATGCGTCGTGGAGCACCCGAACCGTTCGCGCACCGGTGTCGTCGATGCCGCCGGTCGGGTCGATGATTGCCGGATCGCCAGAGAGGCGCAGCGCAACGGCATTCATGCTGAAGTCGCGGCGCCGGAGATCCGTGTCGATGTCCGAAGGCACGACGCGAGGCAGCGCGCCAGGCCGGGCATATGTCTCGCTGCGGGTGGTCGCGACGTCGATGCGGGTGCCGGCGACGGTGATGCTGGCGGTGCGGAAGCGCGCGTGTACCGTCGCCTTCACACCGGGGAGCGCGCTGCCTACTGCGGTCGGCGCATCCGATTCAACAGCGATATCCACGTCGACGAACTCGCGGCCAAGCAACAGATCGCGCACGGTTCCGCCGACTGCGTAGACGCCGCCCCGGGGCGACGCAGCGGCCACAATGCGCCCGACCGCGTCGCGAACGGCAGGAGAAAGCCGGTCGAGAAGGTCGCGGCGCAGCCGAGTCGGCGAGGTGGCTGGAGCAGTCATGAAGTCAAGTATAGGCCGGTGCGCTTGACAGCCCGACTGTGTGGTACCTATGATCGGGGCGGCTTGGCGGCTGAGTGGGTTCAATCGGATCGGCGGGCGCATGGGGAAGGAACCCCGATGGCCGCAACCGAATGGGGTGGGGGAGACGCAATCGGCGGAGGGATGATCAAACATCTCTCGCCGGGCCAGATACCCTTCTCTCTTTTGGATTGCCGCTCTCAGCGACCGCATGATGCGGTCGTCGCTGATTTCAGGCCGCACGTGGCTCCGCTGCCCCGCGCGACGAGAGGTGCGCAGTTGCCCGACTGGAGATCACTCGAGGCCCGGCTTCACATCAAGTTCAAGAATCCGACTCTCCTCAAGCAGGCCCTGATCCACACGTCGTACCTCAATGAGAACCCTGGCATAGATGTCGGCTCCAACGAACGGATGGAGTTCCTGGGTGACGCGGCCTTGGGCGTCGTGGTCGCGCAGCAGCTCTATCTCGAATACCCGAATGTCGACGAGGGCAGGCTGACGGAACTGCGCGCGCATCTCGTGAGGCGCGACACGCTCGCCCGCGCCGCGGCGCGGCTCGATCTAGGCGACTATTTGCAGCTCGGCCGCGGCGAAGATGCCGCCGGTGGACGCGGACGTCCGACGAACATGGCCCGCGCGTACGAGGCGCTGGTCGGGGCGATCTTCCTCGACGGCGGCCTCGTGAAGGTACGGGCATTTGTGAAACGAAGCTTGGGACTAGAACTCGCGTCACTGCGCAACGGGGGCATGCCGTACGATCCGAAGTCGCGCCTGCAGGAAGTCATCCAGTCGCGTTGGCAGACGACGCCGTCGTACAAACTGATGCGGACCGACGGCCCTGATCACGCACGGCGCTTTACCGTGCAGGTGATCGTCGGTGGACGTAGCATGGGAACGGGCGAAGGGCGCAGTAAGCAGATGGCGGAGAAGCAAGCGGCGGAACAGGCGCTGGAAGAAATCGAAAAGCGCGAAGGAGACGCGGGTGTACCTTAAGCGGCTCGACGTGCAGGGGTTCAAGAGCTTCGCGAATAAAACGCAGTTGCAGTTCGCGCCGGGCGTAACGTGCGTCGTCGGGCCAAACGGCACGGGCAAGACGAACGTCGCTGACTCGTTGCGCTGGGTGCTGGGCGAGCACGCCAGCCGCACGTTGCGCGCGCGCAAGACCGAAGACGTGATCTTCGCCGGTAGCGACAAGCGCGCGCCTCTGGGCGTCGCCGAAGTCAGCATCACGCTCGACAACAGCAAGCACTGGCTGCCCATCGAGTTCGACGAAGTCGTCGTAACGCGTCGGGCCTACCGCAGCGGCGAGAACGAATACCTGATCAACAACTCGAAGGTCCGGCTCCGCGACGTCGTCGAGCTGTTCATGCGCGCCCAGGTGGGGCAGAACAGCTACGCGTTCATGGGGCAGGGCATGGTCGAGCAGGTACTGAGCTTGCGTCCGGAAGATCGCCGCGCGCTCATCGAAGAAGCCGCCGACGTGCGTCTCTACCGCAATAAGCTCGAGGACGCGCAGCACAAGCTCAAGCAGACGCGCGAGAACACCGACCGCGTGCGCATGCTCGTGCGCGAAATCGAGCCGCGCATCAACCAGCTCGAGCGGCAGGCGGGACGCGCCGTGAAGTACCAGGAGATCGCGCGCGAGCTGGCTGCGACCCTGCACGTTTGGTACTCGCACCAGTGGCAAGAGATCAACAACCTGTTGCTTGCGGCGATCACCACGCACGACCAGCGAAGCGCAGACTTCGAGCAGGTGAAAGCCGAAGCGAAGGCTTGCGAAGACGGTCTCGTCCAGCTCCGCGCCGCCATCGACGAGCGTCGGCGCGAGATTGGCATCCGCGAGGGCCGTCTGCGCACCATGCAAGATTACGTGCGCGATCTGGAACGTCGAACGGCGCTCGATGCCGAACGCGGCAAGATGCTCGCGCAGCGCCTTGAAGAGCTGACGGCGGAGCTAGCGTCACTCCGCAGCGACGAAGCGGTACAGGACGCATCACAGCCTATGCTCGAGACGGCGGAGCTAGAGGCGCAACTCAACACTGCGCGCGAAGAGTTGGCGACCCACCGTGCGCGCCTCGCCGAGGTCGAACAGGAACTGCTGGGCCTGCAACGTGCCGCCCTCGCGAGCGAGCAGGCCGCTGCCCGCGCGCTCGCCGCGGTCGACGACCTGACGCGACGCATCACAGATGGCGCTGATACCGTCGCCCGATTACGGCGCGAGCGCGACCTCTCGATCGAAGAGCACCGCAAGCTGGCGAACGAGCAAGCGTCCGCGGTTGAAGAATCCGCGCGCATCGAGCGTGATTTGGCACTCGTCGGGCCGCAGCTCGAATGGGCGATGGCCGACCGCGCGAAGGAAACCGAAGCGGCCGCGGATTACCGCCGCGAGCAGACGGCCATCGAAGAAGAGCTACGCTCGCTCCGCAGCGAGATCGATTCGATCACGATGCGCATGGAGATGCTGGAGACGCTCGACGTGCGGCCCCAGGCGCCGGACGCCGGCGTGCGCGCAATCCTCGAAGCGGGCGGCGTGATCAAGCGCGAGACGATCGCCGAGGACATCGAGCTCCGTGGCGTCGTCGGGTTGCTTGGCCAACTGCTGCGCGTGCCGCCGGGGCTCGAGAAAGCGATCGAAGCAGCACTCGCGGAGAACATCTTCGCGATCGTGATGGAGCGCGAAGTCGATGTGCGTGCGGCCGTGCAACTGCTGCTCGCCGACGATGCCGGCCGGGCGATGATGTACGCGCTGGACAACTTCCAGGAGATGCGGCCGCTACACCTGATCAAGGAACGCGGCATCGTCGGCGTTGCGTCCGGCTTGGTGCGTTGCGACTCGAAGCATCGCAAGCTCGTGGACACGCTGCTGGGGCGCACGGTCATCGTCGAAGACGCATCGCTCGCCGAACGCGTCGTGCGGCGCGGCCTCGCCAACGCCGTGGCGACGCTGGACGGAGTGCTGATCCGGCCCATCGGCTCCGTTGCGGCCGGATCGTTTGCGACGGTGCAGGCGTCGTTCGTGCACGAGCGCGAGGTTTCTGATCTACCCGTCGAATTGGAGCGGCTGCGCCCGCTGCTGGAAGCGCGCGAGGCGGCGCTGCTGGAAGCAGCGCAGCGGCAGACGGCCGCGGACCAGCGTGTGGATGAGCTCGGCGGCAGCATCGAAGATCTGCGCGTCCGAAAGGCGCAGCTCGATGCGGAGCTGGCAGCCGCACACGCAGGTGTGGCGCCGTTCGAGCAGCGCCTCGAAGCGATGACGAAAGCCGACGCCCAGCGTGATGCGCAGATCGAATCTCTGACCGCCCGGCGCGAGCAGGACGAAGCTGCACGCGAGGCGAAAGGCGCGGAGGCGCGCGGAGCGGCCGCTCGCGAAGAGCAGGAGCGAGCGCGGATCGTCGAGTTGGAATCAGCGCGCGCAACGCTAGCGACATTGGTGTCCGAAGAGGCGGCCAACGTCGCACATCTGGATGGCGCCTACCGCACGGAACGCCAGGCGACTGAAGGCGAGCGGATGGCGAAGGACCGCCTCTCACGGCAGATCGCGCAGAAGGATGAGCAGCGCATCAAGTCACACGATGAGGCGCAGACGATTGCCACGCGACAGGCCGCAACAGAACGTGAACTGACGGGCAAGGCGGCCGAGGTCGAAGGCCTGCGGCGCGAACTTGAGCCCGCGCGTCAGGAACTAGCGCAGTTCGAGTCGCGCGAGCGCTCGATGACTGCGCAGCTCGCCGAATCGAACGAGAAGTTGCGCAGCGCCGAACGCGGACTCGTGGACGCCGAGAATGACGTTCGCGTGCGCGGTGATGAGTTGGAGACGCTGCGCGAGAACCTGCACGCCGAAGGGTTCGTCGCGACCGAACAGGGCGAGATCGAACGCGCACCCCAGCCGGAGATCGAGATTGAACCGGAGTTCGAACCGGCGGAAGCATATGCTCCGGCGCCGGCCGGCGAGCTCCCGACCTGGCTACGATCCGACGACGGCGCCGCCGACCCTGATGTTCCGCCGATCCGCGGCGGCTCGACGATCAACGCGACCGAAGTGCGCGACCGCATCGCGGATTTGCGCGCGACGATTCGGTCGCTCGGCCCGATCAACGAAGAGGCCGCGACGGAGTACGCCGACAGCCGCGAGCGCTTCGATTTCCTCAGCGGACAGCTCAACGACCTGCAACAGGCGGAGGAGCAGCTCAACGGCGCGATCACAGAGCTGGAAGGCGAGATTCGCGAGCGCTTCAGGACGACGTTCAAAACCGTGAACCAGGAATTCGAGCGCTACTTCAGCGCCTTCTTCCGCGGTGGCACAGCGCGCCTGGAACTGGGAGAGACAGACGAATACGGCCTGCCAGGCGTCGAGATTGTCGCGCAGCCGCCGGGGAAGAAGCTCGGATCACTCGCGCTGCTCTCTGGTGGCGAGCGTTCGCTGACGGCCGTCGCGCTTCTCTTCGCGCTGCTACAGGCGAACCCGTCACCCATCTGCGTGCTCGACGAAGTCGATGCCGCGCTCGACGAAGCCAACGTCGGTCGCTTCGTCGAGGAGCTCCGCGCGCTCTCCGAACGTACGCAGTTCATCATCATCACGCACAACCGGCGCACCATCGAGACCGCGGACACCATCTACGGCGTGTCGATGGGCGCCGACAACGTGTCACGCATCCTCAGCCTCAAGCTTGAGGACGTTCACGTCGACGAGTAACGACGTTGGCTCACGAACCCAGGAACTCAACCACCGCAGCGTTGAACTCTGCGGCGTACTCCAGCGTGAATCCGTGGCCGCCGCGCGGCAGCGTTCGCAGTGTCGCATTCGGTATGACCGCGACGAGCGCGTCGCTCTCCCATGGCGGTGTGAGGATGTCCTCCGCACCAACGATCACCATCGTCTCGGCGCGGATCTCACACAGCCGGTCCAGCGTGTCGTGCGCCATCGTCGCCTCAAGCTGGCGCACGTACGCGTGAGCCTTCATCGGGTACGGGTCTTTGGTGGCCAGTTCGATCCGCACGTCAACACGCCGTTGATCCTGCATGAACGTCGCCGTCATACCCCACGGCATGGCGTTCGCCTCGCGCTCGCGCGGCCCCAGATCTGCGAGCCGCGTGACGCGTTGCACCTCAGCGGCCAGACGGCGCGCGCCCGTTGGCTTCGCACGCGTGCACGCCAGCACGAGCTTATCGACGCGATCGGGATGATTGATCGCCAGTTCCTGCGCGATCATGCCGCCCATGCTCACGCCCAGCACATGCGCTTTCTCGATGCCGAGCGCGTCGAGCAGCGCCGCCGCATCGTCGGCCATCTGCCGCATCGAGTAGGGTTCGTCGGGCGCGCTGGTCCGCGCGGCACCGCGATTGTCGAAGCGAAGCACACGGAAGCGTTCGGCGAATGCGGCGAGCTGCGGCGCGAAGCTGCCGCTGTGCGCGCCAAGACCAGCGATCAGCAGGAGATAATCGCCGCTATCGCCGTGCTGCTTGTGGAAGATCTCGATGCCGTTCGCGCCGATCATGGCCATTGGTCGTCCTCCCATGCTGCATCCTTCCGAACGGATGCTGCTGAGTCTCGCACGTCATTACAGAAGTTGGAAGCCCCAATCAATACCTTCGTGCTCTCTTCGTGTCCTTCGTGGTTACCGGCCCTACGACGGGTACCCCTCACCCGTTAGAATGCCTCGAAACCCAAGGAGGGCTGACCTGCTACGAATCTTCAAGCGCACGAAAGAGACAGACGAGAAGACCGAACAGGCGTTGGAGCGTACTCGTAAGGGCTGGTTCAGCAACATCTCCGGCATCTTCGATCGCGGCAAGATCGACGATGCAGTCTGGGATGACCTGGAGGAGTTGCTGATCGGCGCGGACACTGGCGTCTCAACGACGCAGAAGATCCTGACGGCCGTGCAGTTGCGCGTCGAGACCGAGCGTATCAAGGACGCCGAACAAGTCAAACCGATACTCAAACAAGAGCTCGTTGCCACGCTCCGTAGTGGCAAGGAGAAGGGCCGCATTTGGGGCGAAGAGGATGATCCGCCGCCGGGCAGACCGGCCGTGATCCTCGTAGTCGGCGTCAACGGAACCGGCAAGACCACGAGCGTCGCCAAACTCGCCCAGGCGTATCGCGAGGATGGCGAGAAGGTCGTGATCGCTGCAGGCGACACCTTCCGCGCGGCCGCGATCGAGCAGCTCAAGAGCTGGGGCGAGGTCGTCGGCGCCGAGGTCGTCGCGCACAAGATGGGCGCCGATCCGGGAGCCGTCGTGTTCGACGCGATGTCCGCCGCCGAGAGCCGCAAGGCCGACGTGGTAATCATCGATACCGCGGGCCGGCTGCACACGAAGTTCAATCTCATGGAAGAGTTGGGGAAGATTCGCCGCGTCATCGAGCGGAAGCTCCCGGAGGGCCCCGACGAGGTGATGCTGGTGCTCGACGCCACGACCGGCCAGAACGCGCTCGTGCAAGCGAAGGCGTTCGCGGAGGTCGTGCCGATTACGGCCCTCTGCCTGACGAAGCTGGACGGCACGTCGAAGGGTGGCATCGTGTTCGCCGTATCGGACCAGTTGGGCATCCCTGTACGCTTCATCGGCACGGGCGAAAAGCCCGACGACCTGACGCCGTTCGATGCCGAGGAGTTTGTCGACGCGCTGTTCCAGTAGGCGGAGAATCAGCAAGGATGCGGGGTTCTAACGATTGCCGTACAGGTTCAAACCGGGTGAAATCCCTCATCGTAGACGTGATCAGCGCGGCGTCTGGCCGCGCGTGAACGGGAATCGATGAGCGAAGCACTCCGTTGGTGGCTGATCCTTCAGCTGGTAGGGATACCCCTGCTACCGCTGTGCCTTGCGCTCTTCCGGCGCCTCCCCGACAGGGGCTACACGCTCTCGAAGCCGTTCGCGCTCATCTTCTTGGGCTACACGTTCTGGCTGCTCAACAGCTTGCACGTCCTGCCGAATTCGGGAGGCGGGATCTTCGCCGCGCTGCTGCTGCTCGCGTGCATTTCCGCCGTCTTCGCCTATCGCGAACGCGACGCCTTGATCGAATGGTTCCGCACCCACTGGCAATACATCTTCGGCGTCGAAGTGCTGTTCCTGATCGTGTTCGCAGTCGCCGTGTGGCTGCGCGCATCGGTCGGCAACATCAGCGGCACCGAGCAGCCCATGGACCTGATGTTCATCAACGCGGCGACGCGTGCTGAGCACTTTCCGCCGCAAGATCCGTGGCTGTCCGGCCACACCGTCGCCTACTACTACTTCGGCTACCTCATCGTCGCGATGACCGGACGGCTGGCCGGCGTCGATACAGAGATCGCCTACAACATCGGCCTCGGCATGATCGCCGCCATGGCGCTCGTCGGCGCGGCCGGCATCGTCTACAACCTCGTGTCGATGCGCGAGTCCGCCGTCGAGGGCGACGCGCCGAAGCCGAGCACGCCATCGTTGATTCCGTTCAACTGGAAGCCGCCGCTGTTCGGACTAGCCGGCGGGTTGATGCTCGTAATCATGGGCAACCTCGTCTGGGTGTTTCAGTTCCTGTCGGCGTACGGCTTCGGCAGCCAGGGTTTCTACGACTGGGTCGACGTTTCAGGCTTGAAGGCCGATGCGGCGAAGCACAACTGGTATCCGTCCGACTTCTTCTCGTTCTTCAACGCATCGCGGATCTACAGGCTGGACGACGCGGACTTCCGCGCGATCACCGAGTTCCCGATGTTCAGCTTCCTGCTGGGCGATATGCACCCACACGTCATGGCGCTGCCGTTCGTGCTGCTAGTCGTGGCACTCGCGCTGACGCTGTTCCGCAGCCGCGAGCCCCTCGACGTGACGTTCTGGCTACAGCGTCCCGTAGCGCTCGTCGCGGCCGCGATCCTCGTCGGCGGACTCGCGTTCCTTAACACATGGGACATCGCGACACTCGCCTTCTTCGTTGTAGCCGCGGCGTTCGTCAGCAACTTCACGCGCGTCCGTGCGTTCACCGTCGACCTGTTCGTGCAGGCGATCACGTTCGCGCTGCCGCTTCTGATCCTCGCGATCGTCATGTACCTCCCGTTCTACACGAGCTTCACTTCGCAGGCCGACGGTATTGGCGCCGTCGTCTCGAACAACGGCATCACCGTGCCGGCGACGCGTCCGTTCCATCTGCTCATCTTCTGGGGTCCGCTGTTCGTCGTCGTCATTCCGTTCGTGCTGGCGCGCTTGCTACCGCTACGTGTGCGCATCACTCGCATGATGACCGCGCTTGCTGCGGCGCCGGCAGCGCTGGTCGTGCTGGGCTGGGTGCTTCTCTTCGCATTCGAGAAGATGCGCGACAGCGACAAACTCGGCGCATCATCCGGCGATCTGTTCGAGCAGATAGGCGATCGCGGCACGGCCTGGTTTACGGCGATCTTTCTCGCGGCCGTGCTCGCCACGGTGCTGCTGACACTCTGGCTGGAGCTGACGTCCCATGACGGCGCATCCGCCGGTGTAGGGGCGGGGCTGGCCCCGCCCGCGTCTGGTGCACCAACGAGCGCCCGCAGCTCGTTCGCCGAGCGCGAAGGCGTGCTGTTCGCGCTGCTGCTAACGGCGACAGCGATGCTGCTGATTCTCGGCGTCGAGTTCTTCTACGTCGGCGACGTCTTCAACTCGCGCATGAACTCGGTCTTCAAGCTCTACTACCAGGCGTGGATGATGCTCGCGCTTGCGGGCGGATTCTCGCTGTACTACTTATCCTCGCGTTGGCGCGCGGCGTTCCCGCGAGAGCAGCGGTACCGGCTGGTTTGGGCCGGAGCGGTCGCGCTCGTACTGGCCGGCGCCGCGCTGTATCCGCTCGGCGGGTCGGCGAACCGCCGCTTCCGGACCGAGGGCGAACTGCGAGGGCTGTCGTACTTCTCGCAGGACGAACGCGCCGCGATCTCGTGGCTCAATGACCGCGCGCAGGGTCAAGATCTCGTGATCGCGGAGGCCGTGGGGAACGATTACAGTTCGGCGTCCCGCATATCCGCTGCCACCGGCGTGCCGGCCGTCCTGGGCTGGGGCGGCCACGAAGACCAGTGGCGGGGGTCGTCGAAGGCCCGGGCGGGGCGGTTTGAGGACGTGAACAAGCTGTACACGACGACCGATACAACGGAAATGAACCAGATTCTGGCGAAGTACGGCGTTACTTACGTCTACGTCGGTGCGCTGGAGCGTAGTACCTACGGCGAGGCCGGCTTAGCGAAGTTCAAGCCCTTCCCGGCAGTGTTTCAATCGGGAGCGGTTACGATATACGGGACATCAGGCGTGACAGGTGAGGTTGCTTCCGAATGAGCCTACAAGAACCGAATGTGCCGTACGGCGGGTCGACGGGTGAGCGGCTGAAGTCGTTCGCTGTGAACGCGCAGACGCGCGAGCAGATCAGTACCCTCGTCACCAAGTACTGGGAGATCGCGGCCTACGTCCTGATCGGCGCGATCGCGGCCGCGATGCGCTTCTACAACCTGGGCGCGCGCGCGATGCACCACGACGAGAGCCTGCACGGCTTTTTCAGCTACGGCTTCACGAAGGGGATGCGCCAGTTCTTCACGTTCGGCACCGCGAACACCGACACGTATAAGCACGTCCCGTTCATGCACGGCCCGTTCCAGTTCATTGGCAACGGGTTCTTCATGTGGATCTTTGGCGATGGTGAGTACCAGTCGCGCATTCTCGCCGCTGTGATGGGTACTGGACTCGTGCTGTTGCCGTTCCTGCTTCGCAAGCAACTCGGCCGCACCGGCGCGCTTGCGGCGGCGGCGTTCATTGCCTTCTCGCCGACGCTGCTCTACTACAGCCGGTTTACGCGCGAGGACATCTACGCGGCGTTCTGGACGTTCGGCATGGTCGTCTTCGCATGGCGATACATGGCGTCGCGCGAGAACAAGTGGCTGTTCCTGACAGCGGGCTTCATGGCGGGCTCCTTCTGCACGAAGGAGACGACGTTCATGACCGCCGCGGCGTTCATCTTCTTCTTCATGTACCTCTTCGCCGGCCACATCGCCGACAAGATACGCGCCAAGCGCCCCGACATGACCAACGTGAATTACGTGCTGCTGCACATCGCGGCGATACCCGGTGCACTCGTGTTGGCGATCGTCTGGCCATTCACGAAGAACTGGCGCGAGCAGTACGGCCTCGACGAACTGCCGCCTGAGGCGGACTTGATCATCGTGATGGGCACGCTGGCGCTGCCGCTCTACGCTGCGGGATTCCAGCTCTTGCCCGGATTCGGCAACGAATGGAAGAATCGCGCTCAGGATTCCGGCAACGCGCACATCGCCAGCGCCGAAGCAAGTCTGGCGAAGGCATCGATCATCGCGCTGATGGCGATCTCGCTCGGCATCGGTGTCGCGTGGAAGCCGAAGGTCTGGGGCATCGCCGCAGCCTGCTTCTGGGTGCCGTTCATTCTGCTCGCGACGACGTTCTTCAGCAACTTCCCGGGCTTCTGGTCAGTGTCGTGGGGCTCGCTGGACTACTGGATCAGCCAGCAGGACGTCCGTCGCGGCAACCAGCCCGACTACTACTACTTCATCACGATTCCGGTGTACGAATTCCTGCCGCTGGCACTCTCGATCGGCGCGGGGCTGTACTACGCGATCCGCGGCAAGATGAAGAATGCGTTGTTCGTCGGCGCCGGCTTGCTGGCGATCCTTGTGTTGCTGCTGCTGCCGCCCGGACCCGACATCCAGAAGGTGTCATCGTTCCATATCGTCCTGCCGTTCACGATCGCGCTCATCGGCGTCTTCTCGTTCGACATGGATCGACTCAACCGCTTCCTGCTGTTCTGGCTGGTCGTCACCGGATTCGCGCTGACGTTGGCGGGCGAGAAGATGCCGTGGCTGAACGTCCACATCGCTCTGCCGCTTGCGGTGCTCGCGGGCCGGTTCGTCGGTGACATGCTGGAGCGCAGCGACCTGCGCGGCGAGCTGCCGAAGTTCGACCGCCTCGCGCCTTTCGCTTACGCAGCGCTGGCGTCCGCGCTGTCGATCCTCGTGTTCGTGATCGTCGGACCGTTTTCGCTGGCATCATTAGGCGGATGGATCCTGGCGATCGTTGCGGCCGTGGCGGTGTACTGGGCGTACACAGGCTACAGCCGCCAGACGGCCGTCCAGGTGGCCATCGCTGGCGCCGTGTGCGCGTTTGCGGTGTTCACCGTGCGTGCGGGGGTGCTCGCGACGTATGGGCATCCCGATCTGCCGCGCAACATCCTCGACACCATCGCCACGAAGGACCACGGCGAGGTGCCTAACGAACTGCTGGTCTACACGCAGACGTCGGGCGATATCCCGATTCTACGAGACCAGATCGATAAGGCGGCGAAGGAGTCCGGCACGGGCCGCAACTTGCCGATCGTTGTGGACTCGGTTGACGGCTATACCTGGCCATGGGCCTGGTACCTGCGCGATTACAAGAGCGTGTCGTACACCAGTATCAGCGACAACTACACGCCGCCGGCGGGAGCCGTGCTGCTGATCTCGAAGCAGTCAGCCACGAATGTGAACCTCGGCGGCGGATACAACGAAGGCGTGCCGTATCACCACCGCCGTTGGTTTCCGGAGGAGTATCGTGGTGAGGACGGGAAGTATTCGAGTCGCAACTTCTTCACGGATCTCTTGTCGAAGAGCGCGCTCAGCAACTGGCTCGACTTCTGGGTGCGGCGAACGCCTCCGAATGAACTCGGTACCGTGGATGGTGTCGCGTTCTTCCCCAAGGGATACAGCGACCTCACCGCGCCGCCGGCCGGCCCCACGGTGCGCACGGATGGCACACAACTCGTGATTGGCGGCAACGGCTCACAGAAGGGGCAACTGAGCGGCGTGTCAGATGTGGCGATCGACTCTGCCGGCAACATCTACTTCGCCGACACGAACAACAACCGTGTCCAGAAGTTCGATGCGCAGGGCGTCTTCCAGTCCGCTGCGGGCGGATTCGGTAGCGACGTACAGATGAACCAGCCGTGGTCGATGACGGTGTCGTCGGACGGTACCGTCTACGTCGCCGACACGTGGAACCACAAGCTGGTCAAGCTCGACAAGGACCTAAAGAAAGTGAAGGAATGGGGTTCTGGCGGCCAGACCGACGCCGGCGGCGATCCGATGAAGCTGTTCGGGCCACGCGACATCGCGCTGGCTCCCGACGGCCACGTGCTGGTAGTCGATACCGGCAACAACCGTGTCATCGAGTACGACGCCGACGGCGGGTTCGTGCGCCAGTTCGGCAGCAAGGGATCCTCGGGCGACCCGATGCAGCTTAATGAGCCGAGCAGCCTCGCGGTTGCGGCGAACGGCGACATCTTCGTCGCGGACTTCTGGAACAAGCGCATCGTTCATCTCGACAAGGACCTCAAGTCCCTCGGCGAGATCAAGATCGAAGCGTGGGGTAGCCAGGCCGTTACGGAGCGGGGCTACATCGCGCTGCTGCCGGACGGCCGAATCCTCGCGACGGATCCGACGCACGGCAAGGTGCTGGTGTTCGGTGCGGACGGCGCACCTCTTGCGGAGTACGAGATGCCCAAGGAAGGCGCACAGGCGGCCGCGCGGCCGATCGGCATCGCCACCGATGGCACTAGCGTGGTGGTTACCGATTCCATCGGCAACGTCGCGCGAAAGATCCCGCTCAGCGAGATCATTCCGTAAGCGCCTCACGTCAGAGAACAGCAGGAACCCCGCCCGCAAATCGAAGGCGGGCTTCCTGCTAGACCGTGTAGGGGCAGACCTGCGTGTCCGCCCTGCTCGCACTGGCACGGAACGCCCGTAGCGTCGATTTCAGTCCGCGCCACGCTCGCTCCGCCCTTGGCGGCCTGGACTCCGCAGTGTCCAGTTCAGCTTGATTCGCAGGGAGTGCCGTGTTACTTGTGAATGCCGTAACGAACGGGCCGCGCTCGGTTTCCGAGCCGGATCTGAGCCGCCTGGAGAGGACGCCTGCCGAAGCTCAAGGCTGGCTGCACCGTCAATGACCTGGTTCCAGCGCCTGCTCATCATCACCATCGTCATCACGTTCGTGCTGGTGGTCATCGGCGGCACCGTGCGAGCCACCGACTCCGGGCTTGGCTGCCCCGATTGGCCTACCTGCCACGGCAAGCTGATCCCCAGTGGCGACAAGCACACGATCATTGAGTTCTCGCACCGGACCGCGGCCGCGATCGTCGGCGTCTTGTTCCTCGGCGTCACGTTCTTCACCTTCAAGTCCGAGCGGCGAAACAAGCTCGTGTTCTGGCTCGCATTCTCGGCGGGCCTGCTGCTGGCGGTGCAGATCATCCTCGGCGGCATCACCGTCAAGAAGGAACTGCCGTCCGAGATCGTCGCGGCACATCTCGGCACGGCCATGCTCTTCATGGCAGTCATGATTGTCACGGCGACGATCTCGCTGATGCGCGCCCGTGGTTACCGGGTGTTCCCGGCCGCCTCCGACACCACGTTCAATCGCCTGGCGATCGCCACCGCCGCGACAGCGTTTGTGACGCTCGTGCTGGGTTCATACATCAGCGGCACCGACGCGTCGCTGGCCTGCAGCGGCTGGCCCCTCTGCAACGGTAGCTTGACGCCGGGCGGCGGCAGCGCCGTCGGCTTGCACTACCTGCACCGGCTCGTGGCTGGGATACTGGGCATCATGATCCTCGGGCTGATCTACCAGGCGTTCGAAGAGCGGCGCGTACAGCCGCTCCTGCTGTGGCTGTCCGTGTTCGCCGGCGTCACCTACCTGGCGCAGGCGCTCATCGGCGCCGCAAATATCTGGACGGAGCTCGCCGCAGGCGTAGTCGTCACTCACCTGTCCCTCGCGGCGCTGCTGTGGTGTGTGATGGTGGCGATCAGTGCGCTCGCCTACTACCTTCCCGGCGCCGATGCCCGTGAAGGCGAGCCCAGCGCGCAGCGACGGAAGGCGGCCGAGTGGGTGCGATAGAGACCAGCATGGTCCGTAGCCGGCTCAGCGTGCGCGATACGCTGGCGTCGTACCTGTCGCTGACGAAGCCCCGGATCATCGCGGAGCTGCTGATCACGACCGTGCCTGCGATGGTGCTGGCACAGCAAGGATGGCCTTCGACGTGGCTGGTCCTCGCGACCGTCGTGGGCGGGACGTTGGCCGCCGGCGGCGCCAACGCCATCAACTGCTACTTGGATCGCGACATCGACGAGATCATGCACCGCACGCAGGGTCGGCCGCTCCCCCTCGGGAAGATCGAACCCGCGAGCGCGCTCGCATTCGCACTGACGCTCGAAGTTGCCGCATTCGTACTGCTGCTCTCGACCTCGAATCTCCTCGCTGCCGGGCTCGCGATGTCGGCGACGGCGTTCTATGTGTTCATCTACACGATGTGGCTGAAGCGAACGACATCGCAGAACATCGTCATCGGCGGCGCTGCGGGCGCGTTTCCGCCGCTGGTCGGATGGGCGGCCGTCACCGGCAACCTCGAGCTACCGGCGCTCGTGCTGTTCGCGATCATCTTCGTCTGGACACCACCGCACTTCTGGGCGCTGGCGATCAAATACAAGGACGACTACGCGCGTGCCAAGGTACCGATGTTGCCCGTCGTAGCGACGATGGAGAGCACGAAGTCACAGATCTTCTGGTATGCGGTCGCCCTCGTGCCGGTGTCGCTCCTGCTCTTCGCAACCGGCGCCGTGAGCTGGATCTACCTGGGAAGCGCGCTGGTGCTGGGCGCAGCGTTCGTGCGACAGACATGGATCCTGCGCCACAGCGAAGCTCCCGGCGCCGCCATGAGCGTCTTCAGAGTATCCCTCTACTATCTCGCGCTGCTGTTCGTCGCCGTCGCTGTCGACGTGCTCGTGCTCGGCTAGGCTGACGATTCCCGATACAGCCCTGCTCGATCGAGCCGCGAAGTGTGTGGCACAGCCGACCTCGGCTGTGAGTCCGGTGATCTGGTCGCTCGGGGGAGAGGTCGGATCGACGAAATACTTCGGCGATGAACGCGCCCCCAACTACGTCGCCGCCGTCGCCTCGACGAACGCCGCACCCGTCACCGCGACGAGATCCGCGACGCGCAATTCAAGGTCGATGCCGCGTTGTCCAGCGCTGAGGTGAATGCATTCGAGCGCACGTGCCGCCTCGTCGAGCACAACATCGAACGGCTTGTTGACGAGCGCGAGTGCCGAGATGCCACCGACCTGTAGTCCGGTGAGGCGCTCCGCCTCACGTTGTGTTGCCATCCGAAGCTTCTTCTCGCCGATCCCGCGCGCGAGCAGCCGCAGGTCGATCTGCCGGTGCGACGGAACCAAGACCAGGAGCGGCCGCGGCCTGCCCGGGGCCTCGCGGATCACCACGAGCGTCTTGTACACCGTCTCGACCGCGGCGCCGAGCAACGCAGCGGCATCCTCCGCCGAGTGAAACACACGGCCAGCGTCGTACACCTTCGCGGTGTACGATACGCCCTTCACATCGAGCATGCGCATAGCCTGCGTCTTGTCCGAACTTGCCATCTTGAGCGTATGATGCACACGTGCGGCATGAAGCGCTACAGGCGTACTCGGCCGCAGTGGGAGTGAGCCGTGGAGTCGATCGAAGCGGAGCGGATCGAGCGCGTGCGGCAGGCTCTGCGCGCACTGGTCAGCGACGTCGGGATCCTCGTCGTCGAAGAGAGCACCCATACGGCCGAGTTGGCCGCAGCGGCGGCCGGGTGTGAGCTAGGGCAGATCGTCAAAACGCTGGCGGTGTACGTGTCGGGCGCACCGCGCTTGGTACTTATCCCGGGCGATCGCCGGCTCGACGATCGCTTGGTAGCGGCGCACGCTGGCGTCGGTCGAAAACAGGTGAAGCTCGCGAGCCCGGAGCAGGTGCTGGCGCTCACCGGCTACCCCGTCGGCGGCGTCTCGCCGTTCGCGCTGCCCCAGCCGATCGCCATACTCGTGGACGAATCCCTGCGCAGATTTGAGATCGTGTGGGTGGCGGGCGGTAGTGCATCAGCGATCTTCCCGATCGGCCTGACGGATCTCATGCGCTGGGTGAGAGGGACATTTGTCACTGTATCGACATAACGACGTTGACTCGGCTCGGTTGACATCGATAATGGTGAGGTCGTCCGGCGGGCATAGCCGGAGGCGACACAAGGTTGAGGGTTCAGAGGAGGACACTCGAAATGACGATTCGAACAAGGATGCTGCCTCGATTGCTGCTACTGACAGCAATGCTGGCGGCGATGCTCGCGGTCTTTTCCGCGTGCAGCGACGACAAAGACGACAAGAAGTCGACCACACCCGGCGCGACAACGGCCGCTGGCACCACACCGCCGGCGTCCGGCGGCGCCGGCACGATCACGGTGAAGAAGGGCGATCCGATTAAGATCGGTATCAGCACGACCCTCACAACGGACAACGCTCAACTCGGCATCCCCATCCGCGATGCGGCGCTGTTGGCGCTGAAGACGAAGGGCACCATCAAGGGCTTCAGCCTCGTGGGCGATCCCCAGGATGACGGCTGCGCCGGTCCGGCCTCGGTGACGGCGGCGAACAAGCTTATTTCGGATGGCGTTGTCGCCGTGATGGGTCCGATGTGCTCGGGCGGCACGGTGGCAGCACAGGATCCATACGCAGCGGCCAGCATGCTGGTGGTCAGCGGATCCGCGACCGCGGTGAACGTGACGGCCACCGCAAAGAAGGGCTTCTTCCGCGTCGCATGGAACGACGCGACGCAGGGCGGCGAGATGGCCAAGTACGTCTACACGACGCTCGGCAAGAAGAACGCGATCTTGGTTAACGACCAGAGCGTGTACGGCAAGGGACTCATGGACGTCTTCAAGGCGTCGTTTACGGCGCTTGGGGGCAAGGTCGTCAGCGAAGAGGCCGTCACAGTGGGTGAGAAGGACTTCAGCCCGACGGTCACCAAGATCAAGGGCCAGACCGCGGATATCGTTGTCTTCGGAGGGTTCATCGCGGAAGGCGCGACGCTGGTGCGCCAGTTGGGCGAGGCTGGCGTCACGGCAACGTTCATGGGTGCCGACGGTATCGCCGACCAGAAGTACATCGACCAGGCTGGCGGAAAGGCCGAGGGCTCGTACGTGAGCCGTGGTCCGAAGGCGGTGGACACCACCAAGTACGACGCGTTCGCCGCGGCGTACACGGCAGAGTACAACAAAGAGGTGGGGCAGTTCGCGGACTACGCGACGGATGCGACGAACATCATCCTCGCGGCGATCGAATCGGTGGCGACAGTTGACGGCAGCGGGAATCTCGTGATTGACCGCGACGAGTTGATCACGGCGATGAAGGTGACCGACTACGCTGGTACAACCGGCCAGATTAAGTTCAACGACAAGGGGGACCGCGTGGTCGTCGGCGCCGTGAATGAGATCGACCAGGTGACCGACGGGAAACTCAAGCGCCTGCAGTAGTTACCAGCGCGTATTGTTCGCAGTAAGCCGGGAGGCCGCGGTCTGTGGCCTCCCGGTTCTGCGTCAGGCAGGAGGCACGCGCGTGCAGGAGTGGATACAGCTCCTCATCGACGGTGTGACGATTGGTGGCGTGTACGCCGTCATCGCCCTCGGCTACACGCTCGTCTACGGTGTCCTTCGCATGATCAACTTCGCACACGGCGAGTTGTTCATGATGGGTGCGTTCACGGGCTACTACACGCTGACCGGCTTCGAGAATCACTCCAATCTCAACGACTCTGTACCCGTGTTCACCATCGCCGTAGCGATCCTCATGGGCATGGTCGTCGCGGTTGTGCTCGCGCTGCTGATGGAGCGCGTCGCGTATAGGCCGCTGAGAAATGCGCCGCGACTGGCACCTCTGATCAGCGCGATCGGTGTTTCGATCTTGCTTCGCAACATCATGCTGCGAGTGACGAACGCGGAGGGGAAGGTGTACCCGCAGGTATTCCCGCGCACAGGCGTGGACATCGGCGAGATACGCCTGTTGTACGTGCAGATCTTGCTGCTCGCGCTCTCGGGGCTCTTTCTCGCGCTGCTGTACCTCTTCATCCAGCGGACGAAGGCGGGCATGGCGATTCGCGCGGTAGCGGAGGATCGCAATACCGCATCGCTGATGGGCATCAACGTGGACCGTACCATCATGACGACGTTCGCTGCCGGCGCGGCGCTCGCCGGCGCGGCCGGCGTCGTCTACGGGATGTTCGTGACCACAGCCACGTCCGGCATGGGGTTCATCCCAGGGATCAAAGCGTTCACGGCCGCCGTGCTCGGCGGCATCGGCAGCGTGCCGGGGGCGATGGCTGGCGGCTACTTCCTCGGCATATCGGAGGCATTGAGCACGAAGTTCTTCGGAGCCCAGTACAAAGATGTCGTGGCCTTCGTGCTGCTGGTCGCCGTGCTGATCTTCCGCCCATGGGGCCTCTTCGGCAAGCGCGAAGACAGGCGAGCGTGAAGAATGCCAACTGACGCTCTCCGCTCGCTGGCAACAGGCCTCGATCCCGGACGGTACTGGCAGCGCGGCGCGGAGGCGCTGCAGCGCACGCCGACAGGGGCATTCATCGTGCGTTACGGTCACTACGTTGCCCTTCCGCTCTTCGCGGTGGCAGGCGGCCTCGGACCGTCGTACTTCGGCATCCGGATGACGTTCGCGATCCTCGTCCTTGTCATGTACGCACTGTTGCGTTCGCGCAGCGGGCTGTTTGGACTTGCATTGCTGGCTGCGATGCTCGTCTACCTGCCACGCCAGATGGACGTCTTCGAGCGCGGCATCATGTTTGATATCGCTCTCTACGCACTGCTCGGCATTGGGCTGAACGTCGTAGTTGGGTATGCCGGATTACTGGACTTGGGGTACGTCGCGTTCTTCGCCAGCGGCGCCTACCTGTACGCGCTGATCTCCGCCCCGGAAGCCGGGGGCGGATTCGCCATCGGCACCAGCTTCTGGATCGTGTTGCCAATGGCGATGGTGCTTGCGGCGCTCATGGGCATCCTGCTGGGCCTGCCGGTGCTACGGCTGCGGGGCGACTATTTGGCGATCGTAACGCTGGGGTTCGGCGAGATCATCCGCATCATGATCAACAACGAGGACGGTCTGACAAACGGTCCGATCGGCGTGTTCTCCATACCAAAGCCGCACTTCGGAGGAACGGAGCTGAGTGGACCATTCGAGCTCTATTTCGTCGTGCTGGCAGGTTGCTTCCTCGCAGCGTTCGCATCGGAGCGCATCCGCGACTCCCGTGTCGGCCGCGCGTGGGAGGCGATTCGCGAGGACGAAGACGTCGCCTCGGCCATGGGTGTCAACACGACGGCGTACAAGCTGATGGCGTTCGCGATTGGCGCGGCGATGGGTGGCGCAGGCGGAGTCGTCTACTCGGCCAAGCAGAGCGCGGTGTTTCCTTCGGACTTCAACCTCGACGTCTCCGTCAACGTGCTGGCGTTGGTGATCATCGGCGGCATGGGCAATGTGCGCGGTGTGATCCTCGGCGCGATGCTACTCATCGGCTTGCCGGAGGTTCTGCGAGACTTCAGCATCGACTTCGCGTTCATTCATCTCGATAACCTGGGCGCGGATTACCGCCTCGTGATCTTCGGCGCGGCGCTGGTAGCCGTGATGGTGCTGCGCCCCGAGGGGCTGCTGCCGTCGCGCCGCCGCGCCGCGGAACTGGAGCGTGGGCTGGATCTTGAACCCACGACGGTCACGTAGATGGCAATCCTATCCGTCCGACATGTATCGCGCGCGTTCGAAGGGCTGATAGCGCTGAACGACGTCAGCATGGAGGTGGAACCGGAGACGATCGTCGGCGTCATCGGGCCGAACGGGGCGGGCAAGACGACCCTCTTCAATTTACTTACCGGTTTCTACAAGCCGACGTCCGGCGAGATCTGGTTCGAGAACAAGCGGGTCGACGGGCTGCCGCTGCATCGCGTCGCGGCCGCCGGCATCAGCCGAACGTTCCAGAACATCCGGCTATTCTCGAACATGACCGCCGTGGAAAACGTGCTGGTTGGCGGACACCTCCATCTCAGTACAAATATCGCGACGGCGATCTTGCGGCTTCCGGGCACGTTGGCGCAGGAGAAACGCGCCCTGCAAGCCGCCGTCGACACCTTAGGTTTCGTCGGACTGGCGCGACGCGAAAACGAACTGGCGCGGAACTTGGCGTACGGCGAGCAGCGCCGGCTTGAGATCGCGCGGGCTCTGGCGGTACGTCCGCGCCTGTTGCTGCTGGACGAGCCTACGGCGGGCATGAACCCCGGCGAGAGCATCGACATGATGCGGCTGATCCGCCAACTGCGAGACGATCTGAAGATGACCATCGTGCTCATTGAGCATCAGATGCGCGTGGTGATGACCGTCTGCGAATACATCACCGTCCTCGATCATGGCGAGAAAATCAGTGAAGGACAGCCGGCGGAAGTCCAGCGCGACCAGCGAGTCATCGAAGCGTATCTCGGTACCGGCGCGCTGCTCGGTGAGAGGCCCGAATGAACGCAGATCGAACCGCCGCCGGTGTTTCGCCGCCGTCCGCACACCTCCGACTGGATGCTGTCGTCGCCGGCTACGGCCAGATCATGGCGATTAAAGGGATTTCGTTACATGTCGATACCGGCGAGATCGTCGCTCTGATCGGGGCGAATGGCGCCGGAAAATCCACAACCCTGCGTGCTATTTCCGGGTTGCTGCGGCCGCGTACGGGCGAGATCCTCTTTGAAGGGCGCCGCATCGATCATGTGGCCCCGCATACCATCGTCTCGCGCGGCATCTCCCATGCGCCGGAGGGCCGCGCCATCTTCGGGCGGCTGTCCGTGCTGGAGAACCTCCGGCTGGGCGCATTTCAACGAAACCATCGTGCCGAGATCGACGAAGACCTCGAGCGCGTGCTCACGCTGTTCCCGCGCCTGCGCGAGCGAACCAAGCAGGACGGAGGAACCCTTTCGGGAGGCGAGCAGCAGATGCTCGCCATCGGGCGCGCGCTGATGGCGCGGCCGCGCCTGCTGCTGCTCGATGAGCCCTCGATGGGATTGTCCCCGGTGCTCGTCGAGACGATCTTCCGGACCATTCTCGGGATCAACAGCGGTGGCACGACGATTCTGCTCGTGGAGCAGAATGCCGCGATGGCGTTGCAAGTCGCGCACCGCGGCTACGTCCTCGAGTCCGGTGCGGTCGCGCTAGAGGCCGCCGCGGCCGAACTACGGGCGAGCGACTTGGTGCGCAAGACGTATCTCGGCGAATCGTAGCGCACGCATCGCGAGCACCACGAGCGTCTTGTACGCCGTCTCGACGGAAGCGCCGAGCAACGCAGCCGCCTCCTCCGCCGAGTGAAACTCGCGTCCGGAGTCGTACAGTTGTGGAAATGTGGCGCTTCGCACGCGGCTCGGGCATGATGCGGCCTGGCCCGGAGTTAGGGGATCGTTCCCGCCCAACCAATCTGCCAAGTCCGTGAAATCTACGGTTCCGGCAACCCCAATTGTGGGATCATTCACACAAGCTTGACCGAAGCTGCGCCCGGCGGGATAATCCCCCCGGCGGTCGGCTTTCGGAACGGGCGTGCGAACGGTCCCTCCCATCGGAGCGGCCCCGCGCCGTTAAGCAGGGTGAGGTAGCGTGCGAAGGATTACCGTTTCCCGCCTGCTCATCTTGGCGATGCTCGTGGGCGGCGTGTTCGTCTTCTCCGGCTGCGAGATCTTCTCCAGCCCCCAGAACACCTTCGCCCCCACCGGAGAGGTCGCCAAAGACCAGAAGAACATCTTCCTTCTCACCATGTGGCCCGCCCTCGTCATTCTCATCGGTGTCGAGTTCGGCCTCGTTTACATTCTTTGGCGCTTCCGCCGAAAGAAGGGCGACGCCGGCCTGCCCGTCCAAACGCACGGCAACAACCAGCTAGAAATCGCTTGGACCATCGCGCCGATCCTCTTGCTCGCGCTCTTCATCGCGCCGACCGTCGGCGGGGTCGTCGACCTCGGCCGCACGCCGAAGAACTCACTCGAGGTTCAGGTGTCGGCCCAGCGCTTCTCATGGGGATTCGGGTACGCCGATCCGAACGGTGGCCCGACGATCCAAGCACCGCCAGTCGAAGGCCCGAACGGGAGCCTGATTGGTGAGATGCATATCCCGATCGGCCGCACTATTGCCCTCAAACTGACGTCGGTCGACGTGATCCACAGCTTCTGGGTTCCAAAGCTTGCGGGTAAGACGGACTCGATCCCGGGTCGAGCCAATCATATGTGGCTCAAGGGCGACGAGATTGGTACGTACGAGGGACAGTGCGCCGAGTTCTGCGGCACGGGCCACGCAAACATGCGTTTCCGGGTCGTCGTGGAATCACAGGAAGATTTCGATGCGTGGCTGACGAGTCTCGTCGCCGTGCAACCCGTCGGCCAGCCCGAATTCGCGTTCCAGGGAGACTGAGTCATGGCCGGTGCGACGTTGACCCCGAAGCGCGTCACGATGGCCGATGCCGTCAAGGACGCGCGCGAATCCGCCGGATCGTACAAGGGCATCTGGTCCTGGCTGGCGACCGTCGACCACAAGCGCATCGGCATCATGTACGGCGTCACATCGTTCTTTTTCTTCCTCGTCGGCGGACTTGAGGCGCTGCTGATCCGTGTGCAGCTCGCGCGCCCCGAGAACGACTTCCTCAGCCCTGACCAGTACAACCGCATCTTCACGATGCATGGTACGACCATGGTCTTCTTGGTCGTCATGCCGATGAGCGCCGCGTTCTTCAACCTGCTCGTGCCGCTGATGATCGGCGCGCGCGATGTGGCGTTCCCGCGCATGAACGCGTTCAGTTTCTGGGTCTTCCTCTTCGGCGGGCTCTTTATGAACCTGAGCTTCTTCACGGGCGGAAACATTCTGCACGGCGAGATCGGCGCGCCCGACGCAGGTTGGTTCGGGTACGCGCCGCTCACGCTGACCAAGTTCTCACCTGGCAATGGCGTGGACTACTGGCTCATCGGCCTCCAGATCCTGGGTATCGCATCGCTGGCCGGCGGATTCAACTTCATCGTCACGATTCTGAACATGCGCGCGCCTGGCATGAGCCTGTTCAAGATGCCGCTGTTCGTATGGATGACGCTCGTCACGTCGTTCCTGATCATCTTCGCCATGCCCGTGATCACCGTTGCGCTGTTCGAGTTGATGTTCGACCGGCTCTTCGACGCAAACTTCTTCAACGCGGCGAAGGGCGGCACCCCGCTCCTCTGGCAGCACATGTTCTGGCTCTTCGGACACCCGGAGGTCTACATCCTCATCTTGCCCGCCATGGGCATCGTCTCCGAAGTCCTGCCGACGTTCTCGCGCAAGCCGCTATTCGGCTATCCGTTCGTTGTGTTCTCGGGCGTCGCCATCGGCTTTATGAGCTGGGGCGTATGGGCTCATCACATGTACACGACGGGCCTCGGCTCCGTGGCGAACTCCGCATTCGGCATCACGACGATCATGATCTCGATCCCGACCGGCGTGAAGATCTTCAACTGGATGGCTACGCTCTGGGGCGGCTCGATCAGCTTCAAGACGCCGCTCTACTTCTCCATCGGCTTCATCGCCATGTTCACCATCGGTGGCCTGACCGGCGTCACACACTCGATCGTGCCGTCGGACTACCAGCAGCAAGACACCTATTACATCGTCGCGCACTTCCACCAGGTGCTGTTCGGCGGCGCGATGTTCGGGCTCTTCGCCGGCATCTACTACTGGTTCCCCAAGTTCACCGGCCGCATGCTCAGCGAGGCGTGGGGTAAGCTCCACTTCTGGCTGATGTTCATCGGCTTCAACCTCACGTTCCAGCCGATGATGGTGCTCGGTCTGCTCGGCATGCCTCGCCGCATCGAGTCCTATCCGGACGACTATGGCTGGAACTTCTGGAACCTCCTCGCGACGATCGGCGCCTTCACCATCGCCGTATCGATCCTCATCTTCATCTACAACGTCATCATCAGCGTGCGTAAGGGCGAGATCGCCGGAGATGACCCGTGGGACGCTCGCACGCTCGAGTGGACCATCCCGTCACCGCCGCCGCCGTACAACTTCGCTGAGATCCCGCAAGTGCACGCCCTCGATGACTTCTGGCACCGGAAGTACGCCGAGGATGCGCAAGGCAAGCCGGTACCGGTCCCCGCAGGCGCATCGGATCACGCCGCGTCTGATGGGCACGGCGATGGCCATGGCATTCACCTGCCATCGCCCTCATACATGCCGCTGATCGCCGCCGCCGGCATGCCGATCATTGGGCTGGGCCTCATCTACGACGCAGCGCTGGTCGCCGTCGGTGCAGCGGTACTCGTGGTCGGACTGTACCTCTGGGTGCTCGAGCCGGCGACGGAGGACTAGCAGGAGCGCAGGCCCCCGTCGGGCCGGCGAAAGGAACGTTGGACGTGGCACACGCAGTCGCAGCGCCGAACGCGCACCTGGAGACGAACACCGGCCTCGACAACCGGAAGCTCCTGATGTGGCTCTTCCTGGGCTCCGAGTGCCTGTTCTTCGGCGGATTCATCTCCACCTACTTGCTCTACCGCAACCGAAACATCACCGGGCCCTACCCGGAGGACCTGTTCGACATCCCGTTCACGTCCGCCAGTTCGTTCGTGCTGCTGATGAGCAGTGTCACCATGGTGCTGGCGTTGGCCGCGATCCAGAAAGGCGACATTCGCCGGATGCGCATCTGGTTGCTGGCGACGTCGCTGCTTGGTGTCATCTTCCTGGGGGGCCAGGCGTTCGAGTTCACCGAGTTCTACCGCGAAGGTCTCACCCTCGAGACCAATATGTTCGGTACGACGTTCTTCGTGCTGACCGGATTCCACGGCGCTCACGTGACGGTCGGCGTGCTGATGCTATTGTCGATGTGGGCTGCATCATTCAGGTGGAAGATCACAGAGGAAAGCGCGCTCAACGTCGAACTCTTGGGTTTGTACTGGCACTTCGTCGATATCGTGTGGATTATCATCTTCACGCTGATCTACCTCGTGCAGCCGGGAGCATAGGGAAAGAGATGTTCTTCGAAGATCCAGAGTTGCTCGTCGGCCTCCCGATGCTCGTTCTCGGGATCGGCGGTGTCGCATTGGCCTTCGGTGCGTTCGTCAGCTACTGGATCAAGCCCTCGTAGGAGACCCGCATGTTCTTTGAAGACCCTTCGCTTCTGGTAGGCCTGCCGCTCGTGCTCGTCGGCCTGTTCGGCCTCTTCATCGCCGCGGCTGCCCTTCTGGCGCCGGAGGGCGGCAAGCCAGTCGTCGTGCACAGCGGCCACCCGGATGAAGCCGAGTACATCAAGATCGGACTCTTCCTTGGCGTACTCACCGCCATCGAGGTAGTTATCTACTATTTCGACATACCGCGCACCGTGTTCATCCTCATGCTTCTCGCGCTGTCCGCCGTCAAATTCATCGCCGTCGTGATGTGGTTCATGCACCTCAAGTTCGACAGCCGCGTCTTCACTACCGCCTTCGTGACGGGATTGGTACTCGCAGCGTCAATCTTCGCCGTCGTGCTGGTGACGCTGGGCGGTAACCTCGTCTAAGGCCGCCACGACCCCCTGGGCGCCAGCCCACGGTTCGAGGGGACATACGCCAAATGCTCGCACTCTCGCTCCTCCACATCGCTACGGGCCCCTACCAGTTCCACTGGAGTCTCCATCCGGACGTCATCCTGCTCTGCATCTTCGTGGAGGGGGCGTATCTCTACGCCGTTACTCAGCTTCGGAGCACGCTCTCGGATGCGGGTCGCGTACGTCGTAGCCAGGTGCTGATGTTCAGCGCAGGCGTGCTGGCCATCTACCTCGTCGCAGGCACTCCTGTTCACGAGATTAGCGAGCAATACCTGCTCAGTGCCCACATGGTGCAGCACACGGTGTTCACGGTCGTGGCGGCCCCTCTGTTGTTGGCCGGAATCCCGGCGTGGATCTGGCAGACATTGCTCCGTCCGCCTGGAATCATGCCGGTGGCCCGAAAACTCGTGCATCCTGTCGTGGCATTCACGCTGTTCAATGCCGTCACTGTTCTGACGCACCTCCCCGCCACGGTGGACTACTCCCTGAACAACCACTGGTTCCACTTCACGGTGCACGCGGCGCTTGTCGTATCGGCGATGATCATGTGGTGGCCCATTCTCAGCAATGTGCCGGAACTTCCGGCCATCTCCGCTCCGCTCCAGATGGCGTACCTGTTCGTCCAGTCGATTGTGCCCACCGTCATCGCCGCGTTCGTCAGCTTCGCCGACAGCGCCGTCTATTCGTTCTATGCGCGCGCTCCGAGGATGTGGACCCTCACGGCAGTAGAGGATCAACAGCTCGCCGGTGGATTGATGAAGCTGATGGGTAGCCTCATCTACTGGGGCCTCATCGCTAGCGTGTTCTTTAAGTGGTACGCACGCGAGCAAGCGGACGACCAGGAGCCGCACTGGGGCGATGTCGAGGAAGAGCTGTCTCAGCTCGGCCTGACATCCGTCGGTGGGCAGAAGTAGCCTTCTGGGCGCCGGTGGGGCGTTCGCCCGCGACCAACCGCGCTGAGGGCGCGTCCATCGAGTGTCACCGCCGAAGGTCAGCGAACGGTGATTCTGACGCGAGAGCGGGACGAGCCTGCTGTCTGGGCGCGCACATCTTGGTCCGCGACCGCATCACGGGTTCCGACCGGTGGGTGCTCCCGACGGGCAACGGTGAGGGACCTAGGTGTATCGCGCCTTCAGGTCTGCTCACCCGAAGCGGGCGGGTGGTGGATGGCACGGCCACTGGCTCAGGACGGCGGCCTTAGGGTTGCGCGACCTGACGCTGGCGGCAGGCTTTTCCGTCCGCGTGGGCTTCAGTCATGAAGAAGGGGCGGCATCAGCCGCCCCTTCGAATTCCAGCGAGAGCTACTCGACCGTGAGCTTCCCGAACATCTTTTCGGCGATGTGGAAGTCACAGCGGAAGTCGTAGGTGCCGGCGGGGAGGTTGATCGCGATCGTGCCGTCAGCACCGCCCGACATCGCAGCCGGGCTGGAGCAAGGGTCAGGCCCCGAGGGCTTGCAGATCGCCGCCGAATAGGCGCCCGATGCATCGGCGACGTGGACGTTGTGTGTGCCGGCACCCTTGTTGCGAATGGGGATGGTGCTGCCCGACTTCACGGTGATGTCTGGAGTCGTGAAGACATTGTCTTCCATGTCGATCTCGACGGCTCCCGGCGCCACTGGCGTGCCTCCCGCTGGAGCGGTCGCCACGGGCGTCTCAGCGGAGTGGACTTCCTTGTGTTCCTCATCGTAGATGGCGGCTGCCGTTCCGCCGATGGCCAGCGTCCCTACGGCGATGGCGACCACGCCGAGAATCTGCCAGCGAGGCGCCGACGGGTTGCTGGAGAAGTAGGCGGAGATGCCGAGGACTCCGAGCGCGATGCCGGCGGCCAGCGGTGTCGCGGCGGCCGCGGGAAGCGCCAGGTAGATGCGGGAGAGCCCGTAAATGCAGAGGAGCGCGAAGGCCAGCACGCCGATTGGTATCAGCAGCGCCAGCGCAAGCCGGTCGTAGATGCGGTTCGGTGCGTCAGCAGACTCGCTCTTGAGCGACTCCATCCGGTGAACCTGCAAGCTGCCGGCGACCGTCTCACTCTCGTGGTCCTTGATGATGCTTTCGACGTTGTTCTTGAGCGTCGAGTAGTCGGCCATGGCGTTGTTGTTCGCCCAGCGCGTCTCCGCGACGACGAGGATGTTCCCCTCGGGGTTGGCCGTGCGCGTCACGCGCAAGCCCTGAAAGCCCCGCTGCCCGGCGGCGGAGTCGCGGTGTGCCTCAAGCGCCGTCAGGAGCCCCTGTGGCCCCGTAGCCTCGGCGAGCTTCGTCGCGGCAATCTGCACCAGGACGGTCTGTACGTACTCCATGCTCACCTGCACACTTGACTTGAACCGGGCTCGCGCGTCTGGCGGCGCCCCTCTCGCGGCTTGGGCCGAACCCAGCATATGTTAGCGATCCCGCCCGGTTAGCACTAGGGTCGATCGGCCGTCCTCGAAGCTACCGCCTAGGCGCCGGCGTCACGGCTGCCGGCGCTGTTTCCAGCGTCAGCGCGAGGATGCTCTCGACTTCGTCCGGCGCCACGATGCCCTCGAACTTCCCGGCGATCCGCCCCTGCCGGTCGACCACGAACACCCAGGGCTCAGTCGTCAGGCGCCACTCTAGGACAGCCGGGACGGCGTTCTGGATGTTGTCTTCGCGCACGTCCCGGAGTACGTACGGCTCGATGTGGATGAACAGCACCTGGCCTGAGTACTTCGCCGCCACCGGATCCATGACCGTATCCATTACAGGCGCGCACAGGCGGCTGCGGCAGAACGCGGGCGTGGCGAATGCGACGACGATAGGCTTGCCCGTCGCGAGAGCAGCGGCGACTGTCATATCGTGCATGCCCGGCCGCGGCGGGTACGACGAGTCGATGTCTTCGATGCTGGCTGCCGTCTCGAGCGTCTGCTGCACGCTCGCCGGAGCGGCATCCCCGATTGCCGGCTCAGTCGAATGATCGAGCACGTTGAACCGGAACGGCACCGGCTTCAGCTTCTTGCCGTCGCGAGTGATCGTGATCTCGACGCCCCAGTCGCCCGGCGCGTCGAACTCCGCGTACGAGACGTACGCGCCGTCGTTTCCGGCCGGGGAGCGCTCGCGGTTCGACTGCTCATCGATGTACGCCAGTTCAACCGGGATGAACCGCGCAGCCGTAGCGGTGCGGAACGCAGGGTGCGCCCCGTTCAGGTTGTAGTAACGGAGCTGCACAGCCGCATCGAGCACTTTGTTGTCGTCGCGGTCCGTGATGCTCATCGATACGCGGTTCTGTCCGACGCCTAGGCCGCTGTTGAGGATGGTCGGAAAGATGTCGCCACTGCCCAGCGACACCACCTTCGGGAAGTCCGGGGTGTCGTCAGAAGTACAGCCCGATGCGAACATCGCGGCGGTCGCCGTCCATATCAGGATGCCGCAGAGGACGGCGAGCCGGGCGATCATTGCTCGATACCCGCGCGGCGGCTGGTGCCGAGATAGAAGACCGCTGCGGCAAGCACAGCCAGCACCGCGAGATCGAGCGGGACGCCGAAGTACCCTTCCGAGCCATCGCGCGCGTAGAGCGATACCTGCATCAGATCGACCCCGTATGACAGAGGGTTGATGCGGCCGAGGATCTTTAGCCAGAACGGCAGCTGATCGAGCGGAAAGAACGCCCCCGAGAAGAAGAGGAATGGGAACAGCACCAGGTTCATCACCAGGTGAAATCCCTGCATCGACCGGATACGCGACGCGAGCATCTGGCCCAGCCCCGATAGGAAAAGATTCAACAGCACCACGGCCAGCACCGTCAGCGCGATGCTCTGAGGCACGCCGTACTGCCAGTGGAAGTTGATGGCCGGCACCGCCGCCGCAACTCCCAGCACGATCAGCGCCTGCCCGACGCCGATCACGACTGAGCTGAGCGTCTTGCCCAGCAGGATCACGCGCTGCGAATGCGGCGACGCGAACAGCACGCGCAGGATGCCCGAATCGCGGTCTTGGTAGTACGTCGCGCTCGAGAACGTCGACGAGAAGAGCGCCGTCATGGCGATCATCCCGGGCGTGAGAAACGTCGTGTAGTCGTCGATGTTCCGGGGATCCAGACCTTCGCTGACGCCCGTCCCGAGGATGGCGAGCAGCATCAGCGGGAAGAACACAGACGAGTACAGCTGTGAACGCGATCGGAAGAATCCGCGAAGGTCTCGGACGAGCAACGCCGCCACAGCATCGACCGTGCGAATCACGCACCCTCCCCGTCGGCCGTCGCTGCGGAGATCGGCTTGCCGACGAGCTGAAAGTAAACATCCTCCAGCGTGGACTGCTCGATGGTGACGCCGTGGACGCGGTCCCCCGCGTCCGAAAAGAGCCGTGTTAGGAACGGACTGGCAGCATCGACCGTGACGTGCGTCGAGTGGCCCGCCAGCCTGACCTCACCCACGCCGGGCCACGCCCGCAACGTAGCCGCGTCGGACGCCGGATCGTCCTTCCACTCGACGCGGACGGCATCGCGACGAAGGCCGCGCTTCAACTCCGCCGGCGTGCCCTGCGCCACCACGCGGCCTTGATCCATCAGCGCGACGGTCTGGCAGTAGCGCTCCGCCTCGTGGACGTCGTTCGTTGCCAGCAGCAGCGTGGTGCCCGCGGCGTTGGCTTCGATCAGGTGCTCCCAGAGGTTCTGGCGCGATTCGGGATCGAGCGCCAGCGTGGGTTCGTCGAGCAGTAAGAGCTCCGGCTCCGGCAACAGAGCGCGCGCCAACTCAAGGCGCCGCTTCATGCCGCCCGAGAGAGTCGATGTCATCGAAGTCGCCCGGTCGCTGAGACCGACGCGTTCGAGGAGCCGGGCCGTACGCTCGGCCGTTGCTGCTCGCCCGACGCCGAACATCCGTCCCTGCAGGCGCATCGTCTCGTGCACGGTCATCGTCGGGTCGAGCGATGGTTCCTGAAACACGATGCCGATACGCTCGCGCCGCCGCGGCGTCAGCACGTCGCCAAGCATTCGAATCTCGCCGGCGCCGGCTACACGCCGCCCGATGAGCAGGGAGAGCAGCGTGCTCTTGCCGCAGCCGTTTGGCCCTAGCAGGCCAAAGATCGCGCCTGCGGGCACCGACAGCGAGAGCTCATCGAGCGCCTGTCGGTCGCCGTAGGCATAGGCGACATCACGCACGTCAACGGCGGCCGCCGTCGCATTGGAGGAGGGAACTGGAGTCACGGTGCTGGCAGCGCTCACATTCGTGCGGGTGAATGGCCCACGAGCAGGATAGCAAGCGCCCATCCCGTGCGGAACGCACGGGCAGAATCACCGCGAGCGGTCAGTCGGGCGCGTTCGTCGGCTCCAGGAAGTATGTCGCGCAGGCTTCGTCGATCGTTGCTGGCGTGAGCTTGGCCGATGCGCCGTCGTATGCCGCCGCGTCGACGACCGCTTCGACGATATCGCGCGGATGGCAGCCGCGGAGTTCCCGGTCGTGCGGTGCGTACCAGTGTTGGAGCAGGTGGGTGATCGCCGAATGGCTGTAGTCGACTCCGGCTCGCTCGCACTCTCGCTGGAAGATCGCGTCAAACTCGTCGCTCGTCGGATTGTCCAGCTTGACCTTGTAGCGAATGCGGCGGAGAAAGGCATCGTCGGCCAGGTCGTGCGGCGAGAGGTTCGTCGAGAAGAGCACGAGTACATCGAACGGCACTTCTATTGTCTGACCGGTGTGCAGCGTCAGATGGTCACGCCCACCCTCCAGCGCGCCGATCCAGCGGTTTAGGAGCGCGACCGCCGGAATTTGCTGGCGTCCGAAGTCGTCGATGATCAGCGTGCCGCCGTTCGCCTTCAATTGCAGGGGCGCTTCGTAGACTTTCGTGTTCTCGTCGTACATCAACTCCAGGCTGTCCCGCGTCAATTCTCCGCCAGCCCAGATCGCGGGTCTGCGGATGCGCACCCAGCGCCGGTCAACGCGCCGCGGAAGCCCGGCAGAGAGATGGTCTGCGGATGCGTCGGGCAGCAGCTCGTGCTTCGACGGATCGTAGAGGTGGACGATCTGTCCGACCATCTCGATCGCGTACGGGATGTACATCTCGCCACCAAGTGCATCGCCGATCGCGCGGACGGCCGTCGTCTTTCCATTACCCGAAGGTCCGTACAGCAGCATGGACTTACGCGACGAGGCGGCGCGCCCGATGCGAGCGATCTCTTCCTTCGGTAGCACCAGGGGCGCAAGCGCGCGCTCCACTTGGAGGCGGCTGAGCGACACGTCGGCGCTCTGCGCGCGGACCCGCGCGATGTAGTCAGCAAGCGGGACGGGCGCCGGTCCGACGTAGCCGCTCCGGCCAAGTGCGGAATCAGCGCGGTCGATGCCCTTTTGCGTCAGGGTGTAGGTGTAGTTCGAGTTACCGCTGCCTTCGCTGCCCAGCACGTGGGTCAGGCCGTCCTGCGTAAGCAATTGCAGCAACTCTTGGACGGCTGAGTTCGAGATCTTCATCGACTCGGCCATGTCCATTCGGGTCATCCGGCCCTCGTAGAAGAGCGTCTTCAGCGCGATGTCGAGCAGGAGCCCGCGGTCGACGCCAAGTGCGACGACGGTCAGCGGTTCACCGAATGTAGGTGTCGTGGCGTCTGTGGCCGATGGGACGAATGATCCAGATGTCAACGCGGCGCCTCCTCGTTACGGCGGGCTGCCACCGCGGGGTAGCGGCGCAGCGTTCTATCACATAACGCGGCGGTAGCGCCCGGCGTATCTGGCCTCGCCGGCATTTTTCGATTGATCGAGGGCGGGGCTGCGAGTTAGTGTACTAGTAACACTAAGTACCCGGCCAGCGTGTGCCGGTCTGGGAGCGGCGAGATGCGGCGGCTACGAGTCGGCCTGGCACAAATCGACATGACGGTCGGCGACCTGACCGGCAATGCCGCGAAGATCGTTGAGTGGACCGCCCGCGCCCGAGGCCTCGGCGTGGATGTGGTCGCCTTCCCCGAACTGGCGGTGACCGGCTATCCGCCCGAAGACCTGCTCCTGCGCCCGTCGTTTGTCGAGGACAACCTTTCAGCGCTGGACTCAATCGCAAAGGCAACGACGGGGCTCGTCGCGATCGTCGGCTTCGTCGACATGGTGGACGGCGCGATCTACAACGCCGCGGCCGTGCTATCGGATGGCCGAATCGCCGCGCGGTACTACAAGCGGCTCCTGCCCAACTACGGCGTCTTCGACGAGGTGCGCTACTTTCAGCCCGGCACCGACGTGCCGGTATACGTCATCGCCGGCGTCGATATCGGCGTGAACATTTGCGAGGACATCTGGTACGCCGACGGCCCCACGCGCGACCAGGCGCTCGCCGGTGCGGACGTGATCATCAACATCAACGCCTCGCCGTATCACCGCGCCAAAGGCACTGATCGCGAATCGATGATCTCGACGCGCGCCAGTGAGAACGCAGTCGCGATCTGCTACGTAAACACGGTCGGCGGGCAGGATGAACTCGTATTTGATGGGCACAGCCTGATCTACGACGCCCGTGGTGTGCTGGTCGCACGGGGCGCGCAGTTTCGCGAAGACCTCGTCGTCTACGACCTTCATGTCGATGACGGCGTCCGCGCGGTGCGCTCGTCCAGCGAACGACCGGCGAGCGGGCGGCCGGGGCCCAAGACCATGATTTCTGCGGCACCCCTACCTGCGGCGAAGCCCGAGATTTCGGCGCAGATGCCGCCATTGCTCGATTCCGATGCTGAGGTTTGGGACGCGCTTGTTCTCGGCGTGCGTGACTACATCGGCAAGACCGGATTCAGCTCCGTCGTGATCGCACTCTCCGGTGGCATCGACTCCTCGCTCGTGGCCGCGATAGCCGTCGACGCGCTGGGCGCCGAGCACGTCATCGGTGTATCGATGCCATCCCGGTTCTCGTCGGAGGGGAGCAAGACCGATGCGCAAGCGCTTGCCGAACGGCTCGGCATCCGAATGCTCACCATCCCGATTGAGAGCACATTCGCGTCATCCCTCGAAATGCTCTCCGAAGCGTTCGGCGATACGCAATTCGGCACGGCCGAGGAGAATCTGCAGGCACGCATCCGCGGCAACGTGCTCATGTCGTTGTCCAACAAATTCGGGTGGATGGCGCTCACCACCGGCAACAAGAGCGAGATCGCTACGGGATATTCGACGCTATACGGCGATATGGCCGGCGGGTTCGCCGTCATCAAGGACGTCTTCAAGACGCTCGTGTACGACCTCGCGCGCTACCGCAATCGCATCGCCGGGAGCGAGATCATCCCGCAAGCCGTCATCGACAAGCCGCCCAGCGCAGAGCTCCGCCCGGATCAGCTCGACACGGATTCGCTGCCGCCGTACGAAGTCCTCGACCCGATCCTCCAGGCGTACGTCGAAGACGATCGAACCATCGGCGAGATCGTGGCGATGGGCTTCGACGCCGAGTTCGTCCAGCGCGTCGTACAAATGGTCGACCGCAACGAGTACAAGCGGCGCCAGGGCCCTCCTGGCGTGAAGATCACACCGCGCGCGTTCGGGCGCGACCGTCGGCTGCCCATCGCGAACCGCTACCGGCCGCGATAGCAGCGACGCCGATTCGTGCGAACCACATCGAGGAGATACGAATGACGATTCGCGGCCTGATCTTCGACTACGGGGGCGTCCTGTGGGACATGCGCTGGGACCTCGCGCGGACGCTGGAGCAGGAGCACGGCCTTCGTGAGCGGACGATCGTCGAGACGCTCTACGGCTCCGAGACCTGGCAGAAGCTGGAGATCGGCGTCGGCGACCGTCAGGCATGGCTCGATGAGTCGCATCTCGCACTCGAAGCCGCCGCAGGACGCGAGTTGCCGCGGCTCCACCAGCACTGGCGCGAGCGCCAGCACCTCATCGCGCCGAACATCGATCTGATCCGGCGCCTACGCGGCACTTACAAGACGGCCGTGCTGAGCAACGCCGACAACACGCTAGTCAGGACGTTGCGTGACGCCCATGGCATCCACCACCTGTTCGACGACATCGTCGTTTCCGCCGACGTTGGCATGGCCAAACCGGATCCCCGCATCTACGCGCTGTCAGCTCAGCGAATCGGCCTGCCGCCGGAGGAATGCGTCTTCATCGACGATCTCCCGCGTAACGTGGATGCGGCGCGCGAGTCAGGTATGCACGCCATCCACTTTCTCGTGAATGAGCATCACCTTCAGGAACAGCTTGCGACGCTAGGCGTGACGGCGTAGGCACCGAGCATCGATCGACCCGCTTGAGCCCGGCGCCGAGGGCTGTTTTCGGTGGGCTTTGCCTTGCGCTCCCGGTGGCAGATAATCGCCCGTGGGGCAGCCGGGTAGGTCTGATGTTTACGGCGGAGGGTGCATGGACTGGCAGGAGATCTACAAGCAGCGTCTGACCACGCCGGCCGAGGCGATGAAGGTCGTGCGGTCCGGCGATACGGTCATGATCCCGATCTTCCCGCCCGCCACGCTCGCTCTCGCGCTCGCGGCTCGGCGCGACGAGCTGAAGGACGTGACGGTGCGGCTGCTCGCCCCGGCGGCCGACCCCGGCTGGCTACGGATGCCGGACGAATCGACCTTTAAGGTTGAGTTCGAGCTGTACATCGGCGACTTCGCGCGCTTCGTCATGGACGAGCGTCGCGGCACCTACCTGCCCAACCTCTTCTCGCTCGGCATGAAGGCGTACGACGATGGCCGTCACACCGACGTGCACGTGCCGGATGTCCTCATTTGCACCGTCTCGAAGCCGAACCGCGCCGGGTACTGCCATTTCGGTGTCCACAACTGGGTGCAGCGTTCATACGCGCGCCGCTGCCCGATGGTGATCGCGCAGGTCGACGAGTCGCTGACGCAGGTGCACGGCGATGTCTACATCCACGTCTCGGAGATTCACCAGTTCGTCGAGTTCACACCGCCGCCGCTCGAGCGCGCTGTCTTCGACGAGATCGTCGCTACGATCGAAAACGAATCGCGGCGCGTCGGCTGGATGCAACTCGGCGATGAGCTGCCTTCGCTGCAGGTCCTAAGCTCCGTGCGCGCGATCATCCCTGCGCTCGCGCCGATGGACGTTCGCAACCTGCTCGGCATCGGCGAGATGCCACCGGAGGCCGAACCGATCGCGCGCCACTTGAGCGGGCTGATCCAGGACGGCGATACCGTACAGATCGGCGTCGGCGAACCGTCGCGCGGCATGGTGCGGCTAGGCGCCTTCGCCGAGCGGAAGCACCTCGGGATTCATACCGAGCTTGGTTGGCCGGGACTGGCGAAGATGTGGCGCGATGGCATCGTCGACGGCTCGCAGAAGGAGATCCACACCGGTCGGTCGGTGGCGGCCGCGTGGACCGGCTGCGATCCCACGGATCTCGGCATCATCGATGACAACCCGCACTTCGAGCTGTACGACCCGGAGTACGTCCTGCACCCGCGTACGCTCGTGAAGTTCGATCGCTTCGTCGCGATCAACAACGCAATCACCGTCGACCTGCTCGGTCAGATCAACTCCGAGACCGTATTCGGTGGGCGGATGATCAACGGCACGGGCGGACAACCCGAGATGCACCTCGCCGGCGCGAACTCACCGCGCGGCCGCGCGATAACGCTCCTGCCATCGACGGCGATGGGCGGCGCAGTCTCCCGCATCGTCGCACAGATGGAACCCGGGTCCTTCGTGACGATACCTCGCTTCTTTGCCGATGCCGTGATCACCGAGTACGGCGTTGCGCGCCTCTGGGGCAAGAACCACCGCCAGCGCGCCGAGGAACTCATCGCCGTCGCGCACCCCGACCACCGCGAAGACCTGCGCGCCCAGGCCCGCTCGCTCTGGTGGCCGTGATGATTGCGGTGGCCGCCCGATCGCCCATCATGTGGTCGTGGGTACGGATCGCGTTATCGTGAGCGCGGTTTCTGTCATCCGGCGCACCCATCATGTCATCCAGAGCGTAGCGAAGGATCTTTCCCGCCTGGGCACGATGCTCGTCCCGCAACGACGTGCGTCGACACGCGGTGAGCGCGACACGTAGAAGGAGCACAGAAAATGGACGAGCGAGCAAGAGCAATACGCAACCTGTGCGAGCCCATCGGCGCGAACGTCTACTTCGCCCCCGAGGCCCACGCCAACTACGCCAAACTCGGGCTTGCGGGCTACGGTCCCGGCTACTTCTGCAGCCGCGGCGCGTCCATGGGGAGGCCGACCGGGCTCGTCGTGACATCCGCGTTCGGCGTCTTCAGCCCGGCGATCGTCGTGCCGTCCGTTGATGAAGGCTGGTCGAAGATAGAACCCGAGCCCCTCCTGCAAGCGCGGTACGACGGCGCCGTCGCGTCGCTGCGTCGGCTGCTCGGCGAGCCCGACGCGAAGCAGATTGGCCGCGCGGTGGAACTGCTCCGCCGCGGCCTCGACGTCGCGGAAGGAGCCGGGCACCCCCTGTTCAGCGGACTCAAGTCGCAGCCCTTCCCGACGGACCCCATCGGCCAGCTCTGGCGATGCTGCGACATGCTGCGTGAACACCGCGGCGATAGCCACATCGCTGTCTGGACGAAAGCGCTGCTCCAGCCCGTCGAGATCCAGCTCATGTCCGAGTTGCAGATGGGCATTCCGTTGAAGTCGTACTCCGCCACGCGCGGCTGGACCGTACTTCAGATGGATGCCGCCATCGACGGCATGCGCGCGAAGGGCTGGATGGATGGCGACGCCTTCTCTCCGGACGGACGCGCCTTCCGCGAGCGCATCGAATCCGAAACGGACGAGATGGAGGCGCCCGTGGTCGACGCCATCGGCTCCGGCCTGAGCGAACTCCTCGAGATTCTCCGTCCGTGGACCGTTGCCATCGTCAAGGCGGGCATCGCCGGGGGCGGCTATCCCGGCGATGTCACCGCCATTGCCGAGATGGCGCGCGGGCGGAGCTAGACTTCGACGCGAAATCGTCTCGCGAATCGCCCGCGCGAATCTCCACATCCGGCGCGTGCTGTGTTAGGATCGATTGCTCGGGGCAGGATGTCGCACCCCGACTCGCCGCGCGGAAGGAGACTCGGAATGACAACGGATGTGCAGGCAGTCGGCTACCGGCGGACGTTCCCGCGTGATGTCCGCATGGACAATGGCAAGACCCTCGAGTTGCGGCTGATGAGCCGCGCCGATCGCGACGAGATCGTTCGCTTCGCGCGCGCCCTGCCCAAGCAGGACCTGCTCTTCCTCCGCATGGACATCACCGATCCGAAGAACGTCGACCAGTGGGTCGGAAACGTAGACGCCGATCAGTCGGTCTCGATCATGGCGTACGAAGGCGACCACCTCGCCGGCTACGCGACGCTCCACCACAACGAGGTGCTCTGGACCCGCCACGTTGGCGAGATCCGTACGAACGTCGGCGCCGACTACCGCGGCATCCGCCTCGGCGCCCGCCTCGTCGAAGAGATGTTCCTCATCGCGAAAGAGATCGGCCTGAAGAAGATCACCGCCAACATGACCTCCGACCAGAAGGCCGCGCGCGCCACCTTCGAGCGCATCGGCTTTCGCCCGGAAGCCCTGCTCGCCGATCACGTCGTCGACGCCGAGGGCCGCACCCACGACATGCTCATCATGAGCTACGAGGTCGACGGCTTCCACGATTAGTCCACCAGGGCTGACGCCTACCAACTTGACGGCCTCCGTGACACTCCGCCTCAGCCGAGCGTAAGCTTGCGGCAACTACCCATTCGTACACAGAGGGAACCGTCATGCAAACCAACGTCAATCGCGCCGGCTGGCTCGTCGCCGGAGTACTCGCGCTGTTCGTCGGTGCGGCGCTGACCGGTGTCGTCAGCGGCGGCCCGCTCGATCCGCCCGGCTCGCCCGCGTCCACGGACGGCGTGCGTGAGCCGGGGACGCCGATCTCCTCCCTGCCGTTCGTCATCTCGCAGCCGGGTCGTTACTACTTGACGCGTAGCATGGGTATCCCGCTCGCAAGTCCCAACATCGGCGTCCGTATCTCTGCGGATGATGTGACACTCGATCTTGGCGGGTTCACGATCACGGGAGTCGACCCGCTGGAACAGAACGCGATCAACGTCGACGGCGGCCGAGCCCGCGTGCGCATCTCGAACGGCGTCTTGCGGAATGCCGTCGGCGTAGAAGCTCCGGGCGCTGCCGATCTTCATATCTCCCGCGTCGCGGTATACGGCAGCGCCTTCCACGCGTTTCGAGTCGACAACGGTGCTGTGGTCGAAGACTGCGTCGTCTCCGGCAGCGGCGAACACGGATTCCTGTTGGGAGGTGATTTCACAGATGGTTCGCGCGTGACGATTCGGCGGTGCTTGATTGAGGACAGCGCTGTAGCAGGCGTGTATCTGAGTCAATACGCCGGTGGCGTGTTGATCGAGGACTCGGTGATCAAGGGAAACAACACGTCGCAGACCGTGGATCGCGGCGGGATTGTAGTCAACGACGCCGATGATGTGACCGTGCGCGGCAACGACATGGGGTTCAACAGCGGAGCTGACGTCTACGTCGTCGGCGACAACAACGTCGTGGTGGACAATGTGATCTCTTGTCCCACCTCCATCGTAGTGGTTGCCTCGCTCAACACCTTCGCGCCCGTGAACACCACTGATCCGCACACGAACCGCGCGCATCGGGCGGTGTGCTAGGAGCCGGAGACTTCTCGGGGTCGAAGAACATCATGCCGTCCTCCCGCTGGTGCTGCTCGTCGCCGCCGTCAACGTCGTCGGGTGGCGTTCAACCTTGTCCAGGGAGGCGGACGCCGGTCACCGGGCTCTGATGTTCCAGCGGCAGCGCGGGTGTTTCTTGATAGGGGAGAATATGATGGCCCGAGGCATGACACTGCGTATGGAGCTGTTCGTAAAGGATCTCGGCGTGAGCGCTGCGTTCTACCGCGACGTCCTCGGGTTCAGCACCGATGACGAGCATGCCGACTACGTTGGCGTGCGCAGTGGTAACGTCACGTTCGGGCTCGGTTTGCAGGATCGGCTGCCGCCAAACCACGTGTTCTCGCAAGCCGCGCTAAACGCGCAGAAGGGCGCAGGCGTAGAGATCGTGCTTGACGTCGATGATGTGGATGCGTGCTACCAGCGCGTCGTTGAGGCCAACTACCCGATCTCTCGGGCGCTTGGAATGCGGTCGTGGGGAGTGACCGACTTCCGCGTCGTCGATCCGGATGGCTATTACATCCGCGTGTCATCGCGGCCGTAACCCACACTGGGTCATTGCCGCCGTCCCAGTCACGGCTGTGCGCGACGAAGCCAACGCCGTAAGGCGGTCGCTTCCTGAAATTGACGCCGCCGTAACGCTCTGCTTCCCCCGCGCGTAAGCTAGCGATACCTACGCATTTGTACACAGAGGGAACGGCCATGCAGAACAACATCAATCGCGCTGGTTGGCTCGTCGCCGGAGTACTCGCGCTGTTCGTCGCCGCCGCGCTGACCGGCGTCGTCAGCGGCGGCCCGCTCGACCCGCCCGCCGCGCCGTCATCGACCGGCACGCTACCGCAGGTGGAGCCGCGCAGCCCGATCCCGCCGGTGGGCTGGAACGGCACATTCCCGATCGTTATCAGTCAGCCCGGCTCGTACTTCCTGACGGGCAATCTGACGGGGATCGGGTTTAGCCACGGCATCCAAATCGGCGTGAGTAACGTGACGCTCGATCTGTCCGGCTTCACGATGACCGGGGGATCGACCGCCGGAGGAATCGGCATCTATTCGGCGGCCACGTATGACAACATCACGATTCGCAATGGCACGGTCACCGGGTGGGCGAGCGGTATCGGACTGGCTCAAATTAACAGGGCCGTCGTTGACGACATTCGTGCGTATGGAAATGGCGGCGACGGCATCAATGTCGGCTCCAGCAGCATAATCAGGGACTGCGTCGCACAGAACAATTCGAACGAAGGGATAGAGGCAGGCCCATTCGCCATCGTCACCGGGTGCGCTGTGTCGATGATAGGCGCTCCGTCCCCGTCCGGAACCGGCATTCAAGTCGGAGAGGGAAGCTTGGTGGAACGGAATACGGTTAAAGGTACTCAGAACGGCATCAGTACCGGTGATGCCAGCACGATTCAGAACAATGTCGTGCGATCGATCGGCGTCACGGGAATCAAGGTCACTTCCGACTCAACGGTGATCGGGAACCTCTCGACGCTGAGCACCACAAGCGCGATATGGATAACGGGAGCCGGGAATCGAATCGAGGGGAACACGGCGACGGACAGCCTCGTGGGCATCAACAACGGCATCAGCGCCGCGAACCTGATCGTCCGCAACGTCGCCTCGGGAAACGGGAGCGAGTACCTCGGCACGGTGGGGACGGTCGTCACGTCGCCGGTCGGCGCGGAAGCATGGGCCAACTTCGACTATTGAGTTCGCTGCCATGCCAGGACTGCCGCACCTCGAAGCCAGCGATGAGGTGGTGCAAGCGCAGGATAGGTGAAGGGCGGAGCATGCTAGCTCCGCCCTGCTTGTTGTGCGCATAGCCGCGAGACGGCGCCACTACGTCGCCGGCGCAGGCTCCTGCGCTCGCGCCGGCGTCTCTGCGGCTTTCGAAGCGCCAGTCTGCCCGTTGCCGTTCCCGTTTCGAGCCGGTCGCGCGAAGTCGGGCAGGTCGCTGACGGGCACACCGGCCGCGTCGCGCAACATCGTGAACTCTTCGGCGGCGTACCGTGCGATCTTGTCGACATCGTCGATGATCGTCGGGTCGGACATGATGCCGAGATAGAGCGACTTGTCGAAGCTGGTGATGCCCACGCCGATGCCCATGTCACCCGCCAGCGGCACGAACGGGTAGTGCTCCAGCATGCGGTGCCCGACGCTGTACAGCGGGATCATCGGCCCCGGCACGTTCGTGCAGACGAGGTTTGCGCCGCCCGGCGGGACGCCACCCAGTCCCGCCAGCGCGTGGTACGCGGCTGGCAAGTTCGTCCCCATCCGCATCAGCGATTCAAAAGCGTTGGCTTGATTGTGCTCCTTCAGCCGGCCCATCTCGCCCTGGACCGCAGCGAGGCGTTCGGGCGCGTTGGGGATGCCGACCGGCAATTCCGGCAGCATCATCGACACGCGGTTGCCCAGCGCGCCCTTCTCGTCGTCGGAGCGGACGTTGACGGGGATCATGACGCGTAGCGTCATGCCCGGCGTCTTCACGCCGTGCTCTTCCAGATATCGGCCCAGCGCGCCGCCAAGGATCGTCAGCATCACGTCGTTGACGGTGCCGCCGATCGCGCTGCGGATGCCGCGCACTTCCTGAAACGACATGTGCGTCACCGCCACGCGGCGCTTGCCGGTGATGGGCTTGTTCCATGGCGTTGCCGCCGGACGGCGCATTGCCGCGGGCAGCGCGACCTGCATCGCCCGCCCCAGTTCCGTCATCTGGCGCACCTGGGACCGCGGGTCGAGGAGGTTCTGCTGCCATTCGGTGAACGCGTGAATGTCGCGGTTCCATTGATCGAACATCGCGTCCGCCCACGATTCGAGTGGGCGCGAAAGTTCCGCGGGCTTCCACGGCTCGGCCGGCGGTGGCGTCGGCTCGGGGTTCGGTACGAGATCGAGGATCGCGAGCAGCAACTCGATGCCCGACACGCCGTCGACCATGCAGTGGTGCACCCGGCTCAGATAGGCGGTATTGCCGCCCTCAAGCCCGTGGATCATCGTGATGTCCCAGAGCGGCCGATCGCGAGGAAGCATCTCGGCGAAGAGATCGCTGCAGAATTCCAGGAGCTGTTCGCGCGTGCCCGGCGCGGGAAGCTGCACGAGCCGCACGTGGCGATCCAGCGAAAACTGCGGGTCATCCTGCCACGTCGGGTGGCCGGCGTAGAGCGGCGGGATGATGGCACGCTGGCGATACCGCGGGATGAGGTGCATCCGGGCGTCAAGGCTGGCGTACATCTTGTCGAACGGGATCGTGCCCTCGTAGATAGCAACGGAGCCGATGTGCAGGGGCGCGTGCGGCTTCTCGAAGTAGAGAAACGATGCATCCTCGGCGCTCATGCGCTGCGAAAGAGTGGTCGGAGCCATGGCATTGCCTCCAGCGCCGCCGAATTCACGTGTGGACGGGCAGTCTCAATGCGATTATACTCCCCGGAATCGCGGCGCACATTACCGGGGCGATAAGATTCGACGAGAAATTCGCCTATGTTGCGCCCGAAGGGGTGATACGCCGCTCGGGCGTGGGCATTCTGTATCATGTGGGCGATGTGTACGCCCTGGCGCGATCTGCCCATAGATGCGCAAGCGTCGTACAAGGGGGAAGCGTGACGACGAACGGAGTTGCCTCACCCGACCTGCTCGCCGGCTATGAGCCGACGAATCGCCCCCTGTGGATCGAGGCGCTCTTCCCGGTCGACTGGCTGGCGCTCCACCTCTCTCCTGTCTACTACGGTTTCGGCGTGCCACGCGGCAATGGCGAGGCCGTCGTGCTCGTACCCGGCTTCCTCGGCGACGACCGCTACCTCACAGAGATGCACCTGTGGCTGCGCCGCATCGGCTACAAGCCCTATTTCTCCGGCATCGGGCGCAACGTCGACTGTCCGGATCTCCTCACCCAACGTCTCGTCATGACCGTCCAGCAAGCCTACGAAGATACCGGTCGGCCAGTCTCCATCGTTGGCCACAGTCTCGGCGGCATGCTCGCGCGGGCCGCCGGCCATCGCGAGCCCTCGATGGTCAGGCAGGTCATCACCATGGGTTCGCCCTTCCGCAGTGTCCGAGCGCACCCGCTCGTGCTCAGCGCCGCGAACTTCGTGCGGTCGAACATCGTCCGCGAACGAAAGGGCCGCCGTGAAGTAACGAGCAGCTGCTTCACGCCGGAGTGCTCCTGCGAGTTCGTTTCGGCACTGCGCGATGACCCGCGGCCGGACGACTTTCAGCGCAACGCCATCTTCTCGAAGTGCGATGGCGTCGTCGCCTGGGAGTCGTGCATCGAAGACGAAGCGGAACTCAACCGCGAAGTCACCGCCACGCACATCGGCATGGCCTTCAACCCCGACGTCTACCGCACAGTCGCGAACCTGCTCGCTGGGGTCGCCGCGGTTTAGCCAACCCTTCCACCCGTTCCTCACCCACACTATGATTCACCACCGTAGCGGGATTGCACGTCTTCGAGAGGGTGCATCATGCCGAACACGTTCACCGTGGGCGACCTTGAAGTCATCGCCGTTTCTGACGGTGAGGTGAGCTTCCCCGCAGTGGGCTACTTCGCCGAAACCACGGCCAGCCAGTGGGAGCAGCACGCCCGCTGGGCCGACCACGAGGGCAAGCTCACGTTCCCATTCGGCTGCTTCGTCGTGCGGTCGGGCGACCGGCGCGTGCTCATCGATACCGGGCTCGGGCCTGTCAAATTTGGTGACTACCGTGGCGGGGAGCTGCTGGGCCAGCTGGCTGAAGCAGGCGTCAAGCCCGCCGATATCGACGTCGTCTTCATTACGCATCTGCACGCTGACCACTGCGGCTCAGCCGCACTGAAGGTGGATGGCGAGATGCAGGCGACGTTCCCGAACGCCGTCTACCGCTGGACCTCCGCCGAGCAGTCGTACTGGACCGGCGACGATCTCCCCGCCGGGTCGATCGCGCGCCGGGACATCTTCGCGGCCGTCGCGCCGCAGTTCGAAGCCGCCGACGGCGGTACGTCGCTGGCGCCGGGCATCGACGTGTACGCGATGCCGGGGCATACCCCCGGCCACGCTGGCGTGGTGCTTTCGTCCGGCGATGCGCGCGCGTTCCTGCTTGGCGACGGGATCAGCTGCCCGGTGCAACTCGAAGAGCCTGAATGGTCCGGCCTCGGCGACATCGATCCGAAGCTCGCGCGCCGCTCGCAAGAAGCACTCGCGCGTGAGGTCGAGGGCACGGGAACTCTCGTCGGCACGAGTCACTTCCCAGGCCTAACCTTCGGTCGCGTCCTCACCGGCGAAGGCCGCCGATACTGGCAGCCTGTCTAGTCCCCGCTTCGAAACGGCCCTCGTTGTCCATTGCGCGGGCGTCCGTAGCACGAGCGTTCCGTGGCGTGGGCGTCCGTAGCCGCGAACTTCCCGTGGCGCGGGCTTTTCAGCCCGCGTGCCCGTACTGGCACATCCGTCCGATGACGGTATCGAGGCCGTGACACAAAGAAGAGGGGCGGTCGCATCATGCGACCGCCCCTTCCGACTGCGCGATTGCGCGAGACTACTCGCTCTTCGCCGCGCCTGCCGCAGCAGCGACGGGCTTCGCGGCCTTGACGGCTTCGGCCGCAACCTTGCTCGTCGCCTCGGCTGCGCCCGTCGTCACGCGGGTAACACCCGTACGCACGCGGTCGGCCGTAGTGCTGACGAGGTCGCGCGTCGCTTCGACCGCGGCTTCGCCGGCGGCGCGCTGCGCCTTGACGACCTTCTCGATCACTTCGCGGCCTTCCGTGCGGGACTCGGACAGTTCGTCGAACATCTGGCGGGCGAGCTCCAGCGCGCGGCCCTGTGCCTTGGTGGTCGACTCCATCATCGCGCGGTAGAAGCCGCCAACATCGGTCGGGTCCGACGCGAACGTCCGGCCCAGCTCGACGGACTCGCGCTGGCCGCGCTGGGCCTCGGCGAGCAGGTTGTTCGAGACGCGGAAGCCGCGCTCGTTGCCGGCCTTGATCGCCTCGATGATGGCGTCGTAGCTCTCGGTCAGGGCCTCAAAGTACTTGTCGGCGGCGGTGTTCTTCGCCATGTCGTCGGTTCCTCCTGTGGAAAAATCGGGGTCTGGGACTTGCGTCACCTCGTTGATAGGTGTAGATTACACATAGCAACGGAACGCTGTCAAGGGCGTTTCGCAACATTGTTGACAGGACGCGGCACGAATCAGGATCGAATCCGACCGATACGCGACATAACGGAGAGCTAGTTCCGAATTAACGCGCCGAACACATAACCAGCGGGAGAACGTGATAGCATGGCCAAGAACGACGACTCGGAGCAGCAGTCCAGCCCGCCCTTGACGCCGTTCCGCATGCACGGCGATCTGCTGACGACGACGCTGTTGGCGTTCCTGCGCAACTGGAACGCGTATGGCTACCAGCTCGCGCAGCAACTTGCGCAGGCAGGGCTGCCGGCGTTCGACTCGGGAACCGTGTACCGGACGCTCAGGCAGCTTGAACGGACGGGGCTAGTCTCGTCGTTCTGGGATACATCGGAGTCGGGGCCGGCCCGCAGGATGTACTCGCTCACGAAGGCCGGTGACGTCTTTCTAGCGAGCTGGATCGATGTCCTGGGCCGGTACCAGGCGGTGCTGCAGAAGACGATCGAAGGCTTCGACCGCGGTGCTCGCAGCGAAGGCGAAGAACTGAATGAGGCGCACGCCGACAGCGCGTAGATGCGCGCGCAGGCACGGCGTACGGGCAAGCGGACGCGCAAGGAGAGTGCTCACATGGCTGAGAAGACCGCTGGACAGACCGACCCGAACCCCCTGGACACATGGCGCCAGTTCATCACCGATTCGGAGCGCCAGTGGAACGGCTTCTTCAAGGAGATCCTCGGCACTGAAGGGTTCTCCAGTTCGATGAACACCGCCGTCGAGGCGTCCCTCACGGTGCAGCGGATGATCGCCGACAACCTCGAGCGCCTCTACACCACGTTCAACATTCCCACGCACAACGACCTCGTCGCCCTCGGCGAGCGGATGAAGACCATCGAGGACACGCTCGCCCGTCTCGAGTCCGCGCTCATCGAGTCGAACCCGAAGATTTCCGCCGTCGTCCGCCCCGCGCGCCGCAAGCCCACGCGCACCAAGCGCCCCGCCGTAGCCGCCGCCCGCTCGAACGGCAGCAACAAGTAGTCCGCTCCGCCGGACGACGATCCATCTCGTAGCGCGGGCTTTCCAGCCCGCGCGTTCCCCGGTTCCGCACTCAGCGCCGTAGCGATGATCGCCTCTCCCCGTCGAACTCACCCGCTGGTCCCCGGCTGTGAGGTCCCCATCGGCCACCGTAGATGGGGAACGCACCTATTCAACTGGTGCCCAAAGAGTGGCATACTGATCGCATCTGAGGCCGGGCGCGCTCGCTTCCGGCCCGGCGACGGTCCTCGCCGCCGCCCCACTCAGTGGAGGCGCACCGCCATGACGACCGACACGGCAACCCCACCCGAGAACATCGGCGCCATCGTCCAGAAGGAGATCGAGCGCACGATCACGCGCGCCACGCGCGGCATCGACGTGATGCTAAACCGCGACGAACCCGACGTCGGCGTCACCCCCAAGGACGTCATCTACACGCGAGGCACAATGCGCCTCAATCACTACCATGCGATGTCCGACGAGGTGTACCGCGTCCCCGTCGTGCTGGTGATGTCGCTGATCAGCAAGCCCTACATCCTCGATCTCACACCAGGCTTCAGCTTCGTCGAGTTCCTGCTCAAGCAAGGGTTCGATGTCTTTATGATCGACTGGGGCGTGCCTCGGCCCGAGGACACGAAGCTCAAGCTCGAAGACTACACGCAGGATCTGATCCCGTCGTGCATCGAAAAGATCCAGGAGTCGACCGGCGAGACCGATGTGTCGTTCATCGGCTACTGCATGGGCGGGATGCTCTCGCTCATCTACGCCGGCCTGCACGCCGATTCGCCGATGGCAAACCTCGTGACCATCGCGACGCCCGTGAACTTCGAGGGCATGGGCCTCTTCAAGCAGTGGACCGACAAGCGCTGGTTCGATGTCGATCGCGTCGTCGACACGCTCGGCAACATCCCGTCCGAGATGATGTACCGCTCGTTCGAGCTGCTGCGCCCCGCCGATCGACTCGTGTCGTACGTGCGGCTATGGGACAATCTCTGGAACGACCAGTACGTCAAGCAGTACCGTCTGATGAACAAGTGGACGAGCGATCAGATCCCGTTCCCCGGCGAGTGCTTTCGCCAGACGACGAAGGAACTCCAGTGGGAGAACAAGCTGATGAAGGGCGAGCTCGAAATCGGCGGCACAAAAGTTGATCTCAAGCTGGTGAAAGCCCCTGTTCTGAACGCGATGGCCCAGCATGATCACATCGCGCCATACGAAGCGACGCACGAACTCACGTCGCTCGTCGGCAGTGAGGACACGGAGGACGTCTTGCTGAAGGGCGGGCACGTCAGCCTGGTAGCGGGTGCCAACGCGATGATGCGGTTGTGGCCGAAGGTGAACGAATGGCTATCGGTGAGGTCGGTATGAGCAGCAACGGGTCGTTAACGCTGCCGCGGGCACAGGCGCTGTCCGACGGCAGCGAAATAACACTGCGCCTCCTCCGCCGCGTCGATATCGAAGCCTTCCTCGCGTTCACGCAGTCACTCGGCGACCACGACCTGCTCTTCCTGCGCACCGACATCACGGACGCCGGCATCGTCGCGGACTGGCTCGACAACATCGAGGCCGGTCGCATCGTCACGATCGTCGCCGAGCGGGACGGCGCGATTTTCGGCTACGCCAGCCTGCACCTCAGCAACGCGCCGTGGTCGCAGCACGTCGGCGAACTCCGCGTGTTGATCAGCGACAAGATTCGTGGCAAGGGCCTCGGACGCTCGCTCACCGATGCCATCTTTGCGCAGGCGCTCGATCGCAACATCGAGAAGATGGTGGCGCAGATGACCATCGACCAGAAGGGCGCCATCGCCACATTCGAGGAGTTGGGCTTCAAGGCCGAAGCGCTCCTACGCGACCACGTCAAAGACCGCAACGGCGAGAAGCACGACCTCCTCGTCTACTCCCACGACGTCCGCGAGTTCCAGTCCCAAATGGACGCCTTCGGTATGAGCGAAGCCGCTTCGGGCCTGTAGAGCGGCCCTGGCACGAAGTCAGTCAGGGCACCGCTGCCGCGCGGATTATGTCAGCAAGACGAACTCAGACCGGCGTCGGTGGGCAGCACCGCAAACGCGTCGATGTCCTTGGCGTTCCATGCGGCCGCCACGTCTCGTATCGTCTGCTCCGCTGCCGTCGCCTAGTCTTCGTCATCGTCGCAGCCGAGGTCGACGGTGATGCCCTTGTCTTTCGCGAGGTTCTGCATGTCCAGACATGCTTTCGCGAATCCCTCCCCCGCCGCGGCGAACCCATCGGACTCCACAGCTGCGAAGAACTTCTCGACGCTGGTTGCGTCCGCCCCCGCATTGGCCGCATCTTGCATCGCGTCCGCAAACTCGTCGAGTGCTTCGACGAGGGCGTCGTGCTTGGCCTGCGCCTCCTCGGGCGGGTTCAGGTCCTCCGCCTGGGAGACGGCCCTTCGCAACTCGCCCGGCAACTTGCTGAACGCGTTGCGCGCCTGGTCGACGTCGTTCTCGTCCGTAATGCTCGCGAAGAGCGCATCGGTGCGCTCGCTGTTTTCGTCATCGATAGCGTCCAGCGCCGCGACGTACTCGGCAATCGTCATCCGTTCACCGTCATCGTCGGAGCAGGCTACAACTCCCCCAGCGGCTGCGATCAGGATTCCGACCATCGCGATCCTGCATATCCATTGATTCACTTGATCTCTCCTCCTCTGATTGGTCTCTGTCATCCGCCCGTCGATCACGCCCGCCCCCCCGGACGGATCTCGGAACGATGTGCGCGGTGCAGGCTACCATTCTTGGGAGGGAGCCGGCGGCTCGCACCAAGCCCTACAGGAAAGGACGGTACAGGGCCGAACCTTCCAGCAGCCTGACGGCGCGGTGTCGTTTGCTTACTTGGTGAGCCATCCGTGTTGGGAGTCTGGGCGGTTCTGAAGGGCGCCAGCCCCTCTCGGGTGTGTCCGTCTTGACGATGAGGGCAACCGCCGACTACTCGCGCGGCCGACCATACCCGAACAAGATCTGTGCGATGCGGCGGATTTGGATCTCCTCCGAACCCTCCGTGATGCGGTAGCGGCGGTGGTGCCGGTAGATGTGCTCGAACGGCATATGCCGCGTGTAGCCCATCCCACCGTGTACCTGCATCGCCCGATCAGCGGCGTCACAGACCAGCCGGTTCGCGCGATAGTTGCACATCGCTACCTTGTCGCTGATCTCCATGTGGTGTTTGTGGTCCAACTCCCACGCCGTCTTCCGCACGAGCTGCCGCACCATCTCGCACTCGGTCTGCAGCTCCGCCAGCGGGAACTGGATCGCCTGGCGGCTCGAGAGCGGCTGCCCGAACGTGATCCGGTTGCGCGCGTACTCCGCCGCCTGGTTGATGCAGTACTGCGCCGCGCCGACGCCCGACGCTGCCTGCCGGATCCGGTTCTCGTGGGTGAATGTGTTCGCCAGCGAGAGACCGTCGCCCTCCTTGCCGAGCATGGCGGTCGCCGGCACGCGCACGTCGCTCAGCGTGACTTCGGCGTGGTCGGTGGGCATGTTGAACGTCCACCACATGAAATCGACCGAGAATCCCGGAGTGTTCACCGGCACGATGAAGCAGCTGATGCCCTGCGCGCGCCCCTCGTCGCCCGACGTGCGAGCGAAGATCATGTCGTGCGTTGCCGCGTGCAGGCCGCTGTTGAAGCGCTTCTGGCCGTTGATCACCCACTCGTCGCCGTGCTTCACGGCCTTCGTTTCCAGCCATGATGCGTCGGAACCGTGATTCGGCTCCGTCAGCCCGAACGCGACGCGCGTCTTGCCGGTGAACATGCCGTCGAGGAATTGCTTCTTCTGATCCTCGCTGCCGTAGTTCTCCCACATCTTGATCGTCGGAAAGTTTCCGACAATCGAGGACTCGTTCTGCAGATCGTTGTGCAGCCCCAGCCCCTTCGCGGCCAGGTGCTCGCGCACGATCGCCATCGCCAGGTTCGTGCCGCCTTGCCCGCCGTACTTCGCGGGGATGGCGTACTTCAGGAAGCCCGCCTTGTCGGCGCGCCGCCGCATCTCGGCGAGCAGTGCCTCCCAGTCGTGACGGGGCACCCCTCCACGATCGAAGTCCGTCCGCGCGAATTCGCGGCGATGGTCGAAGAAGCGGATGTTGTCGTCCTGCTCTTCCAGCGGCTTGATCTCGGCCTCGATGAATGCGTCGAGGTCCTTCAAGAGCTGCTGGATGTCCTCCGGGATATCGAAGTCCATGATGCTGTTCCTTCCGCTGACTAGGGTTTCTCGTTCGGGCTTGCGATTCGAACCTTGTTCACCACCGTGTCCCACACGTGCTGCAGCAGCTCAAGCTCGCGGTCGGCCGCGCCGTCGCCGTCGCCGTGGGACTCGCCAAGCCTGATCAACCCGATCCGCCCCCGGTACCTTCGACATCAGAATCCACGATCTCTCCTCAGCGTATGAGCCGGAATTGTATGCTCAATTCGCGGCTGGGCGAAGCGGTCCGGTATGTATGGGCTACAATCGTGCGCTGGGCGGTTGTGAGCGCTGAGAAAGCACCACATGTTCGAGCAGGCGTTCAAGAACATCGACACCGTGCTGCGGCAGGAAGCCGGCTGCACGACGGAGCTGGACTACACGGAGCAGACCTCCTGGCTGCTGTTCCTGAAGTACCTCGACGGGTTGGAGCACGACAAGGCCATCGAGGCTGAGCTTGAGGGACGGAAGCACAGCTTCATTCTTGACGCGCCCTACCGCTGGGAGAGCTGGGCGGCGCCCAGGACCGCCGACGGCAAGCGCGACGACAACGCCGCAATGACCGGCGACGACCTGCGCGACTTCGTGAATGTGACGCTCTTTCCGTACCTTCAGGGCTTCAAGCAGAAGGCCAGCGGGCCGAACACGATCGAGTACAAGATCGGCGAGATCTTCGGCGAGATCAAAAACAAGATCCAGAGCGGCTACAACCTGCGCGAGATCATCGACCATATCGATGAACTGCGATTCAGCTCGCAGACGGAAAAACATGAATTGTCTTCTCTGTACGAGGACAAGATCAAGAACATGGGCAACGCCGGGCGCAACGGCGGCGAGTACTACACGCCGCGTCCGCTGATCCGCGCGATCATCCAGGTCGTGAAGCCGCAGATCGGCGAGCAGATCTATGACGGCGCGGTCGGCTCGGCGGGCTTCTTGTGCGAATCGTTCGATTACCTGAAGGCCAACAACCCCCAGCGCAGCACCGACGATGACCGGACGCTGCAGGAGCGCACCTTTTACGCCAAGGAGAAGAAGCCCCTCGCGTACGTCATCGGGATCATGAACATGATCCTGCACGGCATCGAGGCGCCGAATATCATCCACACGAACACGCTCACCGAGAACCTCGCCGACGTTCAGGAGAAGGACCGCTTCGACATCGTGCTGGCCAACCCGCCGTTCGGCGGCGGCGAGCGGAAGGAAGTGCAGCAGAACTTCCCGATCCGCACGGGCGAGACGGCGTACCTGTTCCTTCAGCATTTCATCAAAATGCTGAAGGCAGGCGGGCGCGGCGGCGTGGTGATCAAGAATACGTTCCTTTCCAACGCCGACAACGCGTCGGTGAGCCTGCGCAAGCTGTTGCTGGAGAGCTGCAACCTGCACACCGTGCTCGACTGCCCGAGTGGGACGTTCCAGGGCGCGGGCGTGAAGACCGTGGTGCTGTTCTTTGGGAAGGGTTCGCCGACGCGAAAGATCTGGTACTACCAGCTCGACCCAGGCCGGAGCCTCGGTAAGACCAACCCGCTCAACGACGACGACCTCGCCGAATTCGTGATGCTACAGCAGACCTGCGCCGACTCGCCCAAGAGCTGGAGCGTCGATGCGAAGACGATCGATCCGACGACATTCGATCTCTCCGTGAAGAACCCGCACGGTGGAGACGAGATCGCGCACCGCACTCCGTCCGCGATCATGGACGAGATCGCCGCGCTAGACGCCGAGAGTGCCCAGGTGCTGGCGAGCATTAGGGCAGTGGTATGAACGGCGAATGGTCGCGCAAGACGCTAGGCAATGTGGCAGAAGTCAGTGCTGGGAATTCAGCGCCTCAAGGTGAGTCGTTTTTCAAGGACGGCAGGTACCCGTTCTTCAGAACCTCAGACGCTGGTCGCGTGCGTTTCGGTGAAATTCGTGAGTCGACCGATCGCCTCAACGACGACGGGATCAAGGGGTTGCGTAGTCTTCCGCGAGGTACGATTCTCTTTCCGAAGAGTGGAGCTTCGACGTTCCTCAATCACCGTGTGCTACTCGGCGTCGAAGGGTTTGTATCGAGTCACCTCGCCACCATCGTCGCCAATGAATCTCAGATCATGCCGAGGTTCCTACTCTATTTCCTGGCCACCGTTGCTGCGCAGGACCTCGTACAGGATCATGCATATCCGTCGCTGAATCTGCCGACGATCGCGGCGATCTGCATCCCCGTCCCACCCCTCCGTGAACAGGACCGAATCGTCGGGATTCTCGACCAAGCGTTCGCGGGCATCGCCGCTGCCAAAGCCAACGCCGAGAAGAACCTCCGGAACGCCCGCGCGATCTTCGATAGCCACGTCCAAAGCGTACTGACCACGCGAGGCCGGCATTGGAACAGGAAGGCCCTCGAAGAGGTCTGCACGATCGGTGACGGAAACCACTCCTCCAACTATCCGAGGAAAGAGGAGCTTGTTGACATCGGGGTTCCGTTCATACGGGCGACCAATCTCGTCGAGGGACGCGTTTCTCGATCTGACATGCGATTTCTATCTCCGGAAAAGCACGCACGCCTTAAGAAAGGCCACCTCAAGGAAGGCGACATCCTAATCACTAACCGCGGGGAGATCGGAAAGACCGCGATCGTGGACTCAGCTTACGACGGCGCAAATCTGAATTCGCAAATCGCCTGGCTCCGATGTGGTGACGAAATAAACAACAAGTTCCTGTTCCATATGTTGAACTCCAGTGATATGCAGAGAGGGTTTCAGGCGTCCAAGAATGGTGCCGCGCTCCAGCAATTCACGATCAGACAGCTTAAATCGTTGAGAGTTCCTGTACCGCAACCGCAGGAGCAGTGGGCGGTTGCTGCGGAACTGGATGAGCTCGAGGACACAACAAGCCGCCTCGCGTTGATCTACTGGCAGAAGCTCGCTGCCATCGAGGCGTTGAAGCAATCGCTGTTGCATCAAGCCTTCAGCGGCGACCTGTAGGATCGCGCGATGAACGAGGCCGAGACCCGCGCCGACTACATCGACCCCGCGCTTGCGGGAGCGGGCTGGGGCGTGGTCGCCGGCAGCCGCATCCGGCGCGAGTACGGCATCACGCTCGGGCGCATCGAAGGTCGCGGAAGGCGGGGTAAGCCGCTCACGGCCGACTACGTGCTGGAGTACCGCAACACCAAGCTCGCCGTGGTCGAGGCGAAGGCACTGGATGAGGACCTGACGCTGGGCGTCGCGCAGGCGAAGAACTACGCCGGCAAGCTGGAGATCCGCTACACGTACGCGACGAACGGGCGCGGCATCTACGGCATCGACATGGAGACGGGCAAGGAAGGTCCGCTCTCGCACTACCCGACGCCGGACGAACTGTGGTCGATGACGTTCCCCGAGCCGAACGCGTGGCGCGACCGGTTCGCGGCCATCCCGTTCGAGGACAAGGGCGGCTCGCATCCCGGGCGCTACTACCAGGACATCGCCGTCGAGCGGGTGATGGATGCGATTGCGCACGAACAGTCGCGCATCCTGCTCACGCTGGCGACCGGCACGGGCAAGACGTTCATCGCGTTTCAGATCGCGTGGAAGTTGTTCCAGAGTCGATGGAACTTGAGCCGCGAGCCGACGCGCCGTCCGCGCATCCTGTTCCTTGCCGACCGCAACATCCTCGCCGATCAGGCGTACAACGCGTTCTCGTCGTTTGCGGAGGATGCGCTGGTGCGGATCGCTCCGGATGAGATCAAGAAGAAGGGCAAGGTCCCGAAGAACGGCAGCATCTTCTTCACGATCTTCCAGACATTCATGAGCGGCGAGGACGCCGACGGCCAGCCCGCGCCATACTTCGGCGAATATCCGCCGGACTTCTTCGACTTCATCGTGATCGACGAGTGCCACCGGGGCGGCGCCAACGACGAGAGCAACTGGCGCGGCATCATGGATTACTTCGCGCCGGCGGTGCAGCTCGGGCTCACGGCGACGCCAAAGCGCAAGGACAACGTCGATACGTACGCGTACTTTGGCGACCCGGTCTTCACGTACTCGCTGAAGGAAGGGATCAACGACGGCTTCCTGACGCCGTTCAAGGTAAAGCAGATCTCGACGACGCTCGACGAGTACGTCTACTCTCCGGATGATGCGGTCATTGCGGGCGATATCGTCGCCGGGAAGAGATACGAGGAGCCGCAATTCAACAGGGACATCGTGATTGTCGAACGTGAAGTACACCGGGTGCGGATCTTCATGGAGGACATCGACCAGACCGAGAAGTCCATCATCTTCTGCGCGTCGCAGGCCCACGCACTGCTGGTACGCGACGTCATCAACCAGATGAAGAAGATCTCCGACCCGAACTACTGCCATCGCGTCACGGCTGACGACGGCAAGCTGGGCGAGCAGTACCTGCGCGACTTCCAGGACAACGAGAAATCCGTCCCGACGATCTTGACCACGTCCGAGAAACTGGCAACAGGTGTTGACGCACGCAACATCCGCAACATCGTGCTAATGCGCCCGATCAACTCGATGATCGAGTTCAAGCAGATCATCGGACGCGGCACGCGCCTTTACGACGGAAAGGACTACTTCACGATCTACGACTTCGTGAAGGCGCACCACCACTTCAGCGACCCGGAGTGGGATGGCGAGCCGCAGGAGCCAGAACCGCACCAGCCCAAAGTGCCGCGAGCGTTCCAAGACCGGCCGAAGGAAGAAGACGATGGGGGTGACGATAAAGAGGAGCGGCCGAAGCACGAGAAGATCGAGATCATCCTCGCCGACGGCAAGGCGCGCACGATCCAGCACATGATGATGACCAGCTACTGGCATCCAGACGGCACGCCTGTCTCCGCGCGGCAATTTCTACAGATGCTCTACGGCGAGCTGCCCGAGTTCTTCAAGAGCGAGGCGGAGCTACGCGCGCTCTGGAGTGAGCCCGAGACGCGCAAACGCCTGCTGGAGGGGCTCGCCGAGAAGGGCTTCGGCGGCGAGCAACTCACCGAGATGCAGAAGGCTATCGACGCCGAGAACAGCGACGTCTTCGACGTGCTGGCTCACGTCGCCTACGCCCTTACGCCGCTCACGCGCGAAGAACGAGCCGCAGCGGCGAAGGTCGAGATCGATGCCCACTTCGACGGCAAGCTGCAAGTGTTCCTGGGCTTCGTGCTGTCGCAGTACGTGAAGGTCGGCGTCGATCAGCTCGACACCGACGAGCTCACGCCCCTTCTCAAGCGGAAGTACAACAGCGACTCTGTCCGCGATGGCGTGCGGGATCTTGGCGGGAACGCGGAGGCGATCCGGCAGTCGTTCGCTGGGTTCCAGAAGTATCTGTACCAGCAAGCGGGCTGAGCGCGTGTGCTCCCCTCTCCACGTCGTAGAGAGGGGCTGGGGGTGAGGTGCCCGCGCCGCCCGCGATCCCGACGCCAGCCAGCCACGCGTGCCACCCGAACAAGATCCTTCGACTTCGCTCAGGATGACACCATCGGAACATCCCTCGCCCCCTGAGCGAGCGGGACAAGGCCGCCAGCGGGCGGCCCAGAGTGAGGGCCCCAACCAACGTCACCCAATCTGCGGAATCAGCGTAATCTGCGGTTCCCGTCCCCAACCCAACCAATCTGTGCCCTCTGTGGATCCGCCCCAGCCTTGACATGATCCGATCATGCGCATAATCTCTTGTCAAGTGCCGCCACTAGCGGAGGGTTCCGCCATGTCCCCAGCCAAGCAGAAGAAATCCAACGTCGGCACCGCCATGTCGCGCCTCAACGCCAGGATCCACGGCATCACGTCGCAGCTAATCGTCGTGCCCGGCCTGGAGTCCGAAGAGGAGTGGGAGGCGCATCTCGAGGCGACCCTCGTTGACCGCGCCCCCGTCGGCGCCGTCGAGACGCAACTCGTCGAGCGCATCGCCGGCCTGACGTGGCGCATGCGGCGCGTCGAACGCTTCGAATGCGAGTCGATCGCCATCGGCCGCGAGCGGGTCGACGCCGACTTCGCGAAGATGCAGAAGCTGTCCTTTACCGATCGCGCGCGCTCCGTCGCCGAGGCGGAGCGGAGAGCCGAAGACGCCCGCCGCTGCCTGGACATCATCGAGGGCCTCCTTCAGATGCCGCCGGACACCGCCCTCGCTTCCGCGGACGTCGAGGCCATCCTGGCCGACCTCGCGGACCAGGCGAACGAGAACCTCGACGGCTTCATGAAGGGCATCGAGCAGCCCGCCGCGGGTGTCCGCTGGACGTTCGAGAGCCTTCTCGCCGCCTTCAAGGCGCTCGCTGCGCGCGACGGCGAAGCGTTCCAGGAGGTGCTGGCCGGCATGATCGCTCGTGCCACCGTGCTCGCCAGCAGCCAGCAGATGGAAGTCGCAAGCATCCGCGAAGAGCTCGACCAGCTCATGCGCGAGAGGACGCTCCCGGACACCAAGACGATCGACCTGATCATCCGCTACGAGACCGGCCTCAACCGCATGCTCTACCAGGCGCTAAGCACACTCGAAGCCATGCAAAGCCGCCGCGCCGGCACGCCAACGACCCTACACCGCGTCCAGGCATACGGTCTCCCAGGAGGCTAGAGCCACCCGCCGAAAACATCGATTTTGCGAAACGGGATTGTTTTTAGATACGACCAGCACGACATAACTAAATCAGAAAAGGGACAAATGCCCCCGATCCTCTGTGAACTCAGTTGTCCTCTGTGGACCAATAATGGGAGCCCAAAAATCTGTGAGATCGGTGAAATCTGTGGTTTCCGGTAGGACCCTAGGAGGCGTTCGCCTCCGCGCGCGCTTCCGCGGCGGCCCGGTTCAGATCGTCGAGCGAACTAGCCAGCCGGACGAGCTGCTCGTCGTCCAGCCGCTTGATGATGTTGAAGAAGTACGCGCCGACAATGCGCCGCAGCGCGTTGACGGTGATCGCGCCGGTGTCCGTCAGGAAATTGCGGACGATGCGGCGGTCGTCGGGATCCTCCTCGCGCCGGACGAGGTCCTGGCGCACGAGGCGGTCGACGTGGCCCGTGATCGTCGACGGGTTGACGCCGAGCTGCTCCGCGAGCGCGCCGACCGGCAGCCCGTCCTCATCGCGCAGCGACCAGAGCAGGCGCATCTGCGGGATCGTCAGCCCATCTTCGGACCAGCCCTGGATGCGAAGCGCATCGATGATCCCCACGGCGTCGCTGTATCCGCGCGCGACATGGTTGAGCTTCTCCATTCGCGCCGGGTCTGTGATCCCGAGCACGTCGGCAAGGTCGCGCGTTTCGATGTCCTGCTGCTGTACCACGGGATCCTTGCCCTGTCTTGAATATTTGCCCTTTACAAAAGCAATCTGACGGGAGTATAGTCGATTCACGGTCGATCTTTCAACAGGGCGAAAAGAGCCCGAGAAGGAGACGAACATGAGCGCATTTATCGAGAAGGTCAGGCAGACGCCGTCCTGCCGCGAGCCCGCGTATCGCCCCGCGATGTACATCTCGGATGAGGAGAAGCGCGAGTTGGACGCCAAGATCGGCGACAACAGCATCTACCAGGATCTCGTCACCATGCGCGAGATGGTGCGCGCGCAGCCCGAGAACATCGAGCTGCGTAAGGCGATGGTCAGCGGCATCGCCAGCGCGGAATTCGCCGGCATCGATGCCTTCAGCCGCAAAGTGGTTGAGTGGCAGGAGTGGCCGGTGCCGCAGACCTTGATCATGGCGATGGCGCGACAAACGTGGGACGAAGTACGCCACGCATGGCTCGCCATCGGTCTGATCGAATCGTACGGAGGCGAGATCGGCGAGTACCCGGACACGCTCGCCGGCGCCGCGCCGCCTCCCGGCGTGGCGCCGTCCGGCCCGCTGACCGAAGCGCTCGGCTCGCCGAACGCTGTGGAGGCTCTTCTCCGCGACCCGGTCGTCAGTCTCTCGATGACAAACGTGTCGCTCGAAGGTGGAGCGCTGACGCTGTTCCAGGAGACATCCGCCGTCGCCGAGAAGATCGGCGATTCGCTCATGGCGCACTGCTACGACTACAACTGGGCGGACGAGGTCACGCACACCGCCATCGGCGACTACTTCGTCAAGGAACTGACCGAAGGCAAGCCTCAGGAAGAAGCAAAAGCACTGCGCGTGCACGCGATGGCCGAAGGCTTCCGCGCGCGGCTCAGCGGCGAGCAGAGCGCCGAACTGAAAGAGTTCTTCGCCGAAGAGATGACGCGCGCCACGGCTGCACTGGGGTAAGTTCACCGCAGAACGCAGAGCACGCAAAGATCGAGTGGGGCGCGGCCCCGTGACGCAGGGGCTAGCATGGCGGTAGTGGCGATCGATCTCGTGGCCTGCATCAACTGCGGCTGGTGCCGGCGCGTCTGCCCGACCGAAACGATCAAGTACTTCGCGACGGGACACCGCACGCACATCGTGGAGCCGGACGGCTGCATCGATTGCGGCATCTGCGTGCCCATCTGCCCGGTGAATTGCATCCACCCTGTCACTGAATATGACGTTGCGCCGGCTCTGCTCGATGCGGCGAGGACTAAGGCGAAGACATTCGCCGCGAAGCAGCGCAAGGTGAAACAGGACCGCGACGCCGTAGTCGCGCGCACCCTCGCACGGCTGGCAAGCATCGGAGACCCCCATGCCTGAACTGGCATACGATCCGCGGACCGTCGGTGGCGCGTTCGGCGTCGACGAGAGCGCGCGGCGGCTGATCCACTACAAGTTCGCCGAGAACGTCTGCATGACGACGGCGAGCGGCTGGGCGTCATCGTCGCCCACGATCAAGGTGAAGTTCGCGCTCGGTGAGCACTGCTATGAGGACTCGATCCACTCGTTCTGGATCGGCCAGCGTCTGCCGGAACTGCGCGTGACCGAGCAGATGGCTCACGACGTGCCGCCGACGTTCACATGGTCGAACAAGGCGGAGCCCCCGAACGAGCAGTTCCTGAAATTCGTCGAAACGATGCAGCTGCAGTCGGACCAGCTGCTGCGGTTGGTCGGACTCTACCGCGTGCTGAAGACGCACCTCGCGGTCTACTACCGCCACCACGTGCTGGTCACCGACCCGGTGTGCGACGCGCCGACCGTGCGCATCCTCGACCACATCCTGCTCGAAGAAGAGCGCCACGTGCGCTGGGGCCAGGCCATCTACGAAGAGCTGGCCGACACGCCTGAAAAGCGCCGCGCGGCGCTCGAGTGGCAGATGGAGCTTGAAGACCTGTTGATCAGGTCGGGCGGCGTCACCGGAGGACGATAGCGCCGGTATCGGACGATACGAACCGGACGCGGACAAGGAGTAACATCATGAAATTCGGCATCTTCTACGAGCACCAGCTCCCAAAGCCATGGACAGAGGGCAAGGAACTCAAGCTCTTCCAGGACGCACTCGACCAGGTCGAGCTGGCCGATAAGCTCGGCATCGACCACGCTTGGGAAGTCGAGCACCACTTCCTCGAAGAGTATTCCCACTCGTCCGCTCCGGAAGTCTTCCTCGCGGCCGCATCGCAGCGCACGAAAAACATCCGCCTCGGCCACGGCATCACGCTGATGCCGCCGGGCTACAACCAGCCGGCGCGTATCGCGGAGCGCATTGCGACGCTCGATCTCGTCTCGAACGGTCGCGTTGACTTCGGCACGGGCGAATCCGCCAGCCGTTCGGAGCTCGAAGGCTTCGGCATCAACCCCGCCGAGCGCCGGGCGATGTGGCGCGAAGCCGTCGAGCAGGTCGCGAACATGATGGCGATGGACCCGTATCCGGGCTTCCAGGGCAAGTACTTCTCGATGCCCGTGCGCAACGTCGTTCCGAAGCCGGTGCAGAAGCCGCACCCGCCCATGTGGGTCGCGTGCTCGAACCGCGACACCATCCACCTCGCCGCCCAGCTCGGGCTAGGCGCGCTGACGTTCGCCTTCGTCGACCCCGCCGAGGCGAAGCATTGGGTCGACGACTACTACGAGACGTTCAAGAAGGAGTGCGTGCCGATTGGCCACGCCGTCAACCCGAACATCGCGATGGTCTCGAGCTTCTCGTGCCACCCGAATGAGGAGGAGGCGCTGCGCCGCGGCACGGACGGCTTCCGCTTCTTCCAGTTCGCCCTCGGCCACTTCTACGGCTTCGGCAAGCACAAGCCCGGCCGCACGAACATCTGGGAGCGCTACGAAGCCGTCCGCGATGAGATCGGACTGGCCGCGCTCGGCGGTGGCGCAGGTGGCATCGGCACACCGAAGCAGCTCCGCGAGCATCTGCGCAAGTTCGCGGACGCCGGCGTCGACCAGGCCGTGTTCATCCAGCAGGGCGGCAACAACCTGCACGAGAACATCTGCGAGGACCTGAGCCTCTTCGCGAAGGAAGTCATGCCGGAATTCAAGGCCGAAGAAGAAGCGCGCGTCCGCAAGAAGAACGAAGAACTCGCGCCGTTCATAGAAGCCGCAATGGCCCGCAAGGCAAACGCGGCCCAGATGAAGGATGCGGACATCCCGTCGTTCGAGTCGTACGGCTACAACATCGCCCAGATCGACACGGAGAATCTGCCCGAGGAAGCGAAGCGCCGCATGGCCGAGTTCAGCAAGATGCGCGAGATCGTCGCCCGCTTCGACGCCGAAGCGGAAGCTGCGGCGGTTCGCTAGCGCAGACGAACTCCTGAGGCACACCCGTGGCCCGGTGGTATTCCCGCCGGGCCACGGGTGATCCGTCAACCGAGTCGCCAATTCTCAAAACCAATTCGTCTTCCAATCCCATGTGTGTCAATCTGTGAAATCTGTGGTTAAGGAACCGAGGAGTCACCCAATGAAACTCGACGGCAAGATCGCCATCATCACCGGCGCTGGATCCGGCATCGGACGAGCCACGTCGCTGCGCCTCGCGCGCGAAGGCGTGTCGATCGTCGTAGCCGACTGGAACGAGGACGGCGCTCGCGAAACCGTCGCGATGGTCGAACAAGCGGGCGGCAAAGCAGCGGCGATAAAGGTCGACGTCACGAAGACATCCGACCTCGTGGCGATGTTCGCGTTCGCAGATAAGACGTATGGCGGCTTCGACATCCTCTACAACAATGCCGGCGTGACGACGGGCCAGCCGCGTTTCCCCGACTGCGCCGAGGACAAATGGCGCCGCACGGTAGAAATCGACCTGAACGCCGTCATCGAAGGTACGCGCCAGGCCATTCCGCAACTGAAGGCACGCGGTGGCGGCGTCATCATCTCGACGGCGTCGCTGGCAGGCCTGTTCGGATTCCAGCAGGATCCCGTCTACGCCGCGGCGAAGCACGGCGTTGTCGGCCTGACGCGCGCGCTCATCAACCTCAAGGCGGAGATGAACATCCGCGTGAACTGCGTCTGCCCGGCGGTTGTCCGCACTCCGCTCGTCACCTCCGGCATCACCACCCTTACCGGCGAGGCCCGCGACGCCGCAGAGAAGCAGATCAGCGCGATGCCCATGCTGGCTGCTGAGGAGATCGCGGAAGCCGTCTACGACCTCATCCGCGACGACGATGCCGCAGGCGTCGTCATGGGCATCACGCTCGGCGACACGCGCCGCGTAGTAGACCCGCCGATCACGCTGCCGGTCACGTCGGGCACCCCGGGCGCGCAACAGCACCCGCGAGGATAGCAATCGTCCGGACATTGCGGCTGGGAACACAGGGCACGACGGGTACGGAGAACGAACAGGCCGGGCATGCGTGCCCGGCCCATCTCGACATCTTCGATTCGTGCGATTCTAGTCGCGCGGCAACCCCAGCCCGCGCTGAGCCATGATGTTGCGCTGAATCTCGCTCGTCCCGCCCGCGATCGTCGACGACACGGCGGCGACATAGCCCATGCCATAGCGGCCCGCGGCCGAGTACTGCGGAGCGCCGCCAAGGATCGTGCCGTACATGCCGGTGAGCTTCATGCCGAGCGCGGCGATCCTCTGGCCCATTTCCGATGTGAAGAGCTTGCACATCGATGCTTCGTGGTTCGGGATGAGACCAGCGTTCTGCATGCTGACGACGCGGTACGACATCATCCGCGCGACCAACGCTTCGATCCAGCGGTCGGCCATCGCAATCTGCGTCGAGTGCTTGCCGGAACCGGGTGAGACTTCGGGGTGATCCTTCGCGAAGCGCATGATGCCTTCCAGCTGCTTGCGGATGCCCACGGCGGAGCCGATCGACGAGCGCTCGAAGTCCAGCGTAGTCGTGCCGATGTACCAGCCGCGGTTCTCTTCGCCCAGCCGGTTGCGGGCGGGCACTCGCACGTTCTCGAAGAAGACTTCGTTGAAGACGGCGCTGCCGGCCATCGTCATCAGAGGACGGACGGTGACGCCCGGCGCCTTCATATCGAGCATGAAGTAGCTGATGCCGCGGTGCTTCGGCGCGTCCGGGTCCGTGCGCGCGAGCATGTACATCATGTCGGCAAACTGTGCGCCCGTCGTCCAGATCTTCTGGCCGTTGATGACGTAATCGTCACCGTCGCGGATCGCCCGCGTCTGCACAGATGCGACGTCCGAGCCCGCGTTCGGCTCCGACCAACCCTGGCACCACTGCGTGCTGCCGTCGAGGATGCCAGGCAGGTGCTCCTTCTTCTGATCGTCGGTCCCGTGCACGATGAGCGTCGGGCCGAACATCATGACGCCGAAGCCTCCGACGTTCATCGCGCCGAACTCGGCGAACTCTTCGTTCATGATGAACTGCTTCTTCGTGTCGAGTCCGGAGCCGCCGTATTCCTTCGGCCATGCCGGCGCGACCCATCCGCGAGACGAGAGCGCCGTGCGCCAGCGCTTCATCGGGTCGCCTTCGTTCGGTCCGCGGAAGAGCCCTTCGCCTTCTTCAGACGGTTCGCTACCACCGCCGCCAGCACCAGGCCCGCGCCGCGGGCCGCGCGCGCGGAACTCGGGCGGGAACTCCTTCTCGAGGAAGTCATGCACTTCCTTGCGCCAGCTGGCCTCTTCGGGAGAGTCGTTGAATTCCATGATGATGCCTCCGCTAGCGGCCGTGGAGCTGTGTCTCCGGGCGACCGAAATCGTTTCGCGGTCAGAATCGGTTCGCCGGCGAAATCGTGTCGCCGTCGAAATCGTTTCGCCGTTGCCAAATGATTCTACGGCGTGAGCGCGGCTGAGGCTACCCTTACGCAAACGCCGCAAACATCTCCTCGAACGCCTTCATCTGGCCCCCGGACGCGCTCGACGGGACGAGGATGGGCGTCCGCACGCCCGCGGCGTACCACGCCTCCACGCCTTCGCGGACCTCGGCAGCCGTGCCGTAAAGCGTGCAATCCGTCAGCCACTTCCCGGACATCAACCCCGGGATCTTGGCAACATCCCCGGCGAGTTGCGCCGCCTCGATGGCCCGCATCTCGTCCTCGTACCCCGCCTCGATCCAGTAGTTTCGGTAGTTCGGCAGCATCACGTAGCCCGTGAGCGTGCGGCGCATCACGGCAGCCGCGGCCTCGCGATCGTCCGAGATGCACGTCGGGATCATGTCGCCGATGTAGAACGCCGCGTCATCCCGCTTCGCGGCTGGCAGGTGCGCCAGCGACGCCTGCATGTGCGACCGCGATCCGTTCGCCCAGACGCAGCCCTCAGCGATTTCAGCCGACAGCTCGACCATCTTGCGTCGCAGCGTTGCCAGAACGACAGGCGGCAGCTCGCCTGCGCCCTGCTCGCCCGCTTTGCGGACGGCGGACACGAAGTTGCGGATATCCGAGATCGGCCTGCCCACCGCCACGCCGAGTCGCTGGTGTACCGGCCCGTGCGTTACACCGATGCCGAAGTGGAACCGCCCGCCGCTCACCTCGTGGATAAAAGCGGCCTGGGCTGCAAAGTCGGACGGCTGTCGCAGGTAGATCGGTTGCACGGTCGTGCCGAACGGGATCGTCGTGGTCTTGAGCGCGAGCGCGACGGCCAGCCCCATCGCATCGCCGAAGCTCGGCAAGTAGATGCCGCTATAGCCACGCCGCTCGATCTCCTGTGCAAGCTCGAGCGTGGCGACACGCCGTCCGGCGACGGCGGCGAGCGAGAGTGCGGGCATCTTCATGGTGATCTCCTGAATGTTAGAGGCGGCCTGTCAGAGTCCTGACGCGGGAAGGATGCAGTACCTGGAAGTGAAGTACCAGCCAAGACCGGGTCCGAACCGTCTCAGAGCGCCTTACGGACAACTGCGAAGTGTTCCGACTCACGCAAAATCGTGAACCCAGCGTTGATGAACATTTCGAGTCGGCCATGGTAGTTGCGGGCCTCGGAGCGCGCGACCCGTGCCGGGTACGCCTCGGCAATCGCGAAGCCGTCTGCTCGCAGTCCGTTACAGGCGGCATCGAGCAATCGCCCCGCGAGGCCCTGACCGCGATACGGCGCGGCGATGTTGAAACACACGATGGCGCCGACCGCCGCCGGATCGCCATCGCAGGAGAACTCGGGGACGCGGTCTAGGCCAGGCAGCGTCGAACGCGGCGCGGCGTGGCACCAGCCGACCGGCGCGCCGTCGAGGTACGCGAGGTAGCCGTGTGCTTCGCCGCGCGTGATCAGCGCTTCCTTCTTCGCGCGATTCTGTTCCGGCGTGGCAGCGTCCCAATCATCACCGGTGTACTGATAGAACAGGCAGTAGCACCCGGCCCAATCGGGGTTGTCCTGAAAGGCGTCGCGGTCGAAGAATCGCAGAAAGTCGTCGCAGCGGGCCGGCGTCAGCGGACGGATCTCGATCGCGCCGCCCAGTGGCTTCGTCATGCCGTCCCACCGCGTCATGCGCGCGGCCGCGGCAACGGTTTTGAAAATGTCCGCGTCGGTGATGCCGAGATCGGCGTGCGCGCCGTCGGAATGCGAGCGATACGCAGCAAACAGCGCGGCGTCATCAGCGCAGTCGAGCCGATGGCCGCAGACGCAGTGGATGACTGGCATTGGAGCTTAGTGCCCCGCGACGAGGTGCCGGCTATCGAGCGCGCCGCAGATGCGCGTGATGGCGTGACTGACGTCGCGCCGCGAACGCCAGCGGCGGTACATGTTCGACCGCTTGTACCAGAAGTCGCTCCAGAGGTGGAACCCGCCAAGCGTCGAGCGCGCCGCCGTGCGCGGAGTGAACGCGAGCGTCAGCTTCGGTACGTCTTCGAACAGCGGCCGCGGCGCCGCATCGAGCCGGCCGTCGGCGAGGGCGCCTGCAAGGAACGCGACGACCGCATCTTCTTCGCGTTCTTGCCGCGATGCGGTCGCGTGCTTCGCCGGATACTCGATCTTCGCATCGATCGGTCCGTGCATCTCGCCGACCAGCAGGCGGGCGACGATACGCGCGTACGTGCGTAGCCGGCCGTCGTCGTCGAGTCGGGCGGCGATCAGCGCCTCTGTGCCGCGCGCCGACGTGAGGAGGACCGCGTCGACATCCTGCAGCGCGGCCGTGTCGTCGCAGTAGACGTTCATCTCCTGCAACATGGCGCGCAGCCGGTACGTACGCAGCGCCGCATCGCCATCTAGCGGCAGGGCGCGCAGCCGGTCGCGGATCTGGCGCCGCGTGTCGTCGAGCACTGTGGCGTCGATCATACTGGCACCTCTTGCGCAGGTATCGGCTGCAATCCGAGAAGGTGCCACAGCAGCCATCGCCGCACGACCATCTGGTCGGGTCGCGAAAGCGCGCGATACTTACGCAGGAGATCGTCGAACTGCGCCATGTCGCCGCGCGTCCACGGTAGCGAGTAGCCGCCCAGTTCGAGGATTTCGCGCAGGTGCTCGGAACTGAGAGCATCGCAGCACAGTGCCCAGCCGACCATGCGCTCCAGCGTCAGCGGAACTTCGCCCTGACCCTGTTCGTAGCGCGAAACCATGCTCTGGCTAATGTGGAATCCCAACTCGTCCAGCTCCCACGCGAGCTGCGCCTGAGAGCGGTTGCCACCGCGCATGCCACGCAGACCGCTGCCGATCCGGCTGCGGATGGCGTCCCATCGGGCAATTTGCACTTCGTCGCGTTCTGGCATACCTACATCGTACCACCGGGCCCGCCGCCAGCAATTCTACCGGTGCATCAGGAGGTGCAAGACCCGGGAGATCGGTACCCGGTCTCCAACCTCCAACGCCCAACTACGGGTATCCGTAGCGGGAGACGAACCACTGGTACGCCAGCGATGAGATGCGCTGGCCGAGGGGGATGTCGTCGTACTTGCCGGGCACGTTCTCGGTGAAGAACGAGATAGCGTAGCCGTATCGCTGGCCGCCGCGGTCGTACCAGACGATGCCAACGTCGTTGTCCGCCCAGCCTTCCTGGTAGAGAAAGCCGTTCTTGTGCGACACCACAGCGCCCGCGCTCGTTCCCACAGGGATGAGGTAATTGAGGCCGGGTTTCACGAGCGTCATCTTGTCGAGCAGGTAGTCGCGCCAGCCGGGGTTGAGCACGCGGCCATCCCACAGCGCCTGCAGCCCGCGGTTGACGTCGCGCGCCGTGATGCGGTTGTTCGTCGCCGCATCGCCCTGCACCGACTCTTCCGGGAACGCTGGCGGGTGATCCATGCTCGTAGCGTTCATCCCCAGCGCGCGCACGAACTCGTTGACGCGCTCTATCCCCCGCAGCAGATCGCCGTCGCCGATCCAGTCGCGCATGAGTCGCCGCGCGGTGATCGGATCCGAGCGGTTGATCGTCTGACCGATGAGATCGCCCGGTGCCGGTTCCGGATACTTTCCCGATTGCAGGTCGACAACGACCCGCATCAACAGGAACAGGTTGATTGTGCAGCCGGGGAGTCGAACGTCGTCACCGCCAACGTCGATCGTCTCGCCGGTGCGCAGATCCGTAATGGCGACGGCCGTATCGATCGTGTCGCCGTCGATGGCGGCGGCAATGCGGTCGCGAAGCGCGGTCATGTCCGCGGCGGCTGGCTGATCGAGCGGCGCTGGATCGCAGACCGGCGTGTAGAACGCCAGCGTTGAACTTGGATGCCAGGCGGAGTTCGCGTACGTGTTGACACGTGCGAAGTGGGTCGTGCCCTGCCTCAGGCCATCCCAAACGTAACCGTACATCGTCGGGCCGTAGCCTGCGGTGCTGACGAATCTGTCCGGCGCAAAGCCGTCGTTGTAGATGCTGAGGTCGAGGAACTGCGCCCCAGCCTTGGACGGCGTCCAGAGGAAGATGGCCCGCACTGAGTCCGCCGTCGCCCCGAGGCACTCCGTCACCATGATGCCCGGGCCGAGCGCTGCCAGCGTCGGCGGCTGAACAGGGACAGGCGTCGGCGTAGGTCCGATGGGCGTGTTCGTAGCTAATGGAGTCTTCGTGACGGTGCGCGTGCCGAGGTCGATGGGCCGGGCGCCCGCCGGAGAGGATGAGCGGTCAGCGGCGATCACGAGCCCCGCTGAGACGACGGCACCCAGTGCAGCGGCGAGGATCCACTTCAACCGGCTCGAAACCTCCATGATTGACTAATACCTCAAGAGAACAGCTTCCCGAGCGTCGGGCTGAGCCTCTCTTCGCGTCGTGGCGAGGGGTGGCCGATCGAAGAGTCGCCGCAGGAGACAGCCGGGTGAGGTGCTCCGGTGCCAAGACGATTCTGCGGTACGGCAGCGTCTTGATCAACCGGCGAGGGCTGGCGCGCTGGCCGGGCGCTGGTACGCTTGCCCGTATCATGGAATTGCTGATTCGCAAGCTGCAGTCCGAAGCGCGAGTGCCTGCGCGCGCCACCGAGGGCGCGACAGGGTTCGATCTATACGCCTGCCTCGACGCGCCGCTAACGCTCACACGGTCGCCGCAGATGGTGCCGACCGGCGTCGCCATCGAGTTCCCGCGCGGGTTCGATGCGCAGGTGCGGCCACGTTCGGGGCTATCGGCGAAGGGCGTCGGCGTGGCATTCGGCACCGTCGACGCGGATTATCGGGGGGAGCTGCTGGTGACCATGTGGACGTTCGGGGACACTGAGACGCACGAGCTTCGGCAGCACGACCGCATCGCACAGCTCGTGTTCGCGGCGCTGGCGCCGGTTGAGGTGCGCGAGGTGGACGAGCTGTCCACGACGGCACGGGGCGATGGCGGACACGGTTCGACCGGACGATGACGATTTCTTGACCGCCTGAACGGGCCAGTGCTAGACTTTCACATGTTCAGGGCGGCCGGTGTGGTGCTCTGCGCGTCTGGTGCGCAGGGCATTTTTTATCGCCGTTCGCGGATGCACATGGTGGGCGTAGCGTAGCGGTTAACGCGCCAGGTTGTGGCCCTGGAGACCGAGGGTTCAAATCCCTCCGTCCACCCCATTTCTCCCGCCATCCGCAACGAAAGGGGCGCGCCGGTGCCCGACGAGACCCCTCGCGATCACATGGCTGACGAGTCGAAGGAAGCGCATGCCGCACCGGCACTCGATGCGATGACGCCCGGCGGCTACGCGTACACCATCGTCGATGACACGTCGGAGTCCGTGCCGGCGCTAGCGGCCGCCTCGGCCACCGGTGCTCGGCGTGGGGTGCACCCGTTAGCGCTTGTTGGCGCCGCCATTGTTGCGGCCGTCGTGGCGGGCGGGGCCGTCTGGCTGCTCGCGCCCGGCGGAGGATCGAGTTCACCCCGGCTCGAAGCGGACGTGGCCAGCGTCCTCAACGCCTTCAGCCAGAGCCAGGACGGCACCGTCATCACGCGGTTCGAAGGAGAGCTGCCGCCGGGCTTCCCCGACGACGTGCCTATATACTCCGGCGCGCGTGTCGTCTCGTCGCTACAGCAGGTGCGCGGCGACGACGTCGGCTACATCGTCATTTGGGACACGAACGACGCACGCGACAAGGTCGCTGCGGACCTCAACACGAAGTTCAGCGCCGACCCGTGGCAGATTGACGGCGGGCAGGACGGGCGCGACGCGACCGTGCACCAGTTCAGCAAGATCGACGACCCCGACATCACCGGCCTCGTGCTCGTGGCCGAATCGAAGGACGACGAAACGACGACGATTCTCGAAAGCGTCGAGGTAACGTCCGGCGCGAAGGCAGCAAAGACGGAGCCCTTCGTGCCGATCGATGGCCGTGCGCTGCCGAAAGGTTTCCCCGACAGCGTGCCGCCGTACGACGGCTCGATCATTACGCAATCCGCGTACACGAAGCAGGCGGGCGGACAGTCGTTCGCCGTCACGTACCTCACGAAGGACGGCGCCTCAGCGGTGCTCGAACACTATCGCGCCAAACTCGCCGACGCGAAGCTCGCCGTCACTGATGGCGATGCCAGTACTGCCACACTCGAGGATGCAGAAGTCATCGACTTCTCCGACGCCGAAAAGAGCATCCAGGGTGAAATCGTAGTCGGCAAGTTTGCGCGGGACGCCGGCTACACGCAGATCGAGATCAAACTACTCGCAACTGAGTCGCCAGCAGCAACACCATAACTCGTCGCCCCTCCGGCTGACGAGTTGATCTGCTGACTGGCTGAGGTGCCGACCCGCCGACTGACGACCGACGACCGACGACCGTGATACACTGCGCCCGATCAGCGCGCATGCGCCCGTAGCTCAGCGGATAGAGCATCGGTCTTCGGAACCGAGTGTCGGGGGTTCGAATCCCTCCGGGCGTACCACTACCTAGATACGAATCTGGCTCAGTAGCGAGTAACACCCCGGCCTAAAACGGCGTTTTGCCAATGGATTGCCAATCCTAGCTCCCGAACACGAGTTGAGCGACCCGCTCGGCGGCTTCCTCTTGCATCGCGGGGATCGCGTGCGAGTAGGTGTCCAATGTGATCGCCACGGTGGAGTGTCCCAGCCGCTCGGACACGTGCTTGGCGTGTATCCCGGCCTGTAGCGCGAGCGTCGCGTGCGTGTGCCGTAGATCGTGCAGCCGGATCGACGGGACGCCAGCGGCCTTCACGTACTGCGCGAAGGATCGCGTTAGGCGTTCGGGGTGGATCGGCTCGCCGAGTGCGGTCGTGAACACGAGATCGTGATCGGGCCGGATGCCGAGCGCGACGTACCCCGCGACTTGCGTACGTCGATGTTCCCTGAGGACGGCCACCGTCCGCCCATCCAGCGCGACGTTCCTGCGTCCCTTCGCCGTCTTGGGTGGCGAGAAATGCACTTGGTAGCCAATGGCGATGTACGTCTGCGTGACGGCCACGCGCGCGGCGTCGAGATCGAGATCACGCCAGCGTAGACCCAGCACTTCGCCGCGACGCATCCCGGTAGATGCCGCCAGCACGAGCGGTGCGTACATCGGCTCCGTCTGGATCGCGTCGAGGAACGCGCGCAACTCAGCCGCCGACCATGTTTTCATTTCCATGCGCGATTGCGGCTTGGGCGGTCGCTTCGCCTTGTTCGTCGGGTTGACCGTGAGCGCGCTGTCCTCAATCGCTTGCTTGAGTGCGTGACGCAAGATCATGGCGATGTACCGCACGCTCTGGTAGCTCAATCCTTCGCCGTCCTGTCGGCCATGATCGAGTAGATCGCCGTACAGCGTACTGATCCGCTTCGGGTCGAGCGTTTGCAGTGGGATCGCCCCGATAGCCGGGATGACGTGTCGGCGGATGTTCAGTTCATAGCTCGCCCATGTTGACGGTCGCACGTCCCGCTTGATCGACGCCAGCCAACCCGTGAGGTACGCGCCCGTCGTCGTCTTAGTCGGTGCGACGTACTCCTGCTTGTCGATCTTCGCCAGTTCCGCACGCCGCGCCGACTGCGCATCTTTCAGCGTCCGGTAGCCGGTGAACCACTGTTGTTTCCGCTTGCCCGTTTCGTCGGCTGGCGCAAGGATTGCGAACTCGTATTTCGCTCCGTGCTTGCGTACCCCGGCCTTCATCTTCTCCATATGATTCCTCTCCTGCTAACTGCGCGTGTACTCCTGCGTTACTGTCTCACGCCGACCCCCTTCCGTCCGTACTTCTTGGCGTGCATCCGATTGCTGCAAGCCACCGAACAGATCAACTGGTTCGTGCGCCTCTGGATAAACGCGCGCTCGCAGTGACCGCACGCACGCACCGCTCTGTCCTCGCGGATGCTCACCAAGAATTGCCACCAGATTGCGTCGATCAAACCGGTCGGTTGGATCACTGGGACGGTTTCGCCTTCCACATCCCACGCGATCAGCCGCAGACCTTGTAGGTGCGCGTTGAGGGGGGCTACGAAACTCTTGCCGAGTCGCCGTCGAGACATCGCGTCGGCGAGATCATCGGCTTCCGCCAGTAGCCGAGCGACCGTGAATGTATCCACGGGGTGTATCTCTACTTGTGATGGGCCGAGGGGCTTCCGCGTATCGTCCCAGAGCGATCCGTATTTCTGCACGAATCGCAGCGCACGCCTCTGCACGTCCGGCGACTTCGCCCTGCGTCGCCTGTCGTCGTGATCGCCACCTAGCTCGGCCAAGTCCTCAAGCAACGTCGGTTCGTCGGCGGGCTGGTACCAACGGTCGGCCTTGAAGTCGCGACGCTTCGCCGCGTAGACGAATCGCGGCGTCGGCTTCTCTTCGAGCGACCAGCCACCGTCGCGCCCTCGCGACCAGACAAACCGACCGGCTCCCCATGCTCGCTCCATATTTCACAACTTTCTGCCATCTACCGGTTTGGCTACCGGTTTCACGCTTGCAAAAGCAGTATCACACGGAGATAGTAAGAGAACTGACGGGACGAGTCAACAGAGAAATGGAGAGGTGGATATGAAGCGCGTAACGATGACTGTGGAGGAAGCTGCAAAGAGGCTGGGTATCGGGCGCAATTCCGCATACGCCGCTGCGAACTCCGGCGCGATCCCGGCGATTCGGATCGGCGGACGCATCCTCGTGCCGACCGTGCAGCTAGAGCGACTGCTCGCCGGAACCAACGACTAGGGACAAAGAGATGCGCCCCGCTGGTAAGGCGAGGCGCGCGAGAGGAATCCGATCACCGTGGGCAACAGTAATCAACCAGAGCTTACACAATCCCCGCCATCGTCCCGCAAGTGTCCGCGCTGTCAGCGTCCCGGCTGCGAGACAGCCGACGCGTTGTACGCGCACATCGTCGCCGATGCCGCTGGCGACGAATTGCCCTTCTATGAATCCGTGTACGAGATGACCGCGACCATGATCTTCGTGCGTGGTTGGAGCGGTCGCCGCTGCGAGGTTGAGCAGCGATACTTCGCGGCTCACGCGCACACCCTGACCCCGGCTCGACAACGGCAGCGACTACAGCGGGTTGCGGCACTTACTAGGACGCGATCTACGGCGGTGCCGACGCGTATTCCTGAGGCGGAAGTACCGATAGCTGTGTCCGGTGTCACCCGGGCGAGAACTGCGGTGCTGGCACTGTGAACAGCGTGACCCTCCAACGCGATCAATCCGCTGCTGCGTCCCGCGTCGGGATGGAGGATGGCTACATCCTCTGGGCCTACGCGATGGAACTCTCTGGCGGGTGCGGGGCGGTGGAGACACGCGACCTGATCGACGCGCTCAACGCGGATCGCATGTTCGGGCCGAGACAGGCGCGACGGTTGCTGACGCCGGGGACGTTCTGGACGGTCGCCGGGGATCGCATCTTCCTGATGAACACCGTGGCGGTTGCGAACCTTCTCGGCGGCGGTGGCGGCTGGCGTTACCAGTGGAGCATCGAACGTCTGCGGACGCGCGCGCAGCGGCGGGCTGCGTTGATGGCGACGGCGATCCCGTTCATCAAGCCCGTCGCGCAGGACACTATCACCACGATCACCGGCATCCCCGCGCGGACGCAGCGACGGCTACGGGCGACGGGAAACTTCGGCGTGACGCCCCAATGGGGCGAGCGGACGACCGGCGAGATGGGGCCGGGATCATTTCGCAAGGGCGGGCGGATCATCGACCGGCTCGCCAACCAACACAGCGTGCATGCTCGCCTTCTGCGGGCTGGCTCGGTCACGAAGCGACGATTCAGCAGACCTCGCACATTGGACGCTACCGGGGGAACGGCTGGATACGTCACTTCACAGGGCGAGCGGTACCACCGAGTGAGCCGGAACCGGTGGCTAAAACCGTTGGACAAAACTGGCCGACATCGGGACGCTACTAGAGCCGCTTCACGGCGACCCTCTCCCGGCCTAGCGACCGACCCCGTGATGGCGCGATGGCTCGCCGCGCTAGACACGTCCAATGTTGCCGTTCCCGGCAAGGGCCGTGACCAGCACGCTCACGTGTGTCCGACGTGCAGCGTCGGGTTTCTCTGCGGCGACCAGCACGAGGCCGTGTCGTGGAGCCGGATCGTGAACCCGCTATGGCAGCGGTGCGCGGCCTGTGGGCCGTGGGCGTAATCGGCGAAGGATTCAGAATCTGAAAAGTTCGCGGGAAAGGAAGTGACCATGAAGCGAGTAACCAAGTGTCTATGCCGGTGCGGGATGACCGTGAAGCCGGGAAGAAACTTTGCGGCGGGAAGTCACGCCAGCCGAGCCGTGTGGAAAGCGATTCGCCGGAAACATGGAGACTCGGCGAAGTTCCTGAAGTCGGCGAGATCGCGGAAATGAAAGCGACACTGCTAACAGAACCATTCGGCGCGGACTGCACAAAGATCATCATCGACTGCGCCCACGCGACGACGACCGTGATCGTCGGCACCACAAAGAACGAGGTGATCGCACGCGCGGCAGACCTGCTTATTCCGGAACGGCCATGCCTATGCGCGCTGTGAACTGTGAGAGATGCAACGGTGCGATCATCCGCGACGGCGAAGAAGCGGTATGTATGCTCTGCGGCCATCGACCAGTCACCGAGGACGAGCGCAGAGCAATCGCGGAAGTCGCGGAAAGCATACGTAAACAGGGAGGGCCAAGAGAGGTACTGCGACGCAAGGGGTAGAGCGGTTGGTGTTGCAGTTGTGTGGTGTTGCAGTGTTGTGCTGGCAGTGCAGTATTGCAGTCCCGCCGACATCGGAATTTCGCAACCCCTTGCAGGGAACACAACGGAACGCACTACATTGGCAAGAGGATTGGCAACGGAAGCTAGACCGGGAATCGCCGGGAGAAATGCGAACCTGAAATGACCGACGACCAGCGGACTGAGAAACCGATTACACGCACCATGACGCCAGCGGCGATCAAGCAGAGGGGGGTCGCCGCGCTGAAAGGTGGCATCTACTCAAAGGCACCGATAGGCCGTCGTGTACGTGACCGTCGCGTGCAGAGGCTCACGAGGAAGTTGATTCGGGCGTGTCCGTGGATCGATCCCGTGGCCGATATGCCGCTCGCCCGTGCATGGAGTGAGGCCGAGTACATCGCTGGGTGGGCGTTCGCTGCTCTCGTCAACGACGGCATCACGTCCGCCAGCGGGGAGCCGCGTCGCGTCTTTGACGTGTGGCGACAAGCCCGCCAACTGCAAAGCCAACTAGGACGTGAACTCGCGCTCTCTCCCGCCGCTCGCATGGCCTTGAGAGTCGGCGACTCGACCGCCAAGAACATGGACGCCGCATCGGAAGTAGCCCGCCTGAAAGCAGAGAGGGGATCGGCATGAACGTCCACAGCGTTATCACGATGACGGAGAGAGCGAACGACGCCGCACGGAAGGGCGACGCTGGTGCCGAAGTGAAGTGGCTCAACGCCGCGCTGTACACGCTGCGCAGCTATCTCGCGGGCGATCCGAACACCGACCCGCAACTTGATTCGCCAGCACCGCAACGCCCGACGCCCGAGCCGGTGCTACTCCACTTGCGCACATCGCTGGAAGATCGCCGGGTGCTGGCGTACAGGAAGCTCCGTGGCACCGTGCCGACCGCCCTTCCTGAGGACTACGACGAGGATGACGGGGAGTGCGCCATCTTCGACGATGACGGCACCCTGCTCGGCACCGAGATCACCATCGCGGGCGTCGTTACCTGCTACGACACCAACGGCAACGCCCTGTGAGGCGATCCGGTACCGGTCACAGATCGCGGTACTGCGCGGGAGGTGTCTGTAGTCAACTTCGCTGCTTAGTGCCGTCAGAATCGGCTCTCACAGCCCTGTTTTGGAGCGCATCATGCTGACCCGCGACGATCTACGCAGCTACATCGCCGACCCGCACGAACTCCGCCGGTCGCTGATCCTTCCTGACGGTCGCCGCTACGGTGACGCCGAAGAACCGTGGCAGCGTGAGCATGTGTTCGCTGCACTGGACGAACGCGACGGTGACGGCTGGCGATACCGGCTTGTCTATCTGGAACTCCCGCGCGGCCATGCTAAGACGACGATGGCCGCTATGGAAGCATTGACCGTCGGCCTGTTGGAGCCGGATGTACGCATCGTGATCGCGGCGGCGGACAAGGATCAGGCGATGATCCTGTTCGACCAGCTGCGCGGGTTTATCGAGCGGTCGCCGTCGCTGCGCACATCCTTCAAGGTCATGCGCGACAAGATCATCGTGAAGAACGGCACCGAGATCACCGTGCTGGCCGCTGACGGCGATACCAACTACGGACTAGGCGGGCTGGGACGCGGCTTCATCGCCATCGTTGACGAACTCTGGGCGCATCGCTCCCCTGATCTCTGGCATGCGCTGTGGAGTGCGACCGGGAAGATGCGCGACTGGCGCGTGTTGGTGCTGAGTAACGCAGGCTTCGACCAGACGAGCATCGCCTACACCGTGCGGAAGATGTGCGCCGATAAGGTTGACCCGGCGTTCTATCTGTACTCCGCCGATGGGCCGGTGGCATCGTGGCTAACGCCGACGTGGATCGAAATGCAGCGGCGTTCTCTGCCGCCGCATGTGTTCCAGCGGCTAATCGAAAACAAGTGGGTGTCCGGCAGCGGAAGTTTCGTCACGCGCGCCGAACTCGACGCCTGTATCGACCCGCTGCACCGGCCACAACTAGAAGGCGTTCGCGGTGTTCGCTACATCGTCGGCCTAGACCTCGGCTTGACGCACGACCGGACTGCGCGAGCCGTGCTGCACTTCGACCGCGACGCCGACCGCGTGGTGCTGGACGATCTGAAAGTGTGGCAGGGGTCGAAGGGTTCGCCCGTGAACATCGCCGAAATTGAGGATGACTTGCTCGACGTGGATCGCCGCTTCCATCATCCGGCGATATGGGCTGACCCGTGGCAGATGCAATCGAGCATGCAGCGACTTCGCAGCGCGTTGCGGATCGAACCGTTCACCTTCACAAGCACGAGCGTGTCCCGGTTGTCGGCCAACCTGTTCACGTTGCTGCACAACGGCAAGCTGCTGCTCTACCCCGACGCCGCGTTAGAAACTGAACTGCTGCGCCTTGAGGCGATCCAGACGGGCTACGGCTGGCGCATTGATCACAAGTCGGGCGGCTACTCCGACCGCGCGATGGCGATCGGCATGGCCGCGCTCGACGCGACGAAGCCCCGCGTCCGGTTCCGCGCGCTCGATGGCGATGTACCTGCAAATTCCTTCTCGGTTTCGCTATGATGACCGTATACGCATCGACGCGCTGCGATACCCCTTCGGGGCGTTCCTCACGGCGACAGCGCATCCTCACAGATGACGCCGATGCAGACGGTTTCACGAGAGCGTTCAGCCGCCCTCTCGTGCTTGCTGTTTGCTATCTGGCGGCTGCTGATGAGGTAACAGATGCCACTTCCACCTAACCCACGTGTCGCGGAGTTAAAGAACCGCCTTGACTCGAAGCGCGAGGCCGTACGTACGCTGCTCGCAGAGAACCCCGATCACACGCGGATGACGCACGGCGCGGTCACCCAGATGTCGAAACTCACCGACGACATCGAAGCCCTGCAAGTCGAACTCGACTCGACCTCCGCCACGATGATGATTCACTCCGGCGGCGAAGGGCCGAAGGGCCGCAACATGGGCGGCACCAGCATCGGCGAGATGATCGTGAACAGCGATCAGTTCAAAGACTTCCGCCCGCACAAGGGCGGGGCCAGCGTTGAGTTTGACATCCCGTTCGAACAGAAAACGGTACTCGACGTGGCGACCGGCTTCGTGCCGCAGAGCGTCCGCACCGGGCTGATTCTCGAAACGCCGCAGATGCCGCCGCGCATCGCCGACCTGTTCGCGCAGACGACCACGGATCAGGCCGCCGTCGCGTACATGGAGGAAACGACCTTCACGAACGCGGCGGCGGAAACGGCAGAGAACACGACCAAGCCGCAGTCAACGCTGGCGTTCACAGAGCGCACGTCACCCGTTCGCAAGATCGCCACGGAGATGACCCTGACGGAAGAAGTCATGGCCGACAACGCGGGACTGATGGACTACATCAACTCACGGCTCCCGGCGATGATCCAGTTTCGTGAAGATCAGCAACTGCTCACCGGCAACGGCACGACGCCCAACCTGCGCGGCGTCAACAACTTCGTCGGCATCCAGACTCAAGCGAAGGGTGCCGACCCGACGCCCGATGCGATCTTCAAGGCGATGGTGCTGGTGTTTACCAGTCAGTTCGTCCCCTGCGACACTGTGGTGATCCACCCAGCGGATTGGCAGGACATTCGCCTGCTGCGCACGGCTGACGGCCTGTACATCTTCGGCGACCCCTCCCGCCCGGGGCCGGAAACGATCTTCGGCGCGCGGCTGGTGCAGTCAACGCGGCAGACGCAAAACACGGCTCTGGTTGGCGCGTTCCGGTTCGGCGCGGCGTTCGCGCGGCGCACCGACCTGACGATCCGATTGTCGAACGAACACGCCAACAACTTCACGAGCAACCTGATCACCATCGTGGCCGAGGAACGGGTTGCGCTGGTGCCGTACCGCGCGGCTGCGTTCTGTACCGTGACGGGCATCTAGGAGGTAATGGGCTGGCGTCGGCGGTTCCTCCTAGTGCCGGTGATGCCGTAAGACGCCGTGATCGCAGCGTCCCCCATCGGGGCGGTCAGTATTGCTCGATGCTGACCGCCCTTACTCCTTTGTGCGGTGTCACACCGGGACGGGTATGACCTCGATCCGTTTCACGGCGCGGAGCATCTTCGGATCGACGACATATTCCGCCTCTTCTCTTTCGTCGAACCCTCCGAGGATGGCTTCGGGCGGAGCAATCGCGCTGTAGACGATCCCACCCGTAAACCACATCTCTACAAAGCGCCGTGCGACATCGATACTGGTTGTCCATGAGAGGCCGAGTCGATAGCGCGGCTTGGACGAGCCACGGTACAAGGTCAACTCCGCTTCAGGCTGGGGGAGCGTCCCGAGGTAGCCCGCCTCCTTGAAATATTCAATAGCCAACCGCTGCCGGTTTCCCCACATCCTCGCCTTGTTGCTCGTCCATCTCTCAATGAGCCACTCTCTGCGCTGCTCTTTTGTCATGAAGCGAGCGACGAAGAGGAACCGATCGAAGGTTTGACCGGAGTCTCTGGCGCACGTCCATTCGTAAGGGTCGTCATCCCCTTCGAGGAAGTCGTCACGATCCCAATATTCCCAGTCGCCGGGGTAGTCCTGACTCTTCTTCACGGCGCGATCCTACGCTACTGGTACGTGCAGCGAAAGCGAGAGGTTTAGACGAACCCGTCGCTGCCAATGTGTTTGCCAATGTACGGCTGACGATAGGCCGGGATCATCAGGGATCGCGCCGACGATCAGTGTCACGATTCAGATACGAAACAGGCCGTCCCAGCATCATCAGGGACGGCCCGTTACGGTGAAACTCTGCCTTCGGAACCGAGTGTCGGGGGTTCGAATCCCTCCGGGCGTACCATTACCGCTATGAGCGATTACTCCGACGGCTTCACGAAAGGATTTGTCGAGGTGAAGCTCGCGCAGGCCGGCGCGCGCCGAGTCATCGACCACCTTCTCGATATCGGGCAAGCATCCTCCGGCATGGCGGTCGACGCGATCGCCCGCCAACGCGCCGCCGAGGCTGAAGAGCGGCGCGGGGGCCACGCCGGAGGCGACTACGCGTCCGGCTACGCGGATGGCCGTGCTGCCGCGGAGCAAGACCGGCGCGGCTAACACTCGCGGCACGCGCTAGCGAATCTTCCGCGTGCCCTCGATCGCGGTTTTGCTCGGATCCAGCACGAACCGAATCGCCGGAAACCCCGTATCGCACTGCGCGAACGACGCGACGATCGGGTACGCGGGGTCGACGCCTTCTGCCGACCAGGCGGACCGGTCGAACGTCGTGATCTCGGCGCGGCCGCGTTCCGCGCGATGGAACTTGTACTCCGGATCGACCTGTAGCAGCACCGGAGCGCCGTCCTGCTGTTTGGCGAGGTTCATGTTCGCCACGTACTGGATGTCCCCGCCGGAGATAGGTTCTGGGTCGATGAGCGACGCGCGCAGGATCTCCGCGCCGTCCTTCGTGACGGTCGCCGTGATGCGATCGTGGTAGCGAGAGAGCTTCACGTCGCCGACGGAGCACGAATAGCCCCACCGCCTCGCCAGCGCATCCGCCGCGGCTGCGGAGTCGGTGTACGCGCGCAGCAAGAAGCCGCGCGGCAATGCGGCGGCGCGGCACCCGATGCGCACCTGCGCGAGCATGAACGGCCCAACGGGGCTGTCCGGATAGCGCGCCGCCGTGAAGATGACCGTCGCCGGGATCGTCGGATGTAGCGCGCGCGGCAGCAGCGCTTCGCGGTTCGCGTCATCGATCTCGTACCGCGCGTGCAGGATCTCGACGCCTTCGATCGCCCACGCCTCGGCGTCGAGGTTGTCGATCGTCGGCGCGTGCTCCAGCAGGGAAGCGATGTCGCGTGTGCCAATCAGAACCATCGTTCGCTCCAATCACCGATCGTCGGTCGTCGAGCTTGTGCTAGTGCCAGTGTGTCGCGCGGCCGGGCGGGACGCTAGTCGATCTGCGGTGGACCCGCAGCGAGTCGCCGCCGCACATCGTCAAGGGTCGTGGAGCCTTCGTTCACACCCCATCGCGCTTCGATGTACCAGGTCGCACCTGCGTCACGCCATGGTCGCACCTTCGCCGCGGCCCGGTCGCGGTTCGAAGTCGATGTCGTACCTTCAACGACGATGTCGAACGGCGTCGCCGCTGAGCGGTGCCCCGCCACGTGCGTCGCGATCTCCCGCACCTCGTCCGGCGTCGCCTGGCGCATCCCTCCGTCCTCGCCGCGCGCCGACGGGATCAGTCCGTCATAGCGCAGCGCCCGCTGCATCGACTTCTCGAACGGCCACGCCCCGACGACCCAAATCGGTATCCGCGGCTGCTGTACGGGAGGAGGTGGTGGCGCAAACTCAGTCGGCGTGATGTGATAGTGCTTCCCGTCGTACGAGAACGGCTGCCCGCGCCAGAGCCCCGTCACCACGTCCAACCCCTCATCGAGCAGTTCGGTGCGCTTCTTGCGGTCCGTCACCTCGCCGAAGTTCTCGAACCCCGTGTCGGTGGCGCCCAGCCCGACGGACAGAACGACACGCCCGCCCGACAGATTGTCGAGCGTGGCCGTCTCGCTCGCGAGCTTCCACGGCCGCATCCGGGACAGCGGCGTCAGCATCGTTCCGAGACGAATGCGCTCGGTTCGCATCGCCGCAGCCGTCAGCGCCACCCACGCATCGACACCCCACACGGGTTCCCACACGAAGAATCCGTCCCATCCCGCCTGCTCGGCTTCATATGCGAAGTCCGCCGCCACGCGCGCATCGCCAGATGGCAGAACAAAACCGAACTTCATACTTCCTTCCCCAATCCCGCAAACCCCGCGAACTCCCAGCCATCAAGACTCGGCGCCTCAATCCCGAGTTGCGCCAGCATCATCCCGATCTGCGTCCTGTGCTCGACACCGTGCGCGAGTGCGTGTGTTAAGAAGAAGCTCGTCGGGTACCGGTACGTCTTACCCATATACGCGAGCACAACGTCGGTGTCTTCGACGAGTGCAGCGGCGGCAGTGAGCAACGCGGCGCTCGTCTCCGTCGCGACGCCACCCAGCACGTCGAACCCCGGCCACACCGGGGAGACCGACCGCGGATCCTGCGCTCGACCATCGAGGCGCGCGAGGAACGAATACTGCGCATAGACCACGTGCAGCAGCGTACTTCTGATCGATCCAAACGTCGCCGAGCCCGGGAGGTCGAGCTGGGCATCCGCGAGAGCGCGGCAAGCATCGATAATCCGCCCGTTCGCCCACGCGTTGTACTCGAACATCCGCGTGAGCGGCGCATTGCCGTAGGCGGAAGCATCATCGGCCATGACGAGATTGTGGGGCGTCCCGGCCGCTGCAGCAATCCGCTACTGACGCCGCATGTCAGGTGCGATAAGGCACTCCGTATCCAGAATTCACAATCTGCGAAATCTGCGGTTCCCCAGCGAGACTATCCCGCGACTGCCGCGGCCGGCCCGTTCTGGAACTGCGGCATCACTTCCTTTGCGAACAGCCGCAAGCTGTCGAGCACCTGCGCCTGCGGTACCGTCTCCGCCGCATTCAGCAGAAAGTTGATGCGGTCCACGCCGACGGACTCCCAGCTGCGCACGACCTGCGCTATCCGATGCGGGTCGCCGATGCAGATGCCCTCCGGCACGCGTCCGCCGTCGCCCGGACTCTGCGACTCCTGACGCAACGCGGGCAGCAGGCCCTGGGACGGATACGAGCGCGTCGGGTATGCCTCGCGCGCCGCAAGTAACTGCGCCGCAAGATAGTTGAAGGTCCCGGCGAGTCGCTGGCCCGTTTTGATGCCGGTCTCCGCATCGTCGTGGCAGTAGAGGAAGTTGACGGTGTTCACCTGCTCGTTCACGAACTCGCCGACGGGATCGCACGACTTGATGCGCCTACGGTACTCGGCGATCTTGTGCTCCTGCTCGGCGATGCCGCCGAACGTCAGCCCGAGGCTTCCGAGCCCGCGCTCCGCCGCGTCGATCTCGGTCCCGGGGCTGGTGACCGCAACCCACATCGGCGGATGCGGCTTCTGGTACGGCTTCGGCAGGATCGCGCGCGACGGCATCGAGAACGCCTCGCCCTGGTAGCTGAAACGCTCCTGTGTCCACATCTTCGGCAGCACCCGCACGATCTCGTCCCACGTCTTCTTCGTGACGTCGGGATCCGCCTGGAAGCCTGCAAGCTCCGTCCACGTCGCAGAGCGCCCCGTGCCGAGTTCGAGGCGGCCGCCGGAAAGGATGTCGAGAACGGCGGCGCGCTCGGCGATGCGCACCGGGTGGTTGAACTGCGGCACGCAGACGACGATGCCATGGCCAACGCGGATGTTCTTCGTCTGCATCGCGCACGCCGTCAGGAACAGTTCCGGCGCCGATGAGTGCGAGTACTCCTCGAGGAAGTGATGCTCGACGCACCACACCTGATCGAACCCCAACTCGTCGGCGAGTCGCACCTGCTCCAGCGCGTTCATGTAGACGTCGCGCTCGGACTCGCGCGTCCACGGTCGCGGTACGGACAGTTCGTAGAAGATGCCGAACTTCATGATGCACTCCGGCGGTTGCTAGCTGTTGGAATTCGGGCTTCGGCGTGAAGCGAGCATACATCGTAGCTTCGCTGCGGGGCAATCACTCCCGTGGTGATGAGCGGCCGCAGGGAGAACCCTTACTCCCAGATCGCCCTGTACGTGATATCGTCCCTGCGATGAGTGCGAACACGACCGCCACGCTCCTGATCTCCTGCCGCGACCAGAAGGGCCTTGTCGCCGCCGTCTCGGACTTCCTCTACCGGAACGATGGGAACATCCTCCACGCCGACCAGCACACCGACCTGGAAGAGAGCGTCTTCTTGCAGCGCGTCGAGTTCGAGCTAGCGGGATTCGCCATCATCCGCGGCGATATCGCCGCCGCATTCACACCCATCGCCGAGCGCTTCGGGATGACCTGGAGCCTCCGATTCTCGGACGAAACCCCGCGTGTCGCCGTCCTCGTATCGAAGCAACACCACTGCATGTACGACATCCTCGCCCGCTGGCGCATGGACGAACTGCACGCCGACATCCCGATCGTCATCAGCAATCACGACGACGGGCGCGCGATCGCGGAGCAGTTCGGCGTCGCGTACGAGTACCTACCCGTGGCCGGCGGAGAGAAGGCAGCGCAGGAAGCGCAGATCGCTGCCGCGCTCGAGTCGCAACGCATCGACCTCGTCATTCTCGCGCGCTACATGCAGGTGCTAAGCGACGGCTTCGTGCGGCGCTATCCGAACCGCATCATCAACATCCACCACTCGTTCCTCCCCGCGTTCGCGGGCGCCCGCCCGTACCACCAGGCGCACGAGCGCGGTGTGAAGATCATCGGCGCCACCGCCCACTACGCCACGCCGGAACTCGACCAGGGACCAATCATCGAACAAGACGTCGCGCCTGTCAGCCACCGCGACTCAGTAGCGGACCTCATCCGCAAAGGCCGCGATCTCGAACGCGTCGTGCTCGCGCGCGCCGTCGACCTGCACCTCCGCAACCGCGTCCTCGTCTACGGCAACAAGACTGTCGTGTTCGACTAAGGATCGCTCTGCGTTCCGAACGCCTCCGCCCACCCCGCTGCATTTCGCAGCCGCGTACCCGAGAAGTCGAGCGTCGAAGCGATGACGCGCTGCCACAACTCAGGTAGCCGCGGCGTAATGCGTAACTCCACGTTGGCGGCAATCAGCGCTGCGAGCAGATCACCAACGGGTTCAACCCTAAAGGGAGTCACGGGCTGGCGGCTGACGTAGTGCCCCGAACTCTCGTCTTCGTACCACGCGAACAGCGCCTCTGGCATGACGTATCGATAGAGCGCCGTCGCGCGCAGTCGTTCGAGCCAACTCGACTCGATCGCGATGACCATCTTCGCCTCGACGCCACCAAGCCACCGCTCGCGGTCATCATCAGTCGTGCGCGTCCCCGGCCAGAAGCAGGCGCGCGGGCACTCGCGCGGGAAGTAGTACATCGGCGCGTGCCACTCGTCGATCGCCCACACCATCGGCTCCACTTCCGGACGCGCGATCGGAGGCCGCGGCTCGAAGATCGCTATGTCAGCCTCTTCGCTGAAGTGGTACAGCACGGCTTAGATGGGCGCGCCCGGCGCAACCAGCGGCCACGGTCGCGTTCGCTCCACCGCCAACGCCAAGTCGAGCAGTAGCGCGTCCTCGTGCCGACGCGCGTACGCCTGCAGTCCGACGGGGAGCCCGTTGCTCGTTAGCCCGGCGGGGATGCTGATCGCCGGATAGCCGCTGATGTTCGCCGGGATCGTCAGCGCGCCGTTGTTGTTGCGCCCGACCTTCACGCCATCGACGCGGCTCGGCATCGGGCCCTCGGCCACGAACGCCTCCTGCGGACTCGTCGCGCACAGCACGATGTCCACCTGCTCGAAGATGTCCGCCATCGCCTCGTTGAGTTCGACGCGAAAGCGGTCGACCGAAGCGGCGTGCCAGATGCGATAGTTCTCCATGAACTCCATCGCGAAGCGGATCTCGTACGTCAGATCGTCGCGGCAGTCGGGCCAGAACTGCTTGAGGTCGTTGTACAGCCCCGGCGCGCCGGCGTTTAACCATGCTGCCGTCTTCTCTGGGAAGCGGAACTTCGCTTCCACACGCTGCATCCCCGTCTCGGCGACCAGGGCATCCGCTGCGGTCTTGACGACGCGCTCAACTTCGCGCTCGAGAACTGCGGCCCCCAGATCGGGCAGTACCGCCACACGCAGCCCCGCGATCTCGCGCGTGCCGAGTCCGTCCTCCCAGCCATCGATGCGGGGCAGGCTGAAGGCATCGCGCGGATGGTAGCCGGACGTGATGTCGTACCAGCGCGCGGCGTCGCGCACCGTGCGCGCCACGGTGCCCCAGTTGCTCGTCAGCGGGCCGTTGCGCGCCTTCGGACCGCGCGGTATACGCCCGAACGTGCCCTTCATGCCGACGAGTCCGGTGTACGCCGCGGGAATACGAATAGACCCGCCGCCGTCGCTCGCGGTCGCCGCCGGCACGAGTCCGCCCGATACCGCCGCGGCCGAGCCACCCGACGATCCCGCCGGCGTGCGTTCGAGGTTCCACGGGTTGCGCGTGACGCCGTGCAGCTTAGTGGCGGTATACGCCACCAGCCCGAACTCCGACGCTGTCGCCTTGCCGACGATCACGGCGCCCGCCGCGCGTAGCCGCCCGACGTCGATCGAGTCGTAGTCGACGACATTATCCTTGTACACGACGGATCCATGCGTCGTCGGCATTCCCTTGGCGTGCTCGAGGTCCTTCACGAGCAGCGGCACACCCGCGAGCAGCCCCGGATCCTCGCCGGCCGCGATGCGCCGGTCGATCTCCGCAGCCTGTTTCCGCGCACCATCAGCATCCAGATACGCGATAGCGTTCAGCTTCGACGCTGCGATCGCGTCGAGCGACGCCTCTACAGCATCGCCGGAGCGGATCTCGCCATGTCGGATGCTGTCAGCTAGTGAGGATGCGTCGCCGAGCCAGGGTTTCATGCGCGTCTCCTGCGTTACCGGCGGCTAGTCGCGTGGCAGTCCGAGCCCGCGCTGGGCAATGATGTTGCGCTGCACTTCGGACGTCCCCGCCGCGATCGTATAGGACGCCGCTGCCAGATAGTAGGCGCCGATGCGCCCGTCAAGCGGCGTGCGGGCCGAATCGCGCCTGAGGCCGCCGCCCAGCCCCATGATCCCGCACGCAGCGACGGCAAACCGCGACTGCAGTTCCGTCGAATACAGCTTCGCGATCGACGCCTCGGAGTTCGGCACGAGCCCCCGTCCCTGCATCCACGCGACCCGGTACGACAGGATGCGACCGACATTGAACTCGATCTGCAACTCGGCGAGCTTGTGTCGCGTCTGCGGATCGTCGATCAGGCGCGATCCGTCGCTCTGCTTCACCTTCGCGTATCCGATCACGTCATCCAGTAACGTCTGCGCGAAGACGATGCGCTGAATGCCGGATCGCTCGAAGTCGAGCGTCGTCGTGGCGACGTACCAGCCGCGATTCATCTCGCCGACGAGATTGGCACGCGGGATTCGTACGTTGTCCAGGAACATCTGGTTGAATGCCGCCGAATTCAGCATGTTCGTCAGCGGCGTGATCGTGATGCCTGGCGACTTCATGTCCATCAGCAGATAGCTGATGCCGCGGTGCTTCGGCGCCTCGGTGTCGGTGCGCACGAGTAAGATGCAGTACTCCGCGCGCTGGGCTCCCGACGTCCACATCTTCTGCCCGTTGACGACGAACTCGTCGCCGTCCAGCACTGCCTTCGTCTGCAGCGACGCGAGGTCCGACCCCGATCCTGGCTCGCTGAACCCCTGGCACCAGCTCATCTCGGCACGGGCGATGCGGCCAAGGAAGCGCTCGCGCTGTTCGTCGGTGCCGTGCATCATCAACGTGGGCCCAACCATGGCGACGCCCATGCCGCCGAAGCCGGGCGCGCGGAGCCTCGACATCTCTTCGTTGTAGACGAGTTGCTGCATCGGCCCGGCGCCAAGGCCGCCGTGCTGCTTCGGCCAGGCGAGGGTCAGCCAGCCCCTCGCGGAAAGCTTGCGCTGGAATGCCCGCGCTGCCTCTCCCATCTCCTTGGGCGAGTCTTCCCGGTCGTTGTACCCGGCGCTGCCGAATCCCGCAGGAAGCTCCGCGGCAACGAACGTGCGAATCTCGCCGCGGAAGACCTCTTCCTCGTCGCTGAACCGAAAATCCATCGCGCCTCCGTCGCCGCGCGCGCGGCTCAGCGATCCTAACACGCCCGCTCGACATTGACACCGGCCCTCGGAGGGGGTTGAAGCGAGGCGGCGAAGGGAGTATCGTCGCGTCTATCCCTGCCCCAGCATTCAGGACGGAGCCCATAGGTTGGACGAACGAAGCGCGCCGCTGCCGAACCCACGCATGGTGGCGATCGACATCCTGCGCGGCGTGGCGATCCTCTGGGTCGTCATCTTCCACCTCTGGGGAGACATGGAATTCTTCCCGGGCATGCCGCGCGAGTACTACGAGCAACTCACGTGGCAGGTGAAGCAGGGCAACGGGCCATGGGCCATCTTTACCTCGTTCACCGACCTTCTCTTCCGTGACGGCTTCCAGGGCGTCCCCCTCTTCATGATGATCAGCGGCATATCGCTGACCATCGCCGCTTATCGTGCGGGCGACGGCCTGAGCTGGCCGCGATTCTTCGTCGCGCGCTTCCGCAAACTGCTGCTCCCGTACTGGGTCGGCGTCGCCATCACCTACGCGGTGATCTGCGCGATAGCCTGGCGACAGGCGGCGATTGGCGACGGAGCCTTCGGCGACCACTTCGGACACGGCATCACGATCTCGCTGCACACCGTCATCCTCATCGACAGCGGCGTCGTCTGGGCGAGTATCGCGCTGCTGCCGCGGCTGTTCGAGGATGAGTGGTTCTTTGCGCCGCAACTCGCGCTCTGGTTCGTCGGCTTGCTTGCGCAGTACTACCTGCTATTCCCCGTGCTGTTCTGGCTCATGCGGCGGATCGGCGTCGTGGCGTTCCTCATGCTGACGTTCGGTGTCACCGTGATGGCGAACTGGTGGATTGTCCACGAGTACGGCGCGCTGGAGCTGAAGTTCTTCCTCGTCACGGGCTGGGCTCCGTTCCGGATGTTCGAATTCACTGCGGGCATGGCGATCGGTTGGCTGCTCATCGCGCCACAGGGACGTCGCTGGCTCGCCATCGCGCGCCGACCCGAGGTCATCGCCGCCGCATTCGTGGCAGGCTTCGCGGCACACACCGCCGGCGACTTGCTCATCGGGCGATGGACTGCCGAACAGCTCACGTCCCGCGGCGCTGGCTTATACCTGCAGTCGCTCGGTTTGCCGCTCGCGACGCTCGGTATCGGCCTGTTTGCGCTCCCGCTGCTCGTCAAGCCGCCATCGCGCATCGATCTGAGCCTGCCCGTCCGCGCCTTTACAACCATCGGCGTCATGTCGTACGCGCTGCTGATCATTAACGATCCGATGCGTCTGGTAGCGAGCCAGCTTCGGCTGGAGGACGTGTCGGCTGCCGTGTGGTGGACCTTCGTGGTGGCGGCGTACGTGCCGGCGAGCATCCTGCTCGGCTGGCCCCTGGCCCGCGTGCTGGGGTTGATGCCCCGGGCGACCGCGCGCGGCAACCATCCAGCCCCTTCAGATGAGATCAGCCCGCCGACCAAGATATTCGATGACGCGGCCGAAGTACGGGTATAGGCACCGCCAGTAAAGACTACGAAGCAGCCCGAAATATTTGTGACGAAATGTGCGTCCACCGGCCCGTATCCGTCGTATGCTAGCTGTCCCAGCCTGCCCGGCGCGGTCAGCCGGTCCACCATCGTCGCCCCGCGATTCTAGGAGAATTGGCCATGCGTACTCTGCTTTCCGTCGGCCTCGCGATTTGCGTGTCGGTGTCGGTGCTCGTTGTGCGACAGGCGGGCGTTGCTGAAGCCGGCTTCCATTGCATGCGGATTCACGCCGTCATGGGTGGATTCAGCAGCAACAACAATATCCAGTACGTAGAGTTGCGTATGGCCTTGGGCGGCCAGACTTTCCTTAGTGGTCACACAATCCAATTCTTCGACGCTACCAATACGCTCAAGGCGACATTCACGTTCCCGTCCAACGTCGCAAATGGTTTGACTGGTGAGTCGACGCTAATCGCGACGTCGGAATTCAATAGCAATGTGACCGGTGGCGCCGCCGACTTTACGTTCAGCGGCGCGAACACGGTCGGAGTCAACGGCGGCGATCCCCTCCATCCGGTACAGCTCACGGGCGGGTCGGTAGTGTTCCAGGGCATTACGTGCGGCACGCCCCGCACAGTGGTGGACGCCGTCGCCTACGGGGGCGGGACGGCACTCTTCGGCTCTGCAGCGGTCGCTCTGCCAGGTTCGGGCACAGCGCAGAGCCTGCGGCTCGCTAACATCAATATCAATCCCGCGGACAACTCAACCGAATACTCGCTCCAGAATGTCCCCGTGGCCGTGGCCACCGTCCTACCCGCCAATCTCACAACGGACTTCAACACCCCGCGTAACAACGGTCGGTCCGTCATCAAGCTCAACGCCCCGGTAGCCCCCGTCGGTGGTGTGGCGGAGGCTCCCGATCTGACGTCGTCGGCTGCGGCATCGTCGGCCGGCAGCGACCGGACGATGCAGTACGCAATCGTTGGCGTCTTGGCAGCGGCGGCGATGACGGGTGCGGCGGGTTGGTACGTGCATCGCCGACGCGCTGCTCAACTGCCGTAGCTGGCCGCGGAGGGCCGTGTTAGACTCGCCCCGTGAATCTTGAACTCCTCCGCGAGCTGTCGATCACTGGCTCGAGCAAGATCCTCCTGCTTGTCATCGACGGGCTCGGCGGTCTGCCGAACGCGAGCGGGCGTTCCGAGCTTGAACAGGCCAACATCCCGCAGCTCGATAGGCTCGCACAGCAGAGCCTGTGCGGCCTGACCATGCCCGTCGGCTACGGCGTCACCCCCGGCAGCGGTCCCGGCCATCTGGCGCTCTTCGGCTACGACCCGGAGAGATACACGGTCGGCCGTGGCGTCCTCGAAGCGCTAGGCGTCGACTTCGACCTCCAATCCACAGACGTCGCCGCGCGCGGCAACTTCTGCACCGTCGACGCCGACGGCCGCATCACAGATCGCCGCGCCGGCCGGATCGCCACCGAACACTCGGCGCCGCTTTGCGAGAAGCTCTCGCGCATCAAGCTGCCGGGCGTGCAGACGTTCGTCGAGCCGGTGCGCGATCACCGATTCCTCCTCGTGCTGCGCGGCGAAGGCCTGTCGGATCGCGTCAG
>JANNPX010000057.1:0-17182 GCA_031400455.1 Chloroflexota bacterium | reverse complement strand
GATCGCCACCGAACACTCGGCGCCGCTTTGCGAGAAGCTCTCGCGCATCAAGCTGCCGGGCGTGCAGACGTTCGTCGAGCCGGTGCGCGATCACCGATTCCTCCTCGTGCTGCGCGGCGAAGGCCTGTCGGATCGCGTCAGTGAGACCGATCCGCAACGCGAGGGTCAGCAGCCGCTGCCGTCACGCGCGCTCGCGCCGGAAGCCGAAGTGACAGCCGCCCTGCTGAACCAGTGGATCGCCGAGGCGAAGACCGTCTTGCGCGGCCACGAACCCGCGAACATGCTGACGCTTCGTGGCATCGCCAAGCACCCGCCTATGCCGTCGATCGTCGAGACCTGCAAGTTCCGCGCGGCCGCCATCGCGGCGTACCCGATGTACCGCGGACTGGCAAAGCTCGTCGGCATGGACGTCCTTAAGACCGGCTCGACGTTCGCGGCCGAGGTCGAGACGCTGAAGAAGCACTGGGACGACTACGACTTCTTCTTCATCCACTTCAAGCGCGCCGACGCTGCCGGCGAAGACGGCGATTTCCACGAGAAGGTCGCGGCCCTTGAGGAAGTGGATACGTACATCGAGGCACTACACGCCCTGCAGGCCGACGTGTTCATGGTCGGCGGCGATCACTCCACCCCCGCCGTCGTGGCGGGACACTCGTGGCATCCCGTCCCGCTCCTCTTCCACGCGAAGGAATTCGGTCAGGCGGATCAAACTGAAGGCTTCAACGAGAAGGCTTGCGCTCGTGGCATTCTTGGCACGTTCCCCGCGAAGGAATTGCTGTCGCTCGCCATGGCCCATGCGGGTCGCCTGACGAAGTACGGAGCCTGAGATGTCACGAACGCCAATCATCGCTGGCAACTGGAAGATGAACACGCTGCGTGACGACGCGCTCGCGCTGGTGCGGGCGCTGCGCGAGCGCGTCGACGCCATCCCGAGCGTAGAGAAGATCATCTGCCCACCCTTCGTTTTCCTGCACGACGTGAAGCGCGCCCTCGATGGCTCGGCGATCGCCCTCGGCGCCCAGAACGCGTACTGGGAGGAGAAGGGCGCGTTCACCGGCGAAGTGAGCATCACGCAAGTGGCAGAGGTGGCCACGCACGTCATCATCGGCCACAGCGAGCGGCGCCAGTACTTCGCCGAGACGGACGAGACCGTGAACCGCCGCGTGAAAGCCGCGCTGGCGCGCGGCGTCATCCCGATCATGTGCGTCGGCGAGACCCTCGACCAGCGGCAGGCCGGCGAAACCGCAACGGTGCTCGAGCGCCAAACGCGAGGCGGCCTCGACGGCGTCAACGTCGGCGCGAGCTTCATCGTCGCGTACGAACCCGTATGGGCGATCGGCACCGGCCTCGCGGCGGACGGCGCGATAGCGCAGGAAGCGGTCGCGCTGATCCGTAACACCGTACGCGAGGTCGCCGGCGCCGTCGCCGATGACGTGCGTGTCCTCTACGGTGGATCGGTGACGCCGGAGAACATCGCCGAGTACATCGGGCAGCCGGACATCGACGGCGGCCTCATCGGCGGCGCATCGTTGAAGGCAGCGAGCTTCGCCGCGCTTGTGCAGGGCGCGGCGGCACGCGGCTGATGCCCCGCCGGCTGCTCGCGATCATCGGCGCCACCGCGACCGGCAAGACCGCCCTCGCCATCGGACTGGCGCAAGCCCTCGATGGAGAGATCGTCAACGCCGACTCGCGGCAGGTCTACCGTGGCATGGACATCGGCACCGCGAAGCCTTCGCGGGACGAGCAGGCCGCCGTGCCCCACGACCTCATCGACATCCTTAACCCCGACGAACCATATACCCTCGCGCAGTTCATCGATCTGGCGACCGCGGCGCTCGAAGACATCTGGTCGCGCGGCCGCCAGCCCATCGTCGTCGGCGGCACCGGCCAGTACGTCTGGGCGCTGCTGGAGGGATGGCGCGTGCCGCGCGTGCCGCCCGATCCCGAGCTGCGAGCGAGCCTCGAACAGATCGCTGCGGAGCAAGGGCATGACGCACTGCTCGCGGAGTTGCGAGCTATCGACCCCGCGAGTGCGACGACGATCGACGCACGCAACATCCGCCGCGTCATTCGCGCAATCGAAGTGACGCGTGCCACCGGCGAGCCGTACAGCGCCTGGCAGCAGAAGGCGCCCCCCGCATTCGCCGCCACCGTCCTCGGACTCCGTACAGATCGCCCCGAGCTACATCGCCGCATCGACGAGCGCGTCGACGCGATGATGGCGTCGGGCCTCCTCGAGGAAGTGCGGAAGCTGAACACCGCCGGCTACGGCTGCGATCTGCCATCGATGATGAGCATCGGCTACCGCCAGATCTGCGCCCATCTGGCTAGCGACCTGACCCTCGACGACGCCGTCGCGCAGATGAAGACCGAGACGCACCGCCTCGTCCGCATGCAGCACACCTGGTTCCGTCCCGACGACGAGCGCATCCACTGGCTCGACGCAACTTCGCAGCGTCTCCGCGAGCACGCACTCAGCCTCCTTCCCGATGCGGCAGGCGGCACGGTATCCTGAGCGGCATGGACTTCGCGAAGCTGCACGGCACCGGCAACGACTTCGTCGTCATCGACGCGCGCTCAACCGAGCGCGATTGGAGAGCGCTCGCTCTCGAGATGTGCGATCGCCACTTCGGTGTGGGCGGTGACGGACTCATCCTCGCCGTCGCTTCGGAGCGCGCGCCGGTACGGATGCGCATCTTCAACGCCGACGGATCCGAAGCGGAAATGTCCGGCAACGGCATGCGCTGCCTCGTGAAGTTCGCGGTCGACCACGGCATCGTCCAGCCAGACCATGACGAATTCGACGTCGAGACGGGCGCCGGCGTCCTTCGCGTGCGCATCACGTCGGAGCGCGGCCTCGTCACGAGCGTCCGCGAAAGCATGGGGCCGCCGCGCCTCGACCCGCGCGAGATTCCCGTCGCCATCGATGCACCGCCGCCGATCACGAACTTCGACGTACACGTCGATGGGCACACGCTGCCCATCACCCCTGTTTCAATGGGCAACCCGCACGCCGTGTACTTTCAGCAGTCACCCGTCGAGGAATATCCCCTCCACGCGGTTGGACCGCTGATGGAGCATCACGCGCTCTTCCCGAAACGCACGAACTTTGAAGTGGTGCGGGTGCTCGATCGCGCACACGCCGAGATGCGCGTGTGGGAGCGCGGCGTCGGCGAGACGCTGTCCTGCGGTTCGGGGGCGTCGGCAACGATGGTTGCTGCGCGGCTGCTCGATTTGGTCGATGGCGCAATGGAACTGCGCGTACCCGGCGGTGAACTGAAGCTCGAATGGGATGGTGAAGGCGACGTCATCCTGACTGGACCGGTCGCCGAAGTATTCCGCGGCACGTGGCCCGCATAGATGCCAGTACGACAACTCCGCCGCCTTGAGCCGCCGATCGCCCAGAGCTTCCACGCGCGTCTGTCACGCGAGTCGCTCAGCTATGCTTGGGGTGCGCGCGAGACCGACCGTATTCCGAACGATCACCCCGAGTTGATCGTCGAACGCGACGACAATGTGCTGGCGGCGCTTCCGGGTGACCCCAGCCGGCTTGTGTACTCGTACGAAGATGACGCCGCGTTCGTCGATCTCTTCCCTCCGATGTTCGAGCAGTTGCTGCCACGTCTGCGCAAGGCGTACGGCGCGGGTACCGCGCGGTTTCGCCTCGCGCTCGGTTCATCGCGCTCGGCTGTCGAACCCGTCCTGCGCAAGCTTTCATTCACGCCGCAGGAGCCATGGTTGACGTTCAGGCTCTATAAGCGCGCAGCGACGGCAAAGCCCGCGTCCAAAGGCGTCACCTTCCGGCCCGGTGGCGCCGCCGACATCGAGGCGGTGGTGCGCGTCGATCGGGAAGCGTTCCCGGATACGCCGATGCCGGCGTCTGCGTACCGCCAGCGCATGGCGAACGACAACGAAATGCTGCTTGCCATCGTGGACGGCGAGATTGCCGGCTTTGCGCTCTACTCGTACGACGGCGCGGCAGAGGGATACCTGAGTGTGCTCGCCGTGGCAGACGCGTACCGCGGGCGCGGAATCGGTCCGGCGCTGACGATGCGCGTCGCGAAATGGGCGTTCGCGCAGGGCGCCGATCACCTCGCGCTACGCACCGAAGAACGCAACGGAGCCGCCATCAAGGTCTACCGGGCCCTCGGATTCAAACACACCGGCTCAGGCAACGACTACGATCGCCCAACGGACCCCAAAGTCATCGCGGCGATGAAGAAGGCCGGCGAGGGTAAGCTCATCCGGTTCGGCGGCTGGCGATAGCGCCGCGATGAGCACCGCGGACATCTTTGGTGTTCACGCGCCCGTCTTCGAGATCGTCTACCGTACGGCAATCATCTACGCGGTCATCGTCATCGGTGTGCGTCTGGCCGGCGCGCGTCAGCTCGGGCAGATGACGCCGTTCGATCTCGTGCTCGTCCTGCTGATCGCGAATGCCGTCCAGAATGCGATGGTCGGTACCGACACGACGATTGCAGGTGGGCTCACCGCCGCGGTGACGCTGCTCGTGCTCAACCGTGGCGTGGCATTCGCCACCGACCACGTGCCCGCCCTGCGGAAAGCGCTCGAAGGCGAGCCCGTCGTCCTGCTCAGCGACGGGAAGCTCATCGAGAAGCACATCACCCACGCCGGGCTGACCGACGCCATGGTGCGGCAGGCGATGCGCGAACACGGTTTCGACGAACTCGGCGACGTACGCCTCGCCGTCCTAGAAGTCGATGGCACGGTCAGCATCGTCCCGGTGGGCGGTGGTGTCGTGCGGACGCGGCATCGTGTGCGCGCCGTGCGGCCAGGAGGGAACTAATGCCGGAACAGGTGTCGTCGGGCCTCGGGCGTAACGGCCCGTGGCTGCAGAACCAATGGCTCCGCGTCGAAACGAGGCAGGACGACGGATCCATCGCCCCCGTGTGCCTCGAAGGGGCGTTCCGTCCGACCGAACGCGCCCTGGCGTTCGCAGAGCCCCTCGGCGCCGCCGCATTGCATTTCGAGCGCGCCGACTACGACATCCAACCGTACGAGGATGCACTCGGTAAGGGACGGCGGCTCACACTCGTTTCGTCCGTGCCACGGCGCGGCGTCACGCTCCGCCGCGAAGTCGTGCTGTACGACGCGCACCCGTTCTGCGTGACGCGCCTGAGCGTTACGAACCAGGGCGCGCGTCCTCTTCCGCTCGCGGCGCTGCACGTGTTCACGACGCCCGGTGAAGGCCGCGGCAGATTGCAACTCGCGTCACCGGCTCAGTGGCGGATCTATCGCAACGGCTGGCAGTCGTGGGCGCCGACGCTATCCCTCGGCGGCGCCGACCACGACGTCCGCAGCGCGCCATCGCAACTCTCGCCGGAGCCACGACAGCAGGAGGCCGGCCGATTCGCGTCCGACGACGTCGGCGTGCTGTACGACCCGGTCGCCGGCCGGTCGTTGCTCGCGGGCGCGATGACGGCGCGCGACTTCATCACGCAGGTCTACGTCGACGCGCCCGCCAAGGCGTTCGACGCGCGCTGTCTCACCGACGGCATCTCCGTCGCACCCGGTGAGACGCTGTGGTCGGAGCGCATCCTCGTCGACGTCAGCGGGCATCCGAACGCGCAGCTCGAACGCTACGGCGATGCCCTCGGTCGCGAGATGGGCGCGCGCGTGCCGGCGACGACGCCCGCAGGCTGGTGCTCCTGGTACTACTTCTACACGCAGGTCACGGAAGACGATGTCGTCCGCAATCTGCGCTTCCTGGCGCAGCACCGGCGCGAGTTGCCCATCGATACGGTGCAGATCGATGACGGCTACCAGGCGGACATTGGCGACTGGCTGACGGTGAACGAGAAATTCCCACGCGGCATGCAGTGGCTCGCGTCGGAGATTAAGCGCGACGGATACATTCCCGGTATCTGGACGGCTCCGTTCCTGCTGTCGGAGTCATCGCGCGTCTTCGCCGAGCATCCTGATTGGATCGTGCGAGACGATGCCGGGGCACCCGTGCTGGCACAGCACAACTGGGAGCGCCGCAACTTCGGGCTAGACGGATCAAATCAGGAGGCGCGTGCCTGGCTGACGGAGCTCTTCCGCTCGATCTGTGATGGCTGGGGCTACGACTATGTGAAGATCGACTTCCTCTTCGGCGCCGCCGTCGCCGGACGGCGGCTCGATCCGTCGTCGACGCGCATCCGCGCCTACCGGGCGGCGCTGCAGGCCGTGCGCGAAGGCGTGGGGCCTGAGCGGTTCATCCTCGGCTGCGGATCGCTGATGGCGCCATCTGTCGGCTTCTTCGACGGTAACCGTATCGGCCCGGACGTCGGCCCGATCTGGCGATTCATGACGCGCGCCGAGCGCGAATCGCCGACGCCGCGCCCGCGTACCCCCGACGACCCGGGGGGCGCCGAGACCGCCATCCGCAGCACGCTGACCCGCTCGTGGATGCACGGCCGCCTGTGGGCGAACGACCCCGACTGCCTCCTCGTGCGCACGGATCGTACGAAGCTGACGCTAGACGAGACGCGCACCCTCGCCAGCGCCATCGGTCTCTCCGGCGGCATGATGCTGTCCAGCGACGATCTCGACAGGGTACCCGCCGACCGCCTCGACCTGATCTCGATGCTGCTACCGCCATTGCCGCGCTCGGCAACGCCGATCGACCTGATGGAGCGCGACATGCCGGAGCGCTACGAGATCGCGTTCGAGCGCGGTGGCGATCCGCTGCGCGTCGTGGGGCTCTTCAACTTCGCCGACGAGACACGCGACCTGACGTTGCCGCTACCGCCCGGACGCTGGCACGCGTTCGAGTTGTGGGAGGAGCGGTATCGCGGCGTGGTCGAAGGCGCGCTCACGTTCGTCCTCGTTTCGCCGCACGCCTGCCGCGTCGTCGCCGTTCGCCCGGCGTCCGTGGAGCCCCGTGTCGTCGGCACGAATGCACACATTGGCGTCGGGGCGCTCGACATAACCACGCAACGGTTCGACGCAGCGTCCGGCGTGCTCACCGTGGCGCTCGCCCGGGCGGGGCGCCAGGCGCGACGCATCTACTTCGCTTCAGCGGACCGAGAGCCGTTCGCCGCGGCGCTGGACGGCACACCGGTCGCCATTGAGCGGGTGGGAGCGGCGCATCGGATCGAAGTGTCCGTCAGTGAAGCTGCACTGCTCGAAATCCAGTTCGGTGGCGCGCCGAAATAGACATCAAATTTCACCCGGACGGGCGGCCTCGAACGTACGGTGCCGTTGACTTTTCGATGGGCGCTCGATAAGCTCGGTGCACAACCGAATAGAGCCGAACTCGCGACGCGCGCGAGGCGGGGGAACCACAAAAGTTCCGGGGTGAATCGCACAAGCGGTGCGTAGGCAAACTTCCTTGAGCCGAACCCGACAGCTAACCCCGCAGGCATAAGAGGGAGAAGGTGCGACCGGCTGAAGGTTTGCCTTCAGTCGTTTTTGTTCCCCTTTTTTCGGCCTGAATGAGCTAGACAGCCTCCTCCTCCAACGGCAAAAGGCCGCCGAGCAATCGGCGGTCTCTTGCTTTGTCGCGCGGTTGGGGTTCGGCGCTCTACGACTCGGCGATGGTGACGGTTTCGATCCGCACGCCGGGTTCGAGCTCCTGCTGGGTCTGCGGATCCCGCGGTGCGAGGCTCGTCAGTACATCCAGTCCCTCGGTCACCTTGCCGAAGGCGGTGTTCTTACCGTCGAGCGTCGGGACGTCCTTCAGCGTAAAGAAGAACTGGCTGCCGTTGTTGGGGGCGCCAGCCTCTTGCGGCTTCGCCATCGCCAGCACACCCGTCGTGAACGACCCGGCCGTTGTCTCGACGGGCAACTCGTAACCCGGGCCTCCGGAGCCCGTGCCGGTCGGGTCGCCCGCCTGCGCGAACGCGAGGCTCCCGTCCTTGTCGGCGATGACGCGGAAGAACGTCACGCCGTTGTAGAAGCCCTCGTTGGCCAGAAACACGAAGTTGTTGACGGTGGCAGGCGCTTCCTTGGCATTGAGCTCAACCGTTACGTCGCCCTTGTCGGTCTTGAACGTAGCCGTGTAGCTCTTGTCGGAGTCAATGGTCATGACCGGCGGCGCGCTGTACTGCTTGATCGTGCTGGCAGCCCCGGACGATGAAGGGGTACTGTCGGCGCCAGGTGTTGCCTTGGTGACGCCCGCACCGCGGACACCGTTGCCCTCGTCGTCGATCGGAGAGTTCGTGCTGTAGTAGGCCGTTACGACGATGCTCGCCAACAGCACCGTTACACCGATAATCGCAAACAGCTTGTAGTTGCTGAAGATCCTGAAGGCGCCCTTTGGCTTGATATGCGCCGTATCACCGGAAAGCTCACCCGGCCGGTACGACTTCTGGCGCTTCTTGATCTGGACGTTCTGCCGGTTACGTGGCATGGATACTCCGTGTCTGTCAGATAGTGCCTGAACTATAGCACTGGTATCAAAGGCAGCCAAAAAGTCCAAACGCTGTGGCTGGGCTAGGGTTGCAGTTCGAGGGGGGATGCGTGCCGGTTTCGGGGCTGTCGAGCCTTGAGACTGCATCTGCTTGCGTGCCCGGGGTCCTCCTGCTCCGCGTGTGACACGTTCTCTGCCGAAGTCGCGCCCGGCGCCCGTCCCCTCCCTCCCTAGGTTGGGCGGGTGCGTGGGCGGACCGCGAACCACGCGACTCCGCCCGCGAGGAGCGCACCTGCACCAAGAGCCCAGGCCGTGCGGTCCAGGAAGAACAGCATCAACACAATTGTGCACATCGCCGTAATGGGAAGCAGCGCAATGCGGCCGATGTTGAACGGCGCACGGACGGTGCGGGGCGCATCCGGCATGCGAATGCGCAATGCGATAACCGATGCGTTCATCATGAGAAAGATGGCGTACACGGCAAAGTTCGTCACTGACGCAACAACGTCAATATTGCCGAGCAATGCGAAGCTCGCCGCCACTGCGAACGCCAGTACCGCAGCGGCGTAGGGTGCGCCGCCGCGGCGACCGACGCGCGACAGCGCCGCGGGCAACGCGCCGGCTCGGGACATTCCGAACATCACGCGCGATGAGGCGGTCAGGACGAGCAGCGTGGTGTTCGTCGTCGCCGCAAGAGCGATAAATGCGACGATCCCGGATGCTCGGTCCCCCCAGTCGTGTGCGATCACGGCGGCCAGCGGACGGTCCGAGGCAGCGAGCGCGTCTCCGCCGATGAGACTCACGGCGCTGAGACCCACGAGGAGGTACAGCCCGCCGGAGATCACGAGCGTCGCGAGCAGGGCACGGGGCATCACGCGACGTGGATCATGGGTCTCCTCGGCGAGCGTGGTGATGTCGTCGAACCCGATGAACGCGAAGAACACCAGCGCCGCGCCGGACAAGACACCGCCTGCCGAGGCGCCTTCCACAACGGAGCGGTCTCCAACATGCGAAGCCCCCGACGCGATCACCATCACCAGCCCGCCGATTTGCAGTGCGGCAAGCGCGACCGAGAGCCAGATCGAGCGCTCGATCCCCGAAATCACGATCGCGGTCAGCACGAAGAGCAGCGTGATCGAACTGATGCGCGGATCAACATCGGCGAAATACTGGAGATACTGCGCGAATCCGATCGACACGGCGGCAGCAGCCACCATGTACGCCACAATCATCATCCAGCCGGCGATAAATCCGAAGAACTCACCGAACGCACGCCTCCCGTACTCATACTCAGCCGCCGCGGAGGGGAACATGCCTGTCAACTCGGCGTAGCTGAAAGCCGTCAGCGCGCTGAGGCCGGCGGCGATGCCAAACGATATCCAGACGCCGTTTCCCGCGTCCTTGGCCGCTTCGCCGATCAGCACGTAGATGCCGGCGCCGATGACGATACCGACGCCGGTGACCGTCACCTGCCAGAAGCTCAGCGATCTGCGCAGTGCGGGCGGGTTTGAGCTCATGCGGAGAATCTACTCAATCGCGCCTTGCAGCGTGCGGTGCCAGATGGACCTCATCGCGATGCCGGAAGACTCCGGGACATTGAGGACCGTCGCGTCTTGGCCCGAGGAGCGCAGCCGTGTGTATATTGGGTCGCACGCCCCCGTAGCTCAGTGGATAGAGTACTGGCCTCCGAAGCCAGGGGCACAGGTTCGAGTCCTGTCGGGGGTACCACTTCGCTTCGCGTCGATAGGACTGCTGCTGCCACCCTGTCGTCACGCGCCCCGCAGCGCCGGTATCGACGAGTTGTCCGCCACCGCCATTCCCTGCCGCGTGAGCACCATCACCTGCGTCGCCATCGTGTCGAACCCCGGCCCGACCGTGCCACCCTCGAGGAATCGCGCGTGGATACCTTCGAGGATCACGGCGAGGCGGAAGAACGCCAGGCACGCGTAGAAATCCAGGTTGCTGACGTCGCGCCCGCTCCTCGCCGCATATCGTGCCATCGCCTCTTTGCGCGTCGGGTACCCAGGTAGTGTAAGCACCGAGTTGCTGGCGATCGGCGAGCCGGCTGGGAGCGTGGACGCGTTCTGCTCGGGCCAGTACATGACCTGCGAGCCGACGTCCGTCAGCGGATCGCCCAGCGTCGCCATCTCCCAGTCCAGCACCGCGGCGATGTGCCCGTCGTGCGAGATGACGCAGTTGTCGAGTCGGTAGTCGCCGTGTACGAGCGAGTGATCCGCCTCGGGCGGCATCGCCGCGGTTAGCCGTCGTGCCAGCTCCTCCAATTCAGGCAGCTCGCGCTGCTTCGATTGTTCAAGCTGCCCGATGAAACGCTTCACCTGACGCGCAAGGAATCCCTCGGGCTTGCCGAAGTCTGCAAGCCCGACCTTCGCCGGATCGACGGCGTGAAACACTGCGAGCGTATCGATCAGCTCCTCGCCCATCCGTCGCCTCTCGGCTTCTGTGAACTTCTTTGCGATGACGGCGGGATCCGTCGGCACGATGCCGTCGACGAACGACATGATGTAGAACGGCGCATCGTTTACGGCGAGGTCCTCGCACAGCGCGATCGCGTGCGGCACCGGCACATCGGTCGGCTCAAGCGCCGAGATGACCCGAAACTCCCGCTTCATGTCGTGCGCCGTCGGCAGCACATGCGAAAGCGGCGGCCGCCGCAGCACCCAGGCCTGCCCATCCGACTCGATGCGGTAGGTTAGGTTCGACCGGCCGTGCCCGACGATCGTCGCGCTGAGGCTTTCGACCGGCGCCACGTGATCGCGGAACCACGGTGTGAGCCGCGCGAAGTCGATGCCAGGTATGTTCTGCTCGTTCATGCTACCTCACCCAGCTGCTCCGTGACGCTACGGAGCAGGCGACTTACACTTCAACATCGATGCTCACTAGCGAGCACGAAGCTCTTCGTTCCAAGGAGGACCGCCATGGCGATCGACTTCACGCTCTCTCCCGATGTCGAGGACGTGCGCAACCGTGTGCGAGCGTTCATGGACGAAGAGGTGCGCCCCACCGAGGAGAAACTACGCCAGAACGAGACTGACCGCAACGGCTACATCGGCGCCATCGCCGGGTTGCGCAAGCGCGCGCAAAATCTCGGGCTGTGGAATCCGCACATGCCGAAGGAGTGGGGCGGCATGGGCCTCAGCCACGTCGCGATGGCCTTCGTCTCGGCCGAGGCGGGCCGCACGGGCCTCGGGCCGTTCGTGCTGAACGCGCAGGCGCCTGATGAAGGCAACATGCATACGCTCCTCCACAACGCCAACGACGACCAGAAGGAGCGCTACCTGCGGCCGCTCACCGAAGGGCGTTCCCGCTCCTGCTTCGCCATGACGGAGCCCGAGGTGGCCGGCTCCGATCCGACGGGCATCCAGACCAGCGCCGTCAAGGATGGCGACGACTGGGTGATCAACGGCCACAAGTGGTTCATCTCCGGCGCAAAGGGCGCGCGCTTCGCCATCGTCATCGCACGCACCGACCCGGACGCCGACCCGCCGCAGGCGCGCAACTCGGCCTTCCTCGTCGATATTCCGTCGGACGGCTGGGAGATCGTGCGCGACATCGACACAATGGCCGGCATTGGCAACCACTGCGAGATCAAGATTACGGATCTGCGCGTTCCCGCGAAGAACATGCTGGGCGAGCGCGGCCACGGCCACCTGCTCGGGCAGTACCGCCTCGGCCCGGCGCGTCTGGCCCACTGCATGCGCTGGATTGGCAACGCCGAGGTGGCGCTTGAGATGCTCGTCGACCGGGCGCTCAAGCGCGAGTCTCATGGCTCCCTTTTGGCCGATAAGCAGGCGATCCAGTGGATGATGGCCGACTCGGCGATGGAGCTGTACGCGGGCAAGCTGATGATCCTGCACGCGGCGTACAAGATCGAGAACGGGCTGCCCTTCAAGCAGGAGGTCTCGTTCGCGAAGCATCATGTCGCCAACACGCTCTGGCGCGTCGTCGACCGCGCGATCCAGGTGCACGGCGCGCTCGGCTACTCCACCGATACGCCGCTGGAGCGCATGATGCGAAACGCCCGCTCCGCCCGTCTCGTCGACGGCGCCGACGAGGTGCACCAGCAGACGATCGCCCGTAACGTTATCGCCTCCTACAAGGAGACAGGCAGCACACGCGCGGCAACCGGCGACCTCCTCTAGGTCACCCCGTCCGCTCGTTCGATGTCGCGGTGCGGTAGGGCGCATGGCTGTGCGCCCGTCGCGGCACGCCGAACCGTCACCGACCTGTAGGGCGCAACCCGTTGCGCCCTCTGCGCCCACGATTCGCCATCCGCCGGTAATGCGAACACCGTAGCGTGGACTTCAGTCCGCGCGGCGCTTAAGGGGGAACGTCACAAGCCGGCGGAACTGAGTTCCGTCGGCTTGTACTCGGACGTACGCTATGCGCGGCTACGCGGCGCGCACAAGAAGGATCGGCAACTGCGACTCGTGCAGCACTTCCTCCGCGACGCTGCCGAACATCAGCCGGTTGATCCCACGCCGCGAGTGCGTCGCCATCACGATCGCATCGGCTTCCGCTTCCTTTGCCGTGGCGACGATCTGCTTCGCCGGCGCACCCTGCTTCACCAGGGCGTGGGCGGTGATGCCGCTCTGACCGATTTGCTCGGCGACTTTGTTGATGTACGCAGTCGCCTGGTCGACGTAGGTCGACTTGATCGAGGTGGACGCCTGGCCCTTGCCAATCGCGCCGCGCTCGCTCCAGTCAGAGTTCGCGGCGTCGACGATCCGCAGGAGCGTGATCTCGGCCCCCATGCTTTTCGCGATGTCGATCGCGTGCGGGATTACCGACTCCGCACGCGGTGAACCATCCAGGGTCACCAGAAGATGCTTAAACATGAATGCCACTCCCCCCGACAAATCCGAGTCCTACCCGCGTTCCTGCACGAACAACTGTCACTAGGGGTCTCTCGCGTGCTGACTGGCACCTAGAGAGGACCCTACCCACTGCTTCCCGAACCCAAGTACGTTATCGGCAGATACCGGCCGGTTCCGTGGTACTCTGCGCCGTGATTCGCACACTCTTTGTGGCGTCGATCGTGCTCCTCACGTTCGCTGTAGCGTGTGGCGGCTCGGGTTCGGACGCGGGGTCCAGACAAACACAGACGTTTGTCGCCGTGAGTCCGATATCCGTCGCCACGGGGTGTTCCACCCCGCGAACGCACGCCGTTGGGGACTTCGATCAGTCGATTACGAGCGGCAGTTCTTCGCGAACGTACGTCTTGCACATGCCGACCGGCTACGACGGCACGCGCGCCGCGCCTCTCGTGTTCGCGCTCCACGGCTATGCCCTGAGCGGCAAGCAAATGGCCGACTATTCGAAGCTCGATGTGCTCGCCGACCAGCAGGAATTCATCGTCGTTAGCCCGGATGGCGCGGGTGCCCCCGCCCAGTGGAACTGGCGCAAGGCGGTCAATGAGCCCGACGACGTTCAGTTCGTCCGCGACCTGCTCGCGAAGCTCGACGCGGAGCTATGTGTCGATCGAGGCAGGACCTTTGTCGCCGGCTTCTCGGACGGCGCAGCCATGAGCCGCATCCTGGCCTGCGAGATGCCGGAGCGCATCGCCGCGATCGCGACAGTGGCATCGCCTGGCGTTAACTGCATTGCCCCCGTGCCGATGGTCGCCTTTCACGGCACGACGGACCCACTGATGCCGTTCGAAGGCGGCGTCGTACCGCCTGAGGTCGGCGGCGGCGGTACGTTCCTCCCGGTGAGGCGTATCGTCTCGGAATGGGCGCGACGCTTGGCGTGTGACGGTCTGGCGCGGATATCACGCCCCGCCGCGTCGACGGAACTCTCAACCTACACCCAATGCGCGCACGGCGACGGCGAGGCGCTGCTCTACACGCTGCTCGGTGGTGGCCACACGTGGCCCGGCTCGGCGCCCCTCCCGGCCGAAGCGTTCGGCGCGACCAACGTCGATATCGATGCCAGCTCAATCATCTGGGAGTTCTTCGCCGCGCATCGACTGGTCGAATAGACACCTGTGGCCAGCGTCTACATCCAGCCTGACTCTCGGGGCTAAGCAGGCACGGAAGCCCCGTCACTCGATTCGGGCTCCAAACAGTCGTCGAGAAACCGCCGCGTGGCATGCGTGTCCCAATCCATACCGTAGATGCGCTTGAGATCGCCGATCGCCGCAAGCGCCTTTTTTCCGTGGGGGCTCGCCGACATCTCGCCTTCCTGCCCCAGCACCGGCTCGAACGAGTGCAGCACGATCTTTTCCAGGAGTTGCCCCAGCGTGATGCCATCGAACTCGGCGAGGCCCTTCAGGACCTTCACCATCCGCTTCTCCATGCGCACGCCGAGCTGCACGCGCTCCACGGCCATCTGCTGCGTTGCTTCTGCCATCTTGATCCGCCTCGCTCTCGCTACATAGGTACACTGGTACCAGGGTACCGGAACGAGGAGGACGTGTCAAGACCCCTGGCCGAGAATGTGGCTCTTCATCCAGTCCCACGGCTGCGCTTCCTGGTAGTGCAGCAGGTACTCCTGCCCCATCTTGGGCACCAGCAGCAGGAAGAGCGGGATGGCGACGGACTTCGCGGACTTCGGATAGAGCTGCGGGAAGAATCGTGCCACGATCACGACATACAGCCACCAGTTCTCGAAGAGGTTCGGGAAGACGAACAGCAGCACTCGCGTGTCCGTCGTCTCGAACGCGACCACACCGATCGCGCGATACACGTACAGCACGATCGCCGGGATCCGTGCCCACGCGCTCGTCCACCGGAACGCCACGATCGCTTCGAGCGTCAGGTAATACGAGTCGAGCAGCTTGTCCAGTTCGGAGTAGTGGCCCCCAAACCCACCCAGCCCGATCGCTTCGATCAACACGACGTCCAGCGCGTCGATCACCATCGCCGTTAAGCCGCCGAAGAGCGGATAACGCAGGATCAGCAGCGGGATCACCAGCCGCAGCGCGATGATGATCAGCTCGCCGTGGCTCATCCGCGCACGCGCTGGCGATACTGGATCGCCTCCGCAAGGTGCGCCGACGCGATATCCGGCGACTCTGCCATGTCCGCGATCGTCCGTGCAAGCTTGAGGATGCGGTGAAACGCGCGCGCCGAGAGCGCGAGCTGCGCCATCGCCAGCCGTAGCAGCGATTGCGCCTGCTCATCGAGATTCGCCTGACAATACTCGCGCACCTCCGTCGGCGTCATCTCGGCATTGCAGATGAACCGCGAACCCTTGAATCGCGCCGACTGCACCTTCCGCGCGTATTCGACCCTGCACCGCACCGTCTCAGACTTCTCGCCGACGACATCGGATGACAGCTTCTCGTAGTCGACGCGCGGCACCTCGACGAAGATGTCGATGCGGTCGAGCAGCGGCCCGGAGATGCGCTTCTGGTAGCGGCTGACGGTCGATTCGCTGCACGTGCATTCTTTCGTCGGATCCCCGTAGTAGCCGCACGGGCACGGATTCATCGCCGTCACCAGCATGAAGTTCGCCGGATAGGTGATCGTGCCCTGAGCGCGCGAGATCGTCACCGTGCGGTCTTCGAGCGGCTGCCGCATCACTTCGAGCACCTGTTGCCCGAACTCCGGCAACTCATCGAGGAACAGCACCCCGCGATGGCTCAGCGTGATTTCGCCCGGGCGCGGATTGCGTCCGCCGCCGACGAGCCCCGCGTGGCTGATCGTGTGGTGCGGCGCGCGAAACGGTCGTCGCGCCACGAGTGGCATATCGGATGGCAGCAGCCCGGCGACGGAATAGATCTTCGTCGCTTCCAGCGTCTCGTCCGGGCTCATCGATGGCAGGATCGACGGCAGCGCGCGGGCGAGCAGCGTCTTTCCGCTGCCGGGTGGCCCGCTCATCATCAGGTTATGCCCGCCGGCGGCTGCCACCTCGAAGGCGCGTTTGACGTGCTCCTGCCCCTTGATGTCACCGAAGTCGGTGCCCTCCCACCGCATGTCGGCTGGCACAGGCGGCACGCCGGTCGAGATCAGCCGAGGAATCGGCCGCACTGCGGAGAGGTGGTTCAGCAACGCCGCCAGCGTCTCGACCGGGTAGATCGTCATGTCCGGCAGCAGCGCCGCCTCGGCGCCATCGACGGCCGGCACGTATGCCGTGCGAATCCCGCGTTCCCGCGCCAGCGCCACCATCGGCAGAATCCCCTGCGCGTGTCGCACCGCGCCGTCGAGCGATAGCTCGCCGAGAAATACGCATTGCGTGACGTCGGCGAGCGTCTGCCCGGCGGCAACCATGATGCCGACGGCGATCGGCAGGTCGTACGTCGGGCCTTCTTTTCGGATATCAGCGGGCGCCAGATTAACGATGATGCGGCCGTTGGGGAACGGGAAGCCGGAGTTCTTGATCGCTGACTCGACGCGATCCTTCGCCTCCTTCACGGCGGCGTCCGGCAACCCCACCATAGCCAGGCTGTTGAGCCCACGACGGGAGACGTCGACCTCACATTCGACGATCTCGCCCTCAAGACCGACCACGGCACACGAAAGGACCTTCGCAAGCGGCATAGTGCGGTGACTATCTCATACAGAACGGGTGTTCGCAAGTGATTTCTTACCATCTGGCGGTATCTGCTGAGGTTAGGCGGGCGTAGAATCTCGTCAGTCGGCGGCGAAACAGCACGCCCTCAGCCAAAAGGAGCTTCCCATGTCGTTCCAGGTGCCCGAGAGCGTACGGCCCATTCGCGCGAAGGTGCAGCAGTTCATCGAGGAGCGGATCTATCCCGTGGAGCACGTCCTCGAAGAGCGCGGTGAAGAGGAGAGCGGATCGACGCTTCGTCGATTGATGAACGAGGCGAAGGATGCGGGACTCTGGGCGCTCGGTCATCCCGTC
>JANNPX010000047.1:0-51949 GCA_031400455.1 Chloroflexota bacterium | reverse complement strand
CGGAGCTATCGCCAATATCATCATCAACGACCCGGCCGAGAACCCGCGATGGATCGCGAAGTGGCAGAAGCAATCGAAGAGCTATCTCACCGAACCCGGCCGCTGCCTGCTCGGACGCGATGATATCTCGCCGCGCCTTGGAGAGATCGCGTGCCCCGCGATCGTCGTGCACGGCACAGCGGACACCGCGCTCACCATCGACAAGGGAGAGGCGATCGCCGCCGGGATTTCCGGCTGTTCTGGCGTCGTGCGCATCCCCGGTGCCGCCCACGCCGCCAACCTGACGCATGCAGATCTGGTGAATCCTCCCCTACTGGAGTTCCTCCGCGGCCTTCCGGCCTGATCCGCGCACGCCGATGAAGCGCTCCGCCGGCGCTGTCCGCCTGTACGAAGTGCGCTGGCAGCAGTAGATTGTCCGGACAACCGCCACCAGACATCCGCAGTCGGAGGGCACACCCATGCGGGCATTCGCAACAAGTCCACGAGAACTGACGGACGAATGGCTGACCGACGTCCTCCGCCAGAGCGGCGCGATCAAGAACGCGAGCGTCGCGTCGCACACCACGAAGATCATCGGTGAGGGTGTCGGCTTCATGGGCGAACTCGCGCGCGTGTCGCTCCAGTACGACAAGCCCGAGCCGGGCGCGCCGGCCGTGGTGATCGCGAAGTTTCCGGCAGCCGCGCCGGAGAATCGCGAAGTCGCCATGTACTTCCACTTCTACGAGCGCGAAGTCGGCTTCTACCGGCACGTCTCGGAACGCGTGCAGCTCCGAACGCCGCGCTGCTACTTCAGCGCCTTCGAGCCCTCTAACGGCGACTACGTCCTGCTGCTCGAAGACCTCGCGCCGGCGGTCGTCGGCGATCAAGTCACGGGCTGTTCGGTCGAGCACGCGCGTCTCGCCGTGCGAGAGCTCGCGCGCTTCCAGTCGAAGTGGTGGAACAGCGCCGAACTGGAAGCACTCGATTGGATGCCCAAGACCAACGTCGGATGGCAGGTCGCTGCGGTAGAACAGGGGTACGCGGAGGGCATGCAGCCGTTCTGCGAATTCGCTGCCGACTATCTCACGCCGGAGCTCCGCGATATCGCGAACCGCTTCGGGAAGAGCATCCGCTCGATCATGAACAACATAGCCGACGATATGCCGACGACGATGCTTCACGGCGATTACCGTCTCGACAACATGTTCTTCGCATCGGCGCAGGGCGGCCCCGAATTCGCCGTCATCGACTGGCAGATCGCGAACCGCGGCGGCGGCGTGTTCGATGTTGCGTACTTCGTCAGCGGGACGTTGACGCCCGAAGAACGCAGGGCGCGCGAGCATGAGATCGTCAAGCTCTACCACGACACGCTCGTAGAGAACGGCGTGGAGAACTACACCTTCGACCAGTGCTGGCAGGACTACCGCCTCTCGACGTTGTTCCTCCTCCCCTACTCGGTGATCGGCGCCGGCTCCATCGATCTGTCGAACCAGCGCGGCGTGGATCTCTTCAAGAAGATCACGAGCGGCACCCTGTCAGCAATCAGCGACCTGAAGTCCGGAGAATTGCTGGACTGATACGAATTGCGTGGGGGCGGACCCGTGCGTCCGCCCGGTGCGAGCGCGAGGAGGATCACCATGGTGCTGCGATACGACGTTCAGGATCACATCGCAACCGTCACGCTCGACCGCCCTGAAGTGAAGAACGCACTCAATCGTGAGCTCTACGCGCGCCTCGAGCAGGCGTTCCGCGACGCGCACAGCGATCCCGAAGTGCGATGCGTCGTCCTCACCGGCGAAGGCAGCGCCTTCTGCTCCGGCGACGACGTGCGCGAGATCATGCTCGCGCCGAACCCCGTCAGCGAGGCTCCCGGCGGCAAGCCGAACGCCCGCCCGCGCGACCCGAAGCCTCGTCCGACGCCCGCCGCGATGGCGGTGCTCGACTGTGACAAGCCCGTCATCGCCGCCGTGAATGGCGCGGCCGTCGGCTGGGGCATGGACCTGACGCTGTTCTGCGACATCCGCATCGCCAGTGATCGCGCGCGATTCGGCGAGCTGTTCATCAAGCGCGGCCTCGTGTCCGATATTGGCGGGCTGTGGCGCCTGCCGCAGATCGTCGGACCGTCGAAGGCTGCGGAGCTGCTCTTCACCGGAGACATCATCGATGCGGCGGCGGCGGAGCACATCGGCCTAGTCTCGCGCGTCGTCCCGCACGACGAGCTGATGTCCGCCGCGATGGAGATCGCCCGCAAGATCGCCGTCAACCCGCCGATCGCTATGCGCTTCATGAAGCAAGGTCTGCGCAACACGACGTACGGCGACCCGCGCGAGATCGGCGCCTACGTCATGCAGTCGCTCGCGTACCTGTTCACTACCGAGGACCACCGCGAAGGCGCCACGAGCTTCGTCGAGAAGCGCGAGCCGCACTTCAAGGGCCGCTAGCGCCGCCACGACCTAACACTCGACGCAGCCCTCTGCTACGATCCGCCCGCACCAATCGTGAATCCAAGAGGCGACCAACGATGCGCTACTCCACCACACTCCGCCGCATGCTCGAAGGTCCGGAGATCGTCGTGCTGCCGGGCGCGTACGATGCGCTGTCGGCGCGCCTCGCCGAACGCGCGGGGTTCGTCGCGATGTTCACGACGGGCTTCGGATTCAGCGCGGCGGCGCTCGGCCAGCCGGACTTCGGATTGCTCACGATGTCCGAGACGATGGACCGCGTACGCCACATCGTCGATGCCGTCACCGTGCCCGTCGTGGCCGACATGGACACCGGTTACGGAAACCCGCTGAACACGCGGCGCACCGTGCGCGAATGCGTGACTGCGGGCGCGGCGGGCATCATCCTGGAAGACCAGCAGTGGCCGAAGAAGTGCGGACACTTCGAGGGCAAGAAAGTCATTCCGGCCGAGGACCACGTCGCCAAACTGCGCGCAGCCGTCGATGCGCGCGGCGACGACGATCTCGTGATCATCGCCCGCACCGACGCGCGGGCGCCGCTCGGCCTCGACGAGGCGATCCGCCGCGGCAAGCTCTACCGCGACGCCGGCGCCGACGTGGTGTTCGTCGAAGCGCCGCAGAGCATCGATGAGCTGCGTGCAGTGAAGGCTGCTATCCCGGGCACACCGCTCTTCGCCAACATGGTCGAAGGCGGCAAGACACCGCTGCTGACGCACAGCGAGCTGCAGGATCTCGGCTACAAGATGGTCGTCTTCCCGCTCAGCGCGCTGCTCGCCGCCGCAAAGGCGATCGAGGAGGTGTACGCTGAGTTGTTCGCGAAGAAGACGACCGCTGGCATTGTCGATCGACTGACCGGCTTCCACGAATTCGAACAGATCGTGGGTGTGCCGGAGCTGCGGGAACTCGAAGAGCGCTACGGCATCGCCGACGCGTGATCGCAGGACGGAGAACGGAGTCTGCATGCCCATCGCGCGACTAAACGGCATCGACATCAACTACGAAGTACACGGCAGCGGCACGCCGCTCGTGCTCACACACGGCTACAGCGCCAGCATCGATATGTGGCGCGAGCAGGTTGCGCCGTGTTCTGCGAAATACAAGCTCGTCATCTACGACAGCCGCGGCCACGGCAAGACGACGGCGCCGGCCGACATGAATGCGTACGGCCTCGCGCGTGACTACGTCGCCGACAAGCTGGCGCTGATGGATCACCTGGGCATCGAGAAGGCGTACGTCGGCGGCCTGTCGATGGGCGGCATGATCGCGCAGGAGTTTGCGCTGCAGCATCCGGACCGCGTGAAGGCGCTGCTGCTGTTCGACACAGGCCCGGGCATGGGCGCGATGGCGCAGGACGCCGAGCGCATGGCGCAGTTCACGAAGATGCGCGAGATGATGCAAACGCTCGCCCGCACGAAGGGCATGGCGGCGATCATCGACGGCATGCGCAACAGCCCCATGGCGTTTCGCCCGCCTGGTGGCATTGCTGCAATCCCGGACGCCGCGCGCACGCACATCGAGAACATGAAGCAGATGAGCGTCGACGGCTATCTCGGCGGCAGCAAAGCGATGCAGGACTGGGCCGGATCGCTCGACCGCCTGCACGAGATCACCGTGCCGACGCTGGTGCTCGTCGGAGAGCAGGATCACCTGCTCGCTGCCAGCCGCGCCATCCACAGCAAGATCGCGAACAGCCGCTTCGTGCTGCTGCGCAACAGCGGGCACGGCACGAACATCTGGCGCGCAGACGCGTTCGCCGCCGAAACGCTCGACTTCCTCGCTGCCGTCGAGGCGGGTCAGCCGATCGACGGCGATTTCGTCGTTCCGTAGAGGTGCACCTCGTGTTTGCGGCGGCCGAACGCCCGTGATAGCGTGGCGACGCCCTTCAACGCCGTGTTCAGATTGCTGAAATGACATGCTCGAACCCCTGCTGATCGCGAAGTGTGCGCACGACGTCGTGCTGCTGCCGAACATGGCGAACCGCCACGGACTGATCGCCGGCGCAACCGGCACCGGCAAGACGGTCACGCTGCAGGTGCTGGCCGAGAGCTTCAGCAAGATCGGCGTGCCGGTCTTCATGGCCGACGTGAAGGGCGACCTCGCCGGCATCAGCCAGCCGGGAACCGCCACGCCGCGTGTCGCCGAGCGCCTCCAGATGCTGTCGCTCACCGATTACGCGTTCGACGGCTGCCCCGTCGTGTTCTGGGACATGCTGGGTGACGGCGGCCACCCGATCCGCACAACTGTGTCCGAAATGGGGCCGCTCTTGCTGGCACGCCTGCTCAACCTCAACGACACGCAGGAAGGCGTGCTGCAGATCGTCTTCAAGATCGCCGACGACAATGGGATGCTGCTGCTCGACCTCAAGGATCTGCGTGCGATGTTGCAGTACGCCGGCGACAACCAGGCGCAGTTCAAGACGCAGTACGGCAACATCTCTGCCGCCAGCGTCGGCGCCATCCAGCGCGGCTTGCTCGGCCTCGAGCAGCAGGCCGGCGAGAAACTCTTCGGCGAACCGGCGCTCGATGTCAACGATCTGATCCAGACGGACCAGAACGGCCGCGGCATCATCAACATCCTCGTCGCCGACAAGCTGATGCAGATGCCGCGAACGTACGCGACGCTGCTACTGAGCATCCTCTCCGACCTGTACGAAGAGCTGCCGGAGATCGGCGATCCGGAGAAGCCGAAGCTCGTCTTCTTCTTCGACGAAGCGCACCTGCTGTTTGACGACGCGCCGAAGGCACTGCTCGACAAGATCGAGCAGGTCGTGCGGCTCGTGCGCTCGAAAGGCGTCGGTGTGTATTTCGTCAGCCAGAACCCGCTCGATATCCCCGACGACGTGCTCGGCCAGCTCGGCAATCGCGTACAGCACGCGTTGCGCGCGTTCACGCCGCGCGATCAGAAGGCGGTGAAGGCAGCGGCGACGACGTTCCGCACCAATCCTGCCATCAATGTCGAGACCGCGATCACGGAACTCGGCGTCGGCGAGGCGCTGATCTCCACGCTGGAGGATAAGGGCACGCCGTCGATCGTCGAGCGCGCGCTCGTTGTGCCGCCGCACAGCCAGATCGGCGCCATCACGCCCGAACAGCGGAAGGCGATCATCGCCGGATCCGTCCTGTTCGGTCACTACGAGAATGAGATCGATCGGGAGTCGGCATTCGAACTGCTGACAGTGCGTGCAAAAGCGAAGGCACAGGAGGTAGCCGAAGTAGCCGAACAGAAAGAGCTCGACAAGCACGCCGCCGAACTCGACAAGGAGCAGGTGCGCGCAGAGAAAGAGGCGGCGCGCGCGCAACGAGCCGCGCGCCCGCGCGCTCGACAGAGCGACAACCTGGCCGAAGCCGTCTTGAAGAGCACCGCGCGTTCGGCAGGCAGCCAGCTCGGACGCTCGATCACGCGCGGCATCCTCGGCTCACTGTTCGGCGGGCGGAAGTAGCAGCATGAGCGACGCACCCACCGACTTCGACTGGGCGGCGTGGGTCGACGGCCGCCGCAAGATCTTCGAGCACAGCCCGTCACTCAACCAGCACATCGGCCTGCACCTCGAAGCCGCGGGTCCCGGGTGGGCGCGCATGAGCATGCAGCTCGTCCCCGCCGTAATGAACCCGTTCGACGCTGCGCATGGCGGATCCGTCTGTGCGCTGATCGATTCCGTAGCCGGAAGCGCGATCGCCGCGGCGACGCTACCTGACGATCGCATCATGGGCACGATCGACATGCAGGTCCACTTCCTGGAACGCGCAAAAGGCAGCCAGCTCGTCGCCGAGGGTCGCGTCGTTCGCGCGGGCAACGCCATCGCCATCGCACAGGTGGACGTTAAGGACGACGCCGGGCACACCGTCGCCATGGGGACCGCCACCTTCCGGCTCGGCAAACCGGGCGTGCAGCGGCATCGGAACGAGGACTAGCCCGTACCCTTAAGGGTTTCGAGCGTGACGGCTTGGCGAAATCTCCGCTTCGTTCATGCAATCTTGACGATTCAGGGCCGATCATTACCGCAGGCATGTACAGGGATCGCTACAATCGGGCGAGGCCAGCATGATCGAAGATCGCGTACGCGAGCTCAAAGAGATCATCGCCAGCAACGACGGCCACAACGCCGCCGACGCCAGATTCGCGCGCGCCGTGGATGAACTGGTCAGCGCCGCCTACGATGACATCGGCAGGATGAGCGCGCTGCCGGCGCGGACCCTCTTCGACCTGTTCGTGATCAAGGTGCTCTACGTCGGACGCCACAGTGTCGACGCAGGGGTGATCGACTACCTGGGCGCGCTGCTCGAGACGTGTCTGCTGACGAGCGAACTGTTTCCGGCGGACGACGACGGACGCCCGCGCAGGTTGTACTTCAGCGACATGCTCGATCCGGAGAAGCGGCCGCGCGACGTGCCGAACGTCTTCGACGCGTACCGCCAGTATGCGGATGGCGCGCTCTTCCTCAGCGGCATCTTTCCGACGAGCCTGCAGCCGCCGGTTCGTACTGCGACGCACTTGCGTCAGCGCGCCAGTCGCGGCGTTGATGCCGCGTACTACGTCAGTACAGGAAAGGCGATGTACCGGCTGGCGGCGCGCGACGAGCACGCGACGTGCGCGCATCAGCCCGACACGCTGTCAAAGCTGGCGCAGCACTTCGAGCTGTACGTCGATGCGCTGAACGAGATGAGCGAGCGCTACATCATGGGCTTCGATCTGCAAGTGATCACGGACAAGATGCTCGACGGGTTCAACCGCTATCGCACGACGCATGACGAACAGCATCTGGCAACCGCGCGCCGCTACGCCGAGATCCTGCACGTAGACGACGATCGCTTCCCCGCGCTGGGATCGTGAACGTTTCTACCGCGCGATGCGCGTGATGATGTTCAGCAGCTCTTCTTCGCTGTGGTAGCGGATGCTGACCGTGCCGCCGGTGCGGCGCCTCTTGATGGCCACGGGCATGCCGATCGCCTGGCGCAGTTCGTTCTCGATCGCAGTTACGTGCGGGTCGGCGCGCTTCACCGTACGGCGGTCGATCCGGTCCGGCTGGGGTGAGTTGACGCTGCGGATCGCGGTGGCGATCTCCTCGGCTTCGCGCACGGTCATCTGGTCGGCGACGATGCGGCGCCAGGCGTCGAGGCGCGTGCGGGAGTCGTCGATCCCGAGGAGGGCACGGGCGTGTCCCCCGCTGATCTGACCGGACGCGAGGCTGGCGCGGATGTCCTCTTCTAGCATGAGGAGGCGGAGCGTATTGGCGACGGCGGTGCGGCTGCGGCCGACTCGCGCTGAGATCTGCTCCTGCGTGAGGCCGAAGTCGTCGGTGAGGCCGCGGAACGCCTGCGCTTCTTCGAGCGGATTGAGGTCTTCGCGCTGGAGGTTCTCGACGAGCGCGATCTCCAGCAGTTCCTTGCCGACGGCTTCGCGGATGACGACGGGCATGCGCGTCAGCCCCGCCATGCGCGCGGCCTGCAGCCGCCGCTCGCCCGCGATGAGCTGATACGTCATCGGTCCGAGATCCGATCCCGCGCGTGTGACGACGACCGGTTGCAGCACGCCGTGTTCGCGGATGCTGTCCGCAAGATCGCGCAGCGCATCCTGATCGAAATGCAGGCGCGGCTGGTGCGGGTTCGGCGTGATCAGATCGATGTCGACCGTATCGACACCGGCGCCGCCTCCTGTCTGTGGGATCAGCGCGGACAATCCGCGGCCGAGCGCGGGGCGGTGGGATGACGTCATGCGGGCACCTCCGTGCGGGATCCGGCGATCACTTCGTCTGCAAAATCGTCGTACGCGCGGCTCGCGCGCGATGTCGGATCGTATGTCGAGATCGGTTGTCCATGACTGGGCGCTTCGCTGAGGCGCACGCTGCGCGGTATGACCGTTTTGAATGTGTTGCTGAAATGCGCGCGCACTTCGTCGGCGACCTGCTGCGAAAGATTCGTGCGCGCGTCGAACATCGTCAGCAGCAGTCCGCGCAACTTCAGCGAGGAGTTCAGATTTCGGCGCACCAACTCGAGCGTTGCGGTGAGCTGACCAAGACCTTCGAGCGCCAGGTACTCGCACTGCACGGGCACGATCACTTCGTCGGCGGCGGTGAGTGCGTTGACGGTGAGCAGTCCGAGCGACGGCGGGCAGTCGATCAGCACGTAGTCGTACGAGCCACGTACTGCATCGAGCGCACGCTTGAGGCGAAACTCGCGCGCCATCATCGGTACGAGTTCCACGTCGGCGCCGGCGAGCGCGGGCGTAGCGGGAACGAGCATCAGGCCCGGAACGCCGGTCTCGACCGCCACGTCCTTCGCATGAGCGCCACCAATGACGACATCATACGTTGTTTGACCGTTTGTCCGAATGCCGAGCCCGGCGCTGGAATTGGCCTGAGGATCGAAATCGAAGATCAACACCGCCGCGCCTTTGCGCGCGAGCGCAGCGCCGAGGTTGATGGCGGTCGTCGTCTTGCCGACGCCGCCCTTCTGGTTCGCGAGTGCGATGACCGTGGTCACCGGAGTGCCACGTGGGGATACTCTCGCATCCTTGCCTCGATCTCCAAGCGTGTGGGGATCGCTGTTGCAGCGATACCGCCTACGGAAAGGCTGGCGGCGGCGGCTCCGAAGCGCGCGGCTTCGCCGACGTCGCCGGTCTCGTGCAATCGTATCAGGAAACCCGTGGCGAATGTGTCGCCTGCGCCGGTGGGGTCGACTTCGGCCTGCGGGAACGCGTCCATGCGCCGCCAATGATCATCCGCGAAGACGCGCGCGCCGCGGGACGATTCCGTGACGGCGACGATCGGCACGGCGGCCGCCCACTGCTCCAATTCGCCGTCGCCACCCGCGAGGTCTTCATCGGACGCGAAGACGACGCGGGACCCGCGCCAGAAGGGATCGCCACGCCAGGCGGCGTGCTGTACGTGGCGCTCTGCGTCGGCGCTGCGGAGCCAGCCCTGGGCGGAGACGCCGACGCATGATCCGGGTTCGAAGGCCACCGCAAGATCCGGGGCGATTTCGCCGAAGACCGGTCCGATGAGGACTACGGGGGAGGCGAGCCACGACTCGGGTACATCGCCGGGCGCAATGGTAGCGCCGACGGCGCGGATGTGTTGCGTGCGCACGCCAGCCACATAGGTGTTCTCGAAGGTTGTGGTGACGTCGGAGCCGAGGTCCACGATCTTTGCGAAGGGGAGGAGTTCTTCGAGGTCGGTGTCGCCGGCGGTGCGCGTGACGACGCCGACGGTGAGGCCGAGGCGGTGCGCCTGGACCGCAGCAAAAGTAGGCGTGCCGCCGGGGCGCCAACCATCGGGCACGATGTCGCGCGTGACGTGGCCGACGACGACGAAGTCTGGTGGCGGCATGTAGTGGGCCGTTAGCGCTTGAGCGAGATCGACACCTTGCGGTTCTCGCCCTCGCCGATGCTGGACGTCTCTACGTCGGCGTCCTCTGCGAGGATGAGATGGATGATCCGGCGCTCGTTGGGTGGCATGGGCTCAAGCGTCACGGGGCGCTGCGAGCGGCGGACCTGGTCAGCCATCCGACGTGCGAGCTGGTTGAGCTGCTTCTCGCGGCGACGGCGGTAGCCCTCGACATCGACGGTGAAGGTGGCGCGTTCGGGGAGCTTGCGGCCGACCATCAGGTTGAGCAGGTACTGGAGCGAGGCGAGCGTCTCGCCGCGGCGGCCGATGAGCAGGCCGAGGTCATCGCCTTCGATATCGAGGACGGCTTTGGCCATGCCGAGGCCGTCGCCGGGTGTTTCGGCGTCGCGGATGGAGACATCGGCGTCGATGCCCATCAGCTCGAGCAGGTGGTCGAGCATCTGAGCCGCCATCTCGGCGTCGTCCTCGATGAGCTCGTCGCCCTCGGCCGCTTCGCCTTCTGTGGCGGCCGGAGCCTCGCCGGTTGGGGCGGCTGCGTCGGCCTCGCCGATGCGCCAGACGCGGACGCGAGCGTCGGAGGCGCCAACGCCCAGGATGCCGCCCTTGGGTTCGCTCAGGACTTCGAACTCGATGTCTTCACGGGTCGCGTCGAGCTCGTCCAGAGCGCGCTCGATCGCTTCGTCTACCGTCTTACCGCTTGCCTCGACGCTTGCCATTTCGATTCCTTCTTGTGCTCTGCGGGGAAGGCGAGGTGACATCGACGACCTCTTCCGGGTCGGCCTCGTTGTCCTCCTCGCGTGGATCGCGGACTGGCCTGGGCTTGTCCAACTTGCGTCCGGTGAGTGCCGGTGCGGGGGCGGGCGGGCTGAACTGGAGTAGCGACTTCCACTGGAACTTTCGGCCCATGTAAAGATACTGAAGGATGATGCCGGCAATGTTCGAGACGGCCCAGTAGAGTCCGAGGCCGGCCGGGACTGTGAGCGTCCAGAATCCGAACATCAGGGGCATCATCCAGAGCATCATCTGGGCGGTCTGTTGCTGCTGCTGTTGCTGCGGCGTGGAAGCGGCCGTGGGAGCGGGCGTGATGAGCTTCTGTTGGACGTACATGGACGCCGCAACGAGGAACGGCAGGATGTACGTCTTGTCTGACTTGCCGAGGTTCCACAGCAGGAAGCCGTTGTTGAGCGGTACGGCCTCGTGGACATATGGGATGGCGTAGAGGCGGTGCGAGAGGGTGACGAGACTCTCCGGCGTGTCGCCAAGTGACAGGTTGATCACCTGATAGAGGGCGATCCAGATCGGCATCTGGACCAGCATGGGGATGATGCACCCGACGGGGTTGACGCCTGCTTCACGATACAGCGCCATCGTTTCTTGCTGGAGTTTCTTGGGATCTTTGCCCTTGTACTTCTTCTGCAGCTCCTGCATTTGCGGCTGGATGGCCTGCATGGCGCGGCTCTGCTTGTACTGGCTGGCGGTCAGAGGCCACGTGACGAGCTTCATGACGAGCGTAAAGACGATGATGGCGACGCCGAAGTTGCCGCCGAAGACGCGTGCAACGGCGACCAGAACGTTGGTCATGGGATCGACGAGCAGGAGGTGGAAGAGCAGTCCGAGCTGGTCCATCAGGCTGGCATCCTACTGCGGCAGCGGATAGCTGCCCGGCGCGGTTAGCGCGCCAGAAACGTCGAGCACGTACAAGACGGCAGTGCTCGCCACGACATATACGGTGCTGTCTCCATCGGTGGTCAGATTCGCGAGAAGCTTGTGACCGAGATCTACTACTTCGCTGCCATCGACCGGTTGTCCGGTCGCGAGATCGAGCTTGTACAGACTGCCGTTCTTGGCTCCAACGACGAGGCCATCGCCGGCGATAACCGGCGCTGCGCGAACGGCGTCGCCGGCGTCGAACGACCACTTCTCATCGCCGGTCGAAGCGTCCACAGCGTACACCTTCCCGTCGAGGCTCGCAGCGTAGACGACGCCCTCCTGGACGGCCGGCGCGGCCCAGAACCAGTTGGACGCTTTGAACGACCAGTTCAGCGTTCCGTCGGATTTCTTTACCGAGTAGAGCTTGTTGTCGAAGGCTCCGACGTAGACCGCGTCGCCGACGATGACGGGACGCGCTGCGATCCCGGAGCCGACATTCGTGAAGGCCCATTTCTGCTTGCCTGACTGATCGATCGCGTAAAGGGCACCATCAAGTGACGTGGCGTAGATCGTGCCGTTATCGACGGTCGGTGTCGCCCAGACTTCGCCGCGGGTCGTGAATGCCCAGAGGCGCTCGCCCGTTTCGCCGTTGATCGCGAAGAGGCGGTTGGCCTTCGTGCCGACATAGATCGTGTCGCCGTTCACGGCAACACCGCCGACCATCTCGGCGCCGACATCCCGTACCCACAGGACGTTGCCGGTGATCGTATCGAGGGCAAAGAGCATGCCGCGGAACGTGGGGACGTACGCGGTCTTGCCGTCGGGCGAGATGCCGGTGTCCCCATAGAGTGCCTTGGGCTTGTTGAGCGCGTTCTTCTCGAACGCCAGCGCGCTGTCGATCGACTTCTTGATGCTGGACTTCTCGACCTCGGTCGCGCCCGAAGCGTCTATGGCGTCCTTGAGGACTCCGGCGGTGGGACCGGCGACCGTGAGGTCTGCAACCTTCCGCTTGAGATCGGACTTCGCGGAGTCATCGAGGGCGAATTGATCGATTTGGTCGTCTATTTTCTGCGAGGACTCGATGCTGACGGGGTAGGCGTTCTTGTCTTTCGGCGGGAACTGCCACTCGCCGATGCTGGATCCCTTCTTCAGGGCGTAGAGGTGGGACTTGTGACTGACGAGGATGAGATCCTGCCCGTCGACCTTGATCGGAAGGGCACCGGCCCAGCCGACGGGGCCGGGAGGCGCGCCGCAGGCGGCGGCGAAGAGGGCGAGGGCCGCGAGAAACGTGATCGCGAGGATGGGGCGTCGACGGAGCCCAATTGTTTCACGTGAAACATTGTTCGTGTGCGAGGGGTCCTCACCTCGCGCCACCGTGAGCGGGCCGGCCGGTCTCCGAGGCGACTCGGACGGCGTGCTGTTCCGGTGGTTGCTACCGGGCGGGATGCCCGCAATTGTTTCACGTGAAACATTGTGCGCATGCGTGGTTGGTGTGGATTTACGTGAGAGTTTCACGCCTGGGAGGGCCCTTCGGTGTGGCTTTGAGAGTGGCTCGGGACGGGGTCGTAGCCGCCGTCATTGAGCGGATTGCAGCGCAGGATCCGCCAAGCAGCCATGGCGATGCCCTTGACGGTGCCGTGGGTGTCGATGGCATCGTAGGCGTAATGGGAGCAGGTGGGGGCGAATCGGCACGCGGGGCGAACGCCGGGCGAGATGCGATTCTGGTAGAAGCGGATGGCGGCGAGGGGGAGCCTCTTCACGTCGTCTCCTGGGGGGCGGCGAGTTCGGGCTTGCGGATGGCGCCGGCGCGATCCATCAGGGTGAGGAGCGCGCTATGTAGCGCATAATACGTTGCAGCCGCAGTGGTCTTGCGAGCGCCTATCACTATGTCAACTCCAGGCGTCGCATCGATGCTCCGGGCGGCGGCGCGGAGGCGGCGCTTCACTTTGTTGCGCACGACGGCCCCACCCACTGCTTTGCCGGTGACGAAGCCGAAGCGTACGACCTCGCCGTTATGTGGAACTACGCGAAGGACAAGCAGTTGGTTTCCGTAGACACGACCTCTGCGGTACGCGGCGGCAAAGTCCTTGCGCCTGCGTAGCCGTCGTTCTCTCTGCATGGTGTGGCGGGCTATGGGACGGACGCAGCCCTGCCGAGATGCCGTTTACTTGACTACGGTGAGGCGCTTGCGACCTTTGAGGCGACGGGCGCGAAGCACGTTGCGGCCGCCAACGGTGGCCATGCGGTGCAGGAAGCCATGGCGGCGCCGACGCGGGATTACTTTTGGTTGATAGGTGCGCTTGGGCACGCCCCCTCCTTCAATACGACCGCTCTGTGGCGAGCGCAACGCAGTATAGGGGGCGATGGGGGTGCGGACAAGACGTGTCGTGCGAATCCCAGGTTGGTCTGGGCGCGGCGCAATACTGTATGCTCCGGGCGTTGGCTGGAGCGCAGTGACTCTTGGAAGGGAATCCTCATGGTTCGTTCATTCCGTCGTGTCCTTTTTCTCGGCATTGCCGCGGCGATGCTCTTTTCTGGTGTGTACCGGTTGGCGGATTCGTCGACCGGAGCGCGCGCGGCCGGCGTCGGCGGGCCGGTCATCCTCGGCGGCGACGACCTCACGGATCACGGATCCGTCGACGGGAGCGGAGACGCTGTCGAAGGCTGGCTGTATATCCAGCGCGCGATCGAGAACATCGGTCCGAACGTGACCCGCGCCGGCAACGACGGCAGCATTGCGGCGCTGGGGTCTGAGTCGGGGAGCGTGGCGACGAGCGACGATGCCGGTGCCGCCATCGACCTCGCCGGGAGCAAGACGTCGCGCACGGTTGCGCACTATGAAGGTGCGACGGAGATCGACACGTTCTTCACCAACCTGGCGTCGGGCGCGGCGGATCCGGCGATCATTCATTTGGCGGGTACGGGCGCAGACAACGACTTTGACTCCGACGAGGAAACGGCGATCACAGCGCACGCCGCGGAGATCGCCGCGTTTGTGTCTTCGGGCGGCGGGCTTCTTTCTCACGGTTCGTATTACGGTTGGCTAACGGCGTTGCTGCCGGATGCGAGCACCGTATCGAGCGGAGGAGACGGGCTGTATTTTACGGCGGATGGCCTGGCGGATCTTCCGTCTCTCACGGTGCCCGATATCAGTGCCGGCCCGTGGCACAATCACTTCGAGGGTGACCTGGGCGGACTGAAAGTGCTGGTGCGTTCGTCGGAGGTGTTGGACAGCAACGACGACGATGCTGCGGTGATCATCGGCGGCGCGCAGGTGACGTTCGAGGATGTGCCGGACGTGACTGCGACGCGTACTCCGACGTTTGAGCGGAAGGTGAGGACGCACACGCCCACGCGCACATCGACGGCGGCTACGTCGACACCGACGCCCGCGCCGGCGACGAACACGCCGGCACCGGCGGAGGCGACCCCGGATCCGAGCCGTGATCGCGCGGGTGTGATTCTCGGGCCCAACACCGGCAGCGGACCGGACGGTGGATCGGGTACACGGATGTACTGGTTCGGCGCGTTCGCACTCGCGATGCTGGGCGGTTGCGCCGCGGCAGGAGCCGCTCACGGCGCGCGCAGGGGGTAGCCGGTTCGACCGTAGTGTGATTGTGAAGGGGCTTGCCGGAGACGGCAGGCTCCTTTTCTCTTGTGGTTAGAGGCGAAGGGCCGTCCCAGCGAAGCAGAGGCCGTTGCGTCGGGCGTCGGTTTCTCCGGGCGAAAAGCGTTGGCAGGGGCCGGGGCGGATAGCCGTACGGCCATACCGCGACGACAACATGGTGCTCGGCGCTGAGTCGGAGTCGGGCTTGCATGAGGGAAAACCGAGGGGGTTCCCTGATACCTATTCCCTTAGGGCGGACGTAGGATGCGGCTATGAGTTGGGACTTCCTTCATCGCTGGTACATGCCGTTCTTGTGGTTGGCGCTGTCGTCGCTGATCTCGGTGCCGGCGGCGGTCTACTTCGAGATGGCCATGCCGTTGAACGAGGGCACGGCGCTGGGCCTCGCGTACGGGCACAGTTGGGTGCTGCGCGACGAGTTCCTGGCGTCGATCGTGGTGTATCTGCTGAACCTGGGCTGCGCGCTCTGGCTGCTGGATTCGGATGGCAGCACACGCTGGGCGGCGTTCTGGGCGCTGCTGGCGGCGATCGGCAAGATTGCGGCGCCCGTGGTGCTGGTAACGATGTCGGACGTGACGATGCCATCGGGTCAGCACTACATCGACTGGCACACGCTGCGGATCGTGATCTGGTTCGCCGACTTCCAGATGTTCGCCTTCGGGATCATGTTGTGGACGGTGTTCAACCACTTCGAAAGCCAGACGAGTGCCTACGTACCAGCACAGGCTGCGCACGCGGAAGCGTACTGATCGCCGCATCACTAATGTTGTCGTCTCCCGCCGCCGTCCTCTTCCCCGCCTAGAGGACGGCGGCCTTTGTTTTGTCTGGAACCACGAAGGACACGAAGGGGCACGAAGGTTGGCTTGAGGAGCGAGTGAGGCTGGGGTGTTGGCGGGCGGCGGGCGGACCCTAACCCCCGACCCCTTCCCCGCGAGGGAAGGGGAGCCTCAGTGACGCGTGTTCTGGCTCTTGCGGCGGCGTGCCAGCGCGGCGTAGATTCTTCGCTGCGCTCTGAATGACAGCGTCTCGTGCTCAAGTTCTGATGCCGCGGCGTCGCGCGCGCGCTTCAAGGCAGCCCTAACCCCCGGCCCTCTCCGGCGGCGAGTCTTCGACCTTCCCCGCGAGGGAAGGGGAGCTTGGTTTCGGTGGAATTGACAGGGGAACGGTGCGGTCGTACGGTGGCGGGACAACGTGATCGGAGGGGTGTATGGCTGACGTCTTTCATGAGGGGAATCGGGCGCTGCAGGAGCAGTTCGACACGACGCGGTTGGCGGATCGGGTCGGCGAGTTGATGCACGATCGGATCAATGCGAACGACAAAGCGTTCATCGAGGGGATGGACATGTTCTTCCTGGCGACGGTGGATGAGCAGGGGCACGCGAACTGCTCGTACAAGGGTGGCGAGCCGGGCTTTTTGCGGGTCGTCGATGAACGCACGGTGGCGTTTCCGAATTACGACGGGAACGGGATGTACCTGTCGATGGGGAACGTGCTGCAGACGAAACAGGTGGGGATGCTGTTCGTCGACTTTGAGCATCGCCACCGGATGCGGCTGAACGGCGAGGCGACGATCGACGCGAACGATCCGCTGATGGTGGAATATCCGGAGGCGCAGTTCATCGTGCGGGTGACGGCGCGGGAGATCTTTCCGAACTGTCCGCGGTATATCCACAAGATGCAGTTGGTGGAGCGGTCGCGGTTTGTGCCGAAGGCGGAGTGCGAGACGCCCGTGCCGGGATGGAAGAAGTCAGAGTGGGCGAACGGCCTGCTGCCGGCGAACGATCGAGGGCATGATCCGGACGTTGAAGTTCTGGATGCGTGAGGGTTCCCTAACCCCCGGCCCCTTCCCCGCGAGGGAAGGGGAGCTCTTGGTGGCGGGGTTTCGCAGGAGACACGTTGCGTCGTGGTACGAGCAGGGCAGTCTACGGACTGCCCCTACGTGTGAGTGTGGGCGCCGGCAATGGTGTCCGTCGCGGACGGACCTGTCTCCTACGCCGACTCTTCGAGAAGGTGCGTCCCTACGTTCTTGGGATCTTCGCGGGTGAGCGCGTGACAGGGGTACTTGGTGCTTGATGATGCGGGGGCGGCTGCGTTTCTTTCGCGGCGGTTCGGGAGCGGTGTGTCGGGCGTCGTTGAGATTGGGCGCGGGGCTTGGGCGACTGCGTTTGGGTTCGAGCTCGACGGCGCGGCGTGTGTGGCTCGATTCGCGGAGCAGGCTGACGATTTCGCGAAAGACGCGATCGCGGCGGCGCACGCTGAGGCGGATCTTCCGATTCCGCGCATCCTCGAGATCGGGGAAGCGCCGGGCGGGTTCTATGCGATTTCCGAGCGGGCGTATGGCACGCACCTGGACTCGCTGGATGAAGCGGGGATGCGTGCTGCGCTGCCGAGCCTCTTTGCGATGCACGACGCGATGCGTCTCGCCGACGTTTCACACACGGCGGGCTACGGTGGATTTGATGCGAGCGGCAACGCGCCGCACGCCACGTGGCAGGACGCGCTGCTCGCGCTGCCGGGCGACTTCCCATCGAGTCGCATTTCGGGATGGCAGGATCGGCTCGCGACGTATCCGGCCGCGCAGTCGGCATTCGACGAGGGGATCGCGTGCCTGCGCGATCTCGTCGCGATCTGTCCGGCGAGGCGTCACCTGATCCATAGCGATCCGGTGAACCGCAACATGCTGGTGGCGGACGGGAAGGTCACGGCAGTGCTGGACTGGGGCTGCGGGATGTACGGGGACTTCCTGTACGACCTGGCGCACCTGACGTTCGCGCCGCTCTGGTTTCCGGCGTGGGGAGCGATCGATTTCGCAGAAGAGGCGGAGCGGCACTACGACGCTATCGAGTTGGAGGTGCCGGCGATGCGCGAGCGGCTGCGGTGTTATGAGATCCACATCGGTCTGGATGCGCTGGCGTACAACGCGTTCTGTCAGCGGCCGGATCAGTTGGAGCGGCTTGCGCGTCGGACGTTGGAGGCGGTTCGGGGTACCTAACCCCCGGCCCTCTCCGGTGGCGAGTCTTCGACCTTCCCCGCGGGGGAAGGGGAGCTTCGCGCGGAGTTGGTTCTGTTGGGCGGGTTGGGGTGCTCGACGATGTGGGCGGCCACGCAGGGCCGCCCCTACGACGATCGTGATGTTGCGCGGATGGGTGCCACGTGAGGAGGGCAGTCTACGGACTGCCCCTACATGGGAACGCGGCGCGACACCGCGGCGGACGTTGGAGTCTGTTGAGGGTTAGCGAGTTTGACGGAGCGAGAGGGGACGGACCTGAAGGTGCGTCCCTACGTTCTTGAAGCGAGTTCTTGTTGTCGTCTGGCGGCCTTGACCGCGATGTGGGCGGCCACGCAGGGCCGCCCCTACGACGATCGTGATGTTGCGCGGATGGGTGCCACGTGAGGAGGGCAGTCTACGGACTGCCCCTACATGGGAATGCGGCGCCACAACGCAGGGCAAGCCGAGCGTGGCGTGGGCTGGACGGGATCTGGCGCTTTGCGGGGTGTAGCGCGAGACTTTGCCTGCGTCGGTGCGCAGTCCGATGGGTAGTCGAGGCGTTCACGAGGAGAGTGGAGATGGATGTGACATCGTTCGCGGAGATCGAGGAAGAGTTCATGGCGCGGGTGCGGCGCATTGCGTGGTGCACGGTCGCGACGGTGGATGCGAAGGGTCGGCCGCGGACGCGGATCCTGCATCCTATCTGGGAGGGCACTACGGGGTGGATTGCGACGGGACGGCATTCGCACAAGGAGAAGCACCTGGCGAAGAATCCGTACGTGTCGCTGAGCTACTGGGATCCGCAGCACCAGCAGATCTACGCGGACTGCAAGGCGGAGTGGTGTGATGATGCGGCGGAAAAGCGTCGCGTGTGGGATCTGTACAAGAACACGCCGCCGCCGCTTGGGTACGACCTGCAGATGATCTGGGCGGGCGGTGTCGAGGATCCGACGTACGGGTTGTTGAAGTTGGCGCCATGGCGGATCGAGTTGTCGGCGTTGGGCGACATGATGACCGGGGCTGCGCCGCGGATCTGGCGAGCGCCCTAACCCCCCGGCCCTCTCCTGAGGCGAGTCTTTGACCTTCCCGGCGGGGGGAGGGGAGCTCTGGTCGGGTTGTTCTGCTGGGCGCGGGAATTGTGGTGATCTCGGCGGCGCGCTGCGCTGAGCGCTTCTTGGTCTGTGGCATCTGGCGATGTGGCGCGTTGCGGAGGGGGGGCAGTCTACGGACTGCCCCTACTCGGCGTGTTCGCGCCGGTGGGTGGTGGATCTGGAGACCGGGCGGGGCGAAGCTACGTTCGTTCGCGTGGCGCGTCGAAATTGGTGACGACGAGCGCGGCGTGAGTCGCTGAGTGCGATGCGATGGTTCGCGGATCGGCGGGTGGGCTTACTGGCGGACGAAGAGGGATCTCAGGGCGCGGAGTACGAGGGTCATGGTTGGTTGGGGGTTCACGGGGAAGATCTCGGCGTCGAGTTCGTGGTTGTGGTAGCGCTCCATGGTGCGGGTGAGTTCGGCGCCGGCGAGGAGGATGTTCGACGCGAGGTAGGTATAGAGAAGGAAGAGCAAGGCGCCGGCGAGTGAGCCGTAGACGACATCGAAGTTATTGAAGTTGGCGACGTAGATGGCGAACGAGGTCTTGAGGACTTCGAACATGAGCGTGGCGAGGATGGCGCCCGGGAGTACATCGCGCCACTTGGGGTGCGATGCGGGGACGACGCGGTACATCAGTATGAAGGTGACGAACGTGAGCATGGCGGGGAGCGCGTAGGACGGGACTTCCCAAATTGGGTTGGCGTTGCTGAGGGGACCGACGTGGTCGGCGCTGACCTCGCGGATGGTACGGAGCACACCGGTGAGCACGAGGGAGGCGAGCAAGATGACGCCGAGCAGGCCGACCTGCGCGAGATCGACCAGCTTCGCCTGGGCCCAGGGACGGTGTTCATCGACGCGCCAGACTGCGTTCAGCGATTTGCGGATCGATGCGAACACGGCGGACGCCGTCCAGAGTGTGGCGAGGAGGCCGAGCGCGGCGACGGGTCCGCTGACGCGCTGGACGCTGTCGAGCGCGTTCTCTACGGCGGAGCGACCTTCGGTCTGGCTGAGCGGGACGGCGCTGAGGATGCGGTCAGTGATATCGCTGCGCACGGCGTCGCTATTCAAGACGATGCTGGCGACGGAGACGGCGAGGATGGCGAGGGGGATGATCGAGAAGAGGACGTAGTAGGAGATGGCGGCGGCGAGCTGGGTGCAGTTGTCGCGCGCGAAGCAGAGGTACGTCTGCTTGGTGATGATCCATACGCGTCGCGTCATGACGGCATTGTAGGCGCGTGGCGGGTCGTGGCGCAGCAGCGCCGCCGCGCCGCGGCTCGGCGCGGGGCGGCGTTGCTATACTCTGGCGAATCGCGGCAGGAAGAGAAGCAACGCCATGGCAAAACAGCCTGCGCAGCCCGGCTACCGGCGCATCGTCGCCAAGTTCGGTACGAACCTCCTCACGGCGGGCACGGACACGCTCGATATTGCCGCGATGACCGCGCTGGTGGCGCAGGTGGTACGGCTGATCGACGAGGGTCGGGAGGTGCTGATCGTTAGCTCGGGCGCGATCGCGGCTGGGCGCGAACGCCTGGGTGTGGGCGATCGGCGGCGCGACATCCCATACCGCCAGGTGCTGGCCGCCGTGGGGCAGGCGCACCTGATGCAGATCTACGACAAGCTTTTCAAGCGGCACGGGCGTGTCGTCGGGCAGACGCTGCTGAGCAAGCGCGACCTTTCAGATCGCATCGGCTATTTGAACGCGCGGAACACGCTATTGGGGCTGCTGGAGATCGGCGTCGTGCCGATCGTGAACGAGAACGATGCCGTGGCGATCGACGAGATCGCGGGTGCGAAGATCGGCGACAACGACAATCTGTCCGCTCTGGTGGCGAACTTGATCGATGCTGATCTGCTGGCGTTGCTGACTGATACGGGCGGGCTGCACACGGCGGATCCGCGGACGCACAAGACGGCGAAGCTCATCGAGCGCGTAGATCGGGTGACGCCGGAAATCGAAGCGATCGCCGGCGGCAGCGAGAGCGGGCGCGGCACGGGCGGGATGATCACGAAATTGCAGGCGGCGAAGCTGGGTACGGGCGGTGGATCCGATGTGTTCATCGTCGATGGGCGCGAGCGCGATGTGCTGTATCGCGTGGCGAACGGCGAGCATGTGGGGACGATGCTGCCGGCGCGGAAGAGCCGCGTCGAGAGCCGGAAGCGGTGGATGCTTTCGGGGTTGACGACGAAGGGCGCGATCGTGGTCGATGCGGGCGCGGCGAAGGCGCTGATCGAGCGGAGCAAGAGCCTGTTGCCGGCGGGCGTGCGCGACGTACAGGGGCCGTTCAAGCGCGGCGATACGGTGAACATCGTGTTGCATGACGGGCACGCGATTGCGTGCGGGATCACGAACTACGGTGATGGTGATCTTGCGGCGATCCAGGGGCTGCGGTCGGACCAGATCGAGTCGGTGCTGGGGCATCAGTATGGTAGTGAGGTTGTGCACCGGAATAATCTGGTGGTGCTGTGACGGAGTTGGTGGTTCGTAGTGGGTAGTTTGTAGTTTGCCGTTAAGTGTTGCAGGGTCGGGGCGTTGTCGTGTTGGGCGGGCGGTGTGGGCGGATGGAGTAGGTCCTTCGCTTCGCTCTGGATGACAGCACCAGCGGGCTGGATGACAGGCGTGCCGGTTCGGATGACACGCAGGGTGCTTTGGATGATGCACATTTCACGGATTGGGACGGCACGGAGCCTCTCCTATCGGGCGGGCGGTGTGGGCGGATGGAGTAGATCCTTCGCTTCGCTCTGGATGACAACAACTGGGATGACACCAAGACTCGCGGTGGTTGATGGTTGATGAGCCGGTGGTTCTGTACGAGAAGGGCGATGACGGCGTTGCTTGGGTGACGCTGAATCGGCCGCGTGTGTTGAATGCGATGAATATGGCGGTCCGGGACGAGATGTGGTCGGTGATGGCCGCGGTAGCCGACGATCCGGATGTGCGCGCGGTGGTGATTCGCGGGGCGGGCGAGCGGGCGTTTTCGGCGGGGGCGGACATCAGCGAGTTTGGGACTGCGCCATCGTTCGTAGAGGCGCGGCGGGCGCGGCAGGAGCGCGATGTGTGGGCGGCGATGCTGGCGTGTACGAAGCCGCTCGTCGCGGCGATCCATGGCATCGCGTACGGGGCGGGGTGCGAAATGGCGCTGTTCTGCGACATTCGCATCGCTTCGGATGACGCGACGTTTGCGTTGCCAGAGGTGACGCTGGGATACATCCCGTCGGCGGGTGGCACGCAGATGCTGCCGCGCGCGGTGCCGCCGGGATTGGCGCGAGAGATGATCTACAGCGGGCAACCGATCGACGCAGCGACGGCGCTGCGCGCGGGGTTGGTGCAGCGGGTTGTGCCGCGCGCGCAGCTCGGTGCGACAGTGACGGATGTGGCGGCGAGGCTTGCGGCTCAGCCCGAAGCGGCGGTGCGTGGCGCGAAGGAAGCGATCCTGCGGGGCGCGGATATGCGACTCGAAGGGGCGCTACAGTTGGAGGCGGCGATCGCGATGCGCGTTGCGGTGGGATCTGTGGCATGAGCGACGACATAGCGGCGGCAACGAAGCGCCGGTTCAGCGCCGGCGGCTGTTTGCTGCGGGTAGGGATCGGGATGGTGGCGCTGGTTGCGCTGGTGGTGCTGATCGGCACGATCTTCAACGAGGGTGACGATGCGGACCAGCCGGTGGATGGATTCGTGGCGGGGAGGGCTGAGTCTTTTCTACGCGGCGACGTCAACTACTTCGAGCAGGAGCACATCTTCCTGACGCGGTTGCCGGACGGAGAATTCATAGCGCTGTACGACCTATCGACGCGGCAGCGGGAGTTGGGCGGTACGTGCCGTGTGCGGCTCGACGAGACGGCGGGCGTCGGCACGCTGACGCCGCTGGTGGGCATGGCGGGGGCGTTCGTCGAGGACTGCAATGACGTGCGCGGGGTATGGCGGCTGGACGGGAAGTTCTCGTTCGGGCCGGCGAATACGGATCTCGATCGGTTCAATACGAGAGTCGATGCGCAGGGCACGCTGATCATCGATACGGATTCGCGGAGTTGCAGCCGGAGCCGGCAGGTGCCGGGGCTGCCGCCGTTCGATAGCGATACGTGCGGGGCGCCGGAGTGAGGAACGGCGCCGCGCCGCCCCCTCCTTGGGTGGGATCGGGTCGTGTTTGCTGGGCAAGTGTGCTGGGTGAGGTAGATTCCTCGCTTCGCTCTGAATGACGGGCTTGCTGCGCGCCGAGGGAAGGGAAGCCTGGATTGGGTGTGGTTCTCTTTCTGGTGAGGCATCGGTGGTACGACGGGATGGGCACGGCGCGCCGTGCCCCTACTGGCGGTGGAAGTTCGGCGACGGTGCCGGTGTGGTGATTTGGATGCCAGCTGCGTCGGGCGGTGCGTGAACCGAGCAATTGGCGGAGCTGAAGCTCCGCGGGTACGCGCGATAGGCGTCGGGCACGAAAAGATGATCGCCGCGGTGGTTCTTTGTCGGGCGAGAGGATCTGGGCGCGCAACACGCACCTCACCCCGGCCTTCGGCCACCCCTCTCCACGCCGTGGCGAGGGCCTCCACGGAGCGTCGGTTGTTTGGCGAGGCTGTGGCGCGGTTCTTGATCATTCGTGATGACTGGAGGACGGGATGAAGGACTTCAAAGGTAGGACGGCGGTGGTGACTGGCGCGGCGAGCGGGATCGGGCGGGGGTTGGCGGATCGGTTCGCGGCGGAGGGCATGAACGTCGTGCTGGCGGACGTCGAGCAGGCGGCGCTGGACGAGGCCGCGAAGGAGATGACGGCGGCGGGTGCGACGGTGCTGGCGGTGCGCACGGACGTCTCGAAGCTTGAAGATGTTCAGGCGCTGGCGGAGAAGGCGTACGCGCGGTTCGGCGCCGTGCACATCTTGTGCAACAACGCCGGCGTGGGCGGCGGTGGCGGCACGTGGGACTCGTCGCAGGCGGACTGGGAGTGGGTGCTGGGCGTCAATCTCTGGGGTGTGATCAACGGCGTGCGGACGTTCGTGCCGAAGATGCTCGCCGGTGGCGACGAGGGATACATCGTCAACACGGCGTCGGTGGCTGGGTTGATCGCAGGCGCGGGCGGGCCTTCATACACGGTGAGCAAATTCGGTGTTGTCGGGCTGTCGGAGTCGATGTTCTACGAACTTCAGATGGCCGGCGGAAAGATCAAGGTCTCCGTTCTGTGCCCGGCGCTGACGAACACTCGGATCCTGGAGGCGGGCCGCAACCACCCGGAGGGTCCGGTGGCGGATCCAGCGGAGGGTACGCAGGAGCGCGCGATGCTCGACATGATCAGGGGCATCTTCAAGACGGGGATGCTGCCATCGGAGACGGCGGAGATCGTGATGGCCGCGATCCGCAACGAGCGGTTCTACATTCTCACGCACCCGGAGCACAATCCGTTGTTGCAGGAGAAAGCGGAGGCGCTGGTGGCGGGCGGGCCACCGCCGGTGCTGATGCCGGAGGCGTGAGGGATCCACGAAGAGCACGAAGGCCACGAAGCAGGAAGTTGGCTGGGGTTCGTTACAAACCGGCGGCGGCTGGCGGCGCGAAGTCTTCACCCCGACCATCTCCGCCCGGCGGAGAGGGAGATGTTAGGGCATCATTGGCTGACTGGTACGCGCTTGAGCTAATTTCAAGGTGCACTGCGACAGTCCGATGTTCGAGAGGGTCACATGACACCGCCGTTGATCTTTGTTGTGCGGCACGCGCAGTCTGAACACCACGTACGCGGGGTGAGCGGCGGGTGGACGGACACATCGCTAACGGAGCTGGGGCACGAACAGTCGCGGCTGCTCGCGGCGCGGTTGCGGTCCGAGCTTGCGGATACGTCGATCTGGCTTTACGCGAGCGATTTGGTGCGGGCGAGCGAGACGGCTGCACACATCGCTGAGCAGCTTGGTGTGGATCCGATTCTCGATGCGCGGCTGCGTGAGCACAACAACGGCGTGGCGGCGAACATGACGATGGCAGACGTACACGCGCGGTTTCCCGACGCGCTGTCGTGCGGCATTGACGAGCGGCCGTATCCGGAGGCGGAGACGGCGCGCGAGTTTCATGCGCGTGCGGGTGCGTTTCTCGAAGGGTTGCCGGAGGGTGGCGGCGTGCCGGTCGTCGTCTCGCACGGCGGGACGATCAGTCACCTTGTGTCTTGCTGGTTGAAGCTACCGGCTGAATCGGCCGACGGCATTGGGTTCGCGATGCACACGACGGGGATCACCGTGCTGCTACGACAACCGTGGGGTGAGCACGTCGTCGAGCGGAGCAACGATGTCGCGCACCTGTCCGGGGTTGGTGGTTGGGTGGGGTTGGGGGAGTTGGTGCGGGTGGTGGGGTAGTGGGCGGAGGCGTAGGTGCTGGCGGAACCTCACCCCGACCCTCTCCGCCCGGCGGAGAGGGAGGACTGCTGCGGGGTGAGGTCCGCGCGAGACGGGCAGTTTGCACGCAACGAAGAGCGGGCAGGGCGAGCCCTGCTCCTACAACCTTAGGCGGCGAGGGCCGGAGGGATCCGCGCCAAGTGGCGCGCCGAGCAACGCACCGGGCGGCCAAACCAGTACGGACAATGTGGGCGCGTTACCATTCGGCACAGCGAGCACGAACACTCGGAGCCGGTGGTGAGATTTTCGATTCGCATTGACATGATCTGGCGGCCGTTTATGCTCTTCCTCGGTGCGACGGCATCGAACTCGTACGTGGAGGTTGAGGGCGACCAGATCCAGCTACGGTTCGGATCGACGTTTCGGCACACTATCGCTCGCGGGAACGTGGCTAGCGCTGCTCGCTGCTCCTGGTCCGTGTTTGATGGGTTCGGCGTACGCGCAGGCGGACAAATCGTCGGACTGATCGGTTCGACGGGCGGCGTTGTTGAACTTCGGCTGCGTGAGCCCGCCACGTTTCGCTTCGCGGGGTGGCCGTGGACCGTCGACCGCGTGGCCATCTCTCTAGAGGAACCGCAAGCGTTCATCGATGCTGTGACGCCGAGGCGGTCGAGCGATAGCGAGCCAATAGGCTGATGCAATCTATGCGGGAATCAATCATCGTCGGAGCTGCGACCTATGGACGCTGAGTGGCGCCGCGTCGCTGCCTACGTTCTTTGCCGCGACGACGACGGGCGGATTCTACTCACACGGTTCACTCTGGCCGGTCACCCTGATTCAGGTAAGTGGACGATGCCGGGCGGCGCTATGGAGTGGGGCGAGGATCCGCTTGAGACGGCCGAGCGCGAGCTGGACGAGGAGACGGGGCTGCACGCCGAGATCGGCCGCGTCGTTGGGGTGTTCTCGCGGTGGTATGAGCCTCACGAGGCGGTTAGTGGCAACGCGGGGCACGTGATCGGCATTGTGTACGAGGGGACCAACGTGCGCGGCGTCCTCCGCACTGAGTTTTCGCGCGACGCCGAGAACACGACGGATGCCGCCGCCTGGTTCACGCTGGAAGCGACCCGCGCGCTCCCGCACGTCGGGCTTGTGGCCTATTGCCTTGACTTGTGTGACTGAACGATCCGGAGCGCGGGGTGCGCGCATTCGAAATCTCCTGACGCGAGGCGGCGAGGGCAAGAGAAGATGGAAGCATCAGAGGCTCGGCGTGCGGTGGCTGCGGCGATGTCGATCGCCTCAGCACTCGGTTTGAAGTCGACGAACGCGATCGTGCTCAACGACTCGAACCGGCTCGTCCTTCGGCTGATGCCTTGCGACGTCGTTGCCCGGGTCGGGCCTATGGCGTGGCAGGACGCACGGCTCGAAGTCGAGCTTGCGCAACGGCTCGCCGAAACCGAGAGCAGTGTGGGTGCTCCTGAGCCTCGCGTGGAGCCGCGCGTTTGCGAGCGCGACGGCTTTGTGGTCACACTGTGGAGCTACTACGAACCTGGGCCGTCTGGAGAGCTCCCGCCAGCCGACTACGCGCACGCGCTCGAGCGCCTGCATGCCGGCATGCGGCAGATCGCTGTCACGACGCGGCACTTCATGGATCGAGTCGCGGATACTCAACAATGGGTCGCGAACCGCGAGGTCACTCCGGAGCTCGCCGACGCGGATCGGGAGCTTCTCGCGAGCACGCTGCGACGCTTGAGGCGGTCGATCGTCGATCGGGGTGCAGCCGAGCAGCTGCTGCACGGCGAGCCGCACCCGTGGAACGTGCTCAGCACGAAGAACGGGCCGCTGTTCATCGACTTCGAGAACGCTGTCCACGGGCCTGTCGAGTACGACCTTGCCTGGGTGCCCGAAGAGGTCAGCGAGCGCTATCCGGGCGCTGATCAAGAACTGGTCGGCGAATGCCGTGGCGTCGTGCTGGCGATCATCGCAGCACATCGCTGGCGTCGAGACGACAAACACCCGAGCCGTCCACAAAGGGGAGAATGGCTCAGCGCCTTTCGCCAGGGTCCGCCGTGGCCGGCGGTCGACGACGTGTAGCGCCGACGTATGGGGAGCGTCCAGTTGTTGACAGATTCAAGGTTGCCCTGCGGACACGAAGTTTCGTTATCGAGCCTTCTAATGCGATGCTCGCGGGTTCGAATCCTGCCGGGGATGCCAAGCAGGTTCAAGGCGAATTGGGGAATGCGGTCAGGCCGAAGCGGCGTAGAGCTGCCAGAAGTCTGGTACGCCCTTCAGCGCGTGCTCGCCGCGATCCTCGAACACCAGCCCCGACCCGACCGACAGTTCCTTCACGGTGCGGGAGACGAGGACCTCACCAGAGCCGGCGAGTCCGGACACGCGCGAGGCGATGTGGACGGCGATACCACCGATGTCGTCTCCCCGAAGCTCGATCTCGCCCGTGTGCGCACCAGCTCGGATGTTCAGCCCCAACCGGTCGGCACGTCGTCGGAAGGCGTGCGCACACTGGACGGCCCGGCTGGGTCCGTCGAAGCGAGCCAGTATGCCGTCTCCCGTGGACTTCACCAAGACGCCACTGTATCCGGCCACCTCCTGCTGTGCCGCCTCGTCGTGGCCGTCGAGCAGCTCTCGCCAGCGTGCGTCGCCGACCTTGGAGGCCATGATCGTCGAGTCGGCGATGTCGGTGAAGAGCACCGTGGACAAGACGCGGTTGACAGCCACCGCCGGTCGTGGGGCGTCGCCCGTAACGAATTGGCGGACGGCTGCGATTTCCGCGTCATAGTCGGATGGACGCCAGCTGCCATGGAAGTCGCCGTCGAGCGCCGCGAGCTGCGCTCCGGGGATGTGGTCGGCGTAGTACTTGCCATGAGAAAACGGGACCATCGGGTCATGCCGATTGTGCACAACCAGGGTCGGCACCGACACGGACGGGACGATCCCGCGGATGTCGCTCTCAAGATTGCGCAGCATGATCTCGCGAGCGACCGACGGCGTGCAGCTGTATCGCTCGAAACGGGCCAGCGCGGTGATGGCGGCTTCAGAGTCTGGCGCGTGTTGGACGAACAAGTTGAGGACCTGACCGGTGTTCCATCCAGCCTCAAGCATGTCGAGCGAAGCCGCACGATTCACGGGCGCGCTAACGTATGGCACCCCCGGGCACGCGGCCGAAAGAAGGACGAGTGCCGAGACCCGTGCCGGGTAGGTGGCCGCCATGAGCGCGCACATGGCCCCACCCTCAGAGATCCCCACCAATGCCGCGCGATCCACGCCTGCGGCATCCATGACCGCCCGGACGTCGTCCATGCGCTCCTCGAAAGTGCCGAGTCCGAGCGAGCGGTCGGAGAGGCCGGTGCCGCGCTTGTCGAGGACGATGAGCCGGGAGAACTCGGCAAGTCGCTCCAATGCGGCCGCGTAGAACGCATACTCCCAGTTCAGCTCAACGTGCGACATGAACCCGGGTACCCACACAATGTCGATAGATCCCTGCCCCACGACCTGATAGGCGATGCTCAACCCGCTGCTCCGGGCGGATCGCGTTTCGGGCATGTTCATGTGGCCATTAGACCACATCTCTCCCAGCAGGATCGATCCATGAACACCAGCGGATTGAATCCGCTCGTGCTTCGCGGGAAAGATATGATCCGATGGTTAGTTGCCACGCGGGCATGAGCACCGGATTAGTTGGTGCTGCGCGCAGCGCTCGACCTTCCTCAGATTCAGGCAACACCTGACGTACCGCAAAAAATGGCCGAGCGGTCTTCTATCCGGCGGTCGCAGGTCCGCCAGGCGCCGTAGGCGAATCCTGCCGGTGGCGCCGGACCCTTAAGGAGAAGGATGCAGGAATCAGAGGTTTCGCGGGCAGTGGCTGCGGCGATATCGACCGCCTCAGCGCTTGGGCTGGAGTCGACGGACGCGATCGTTCTCCACAACTCGAACAGGATCGCTCTGCGCCTGATGCCTAGTGACGTCGTTGCGAGGGTCGTGCCTATGGTCTATCAAGCGAGCGCAGAGTTCGAAGTCGAGGTCGCTGGGCGGCTCGCGGAGACAGACAGCCCAGTGGCCGCGCTTGAGCCTCGGGTGGAGCCGCGTGTCTACGTTCGTGACGGCTTCGCAATGAACATGTGGCCCTACTACGAATCCACGGGAGAACTCCCGCCAGCCGACTACGCACACGCGCTCCACCAGCTGCATGCCGGGATGCGGCGGGTGGATGTTGCGACGCAGCACTTCACCGATCGCGTCGCGGAGGCACAACGAATCGTTGAAAGCCGCGAGCGCTCGCCCGAGCACGCCGACGCGGACCGAGAGCTTCTGAGCAACACGTTACGAAGCCTGGCACGAACGATCTGCGACCGCGGCGCCGCCGAGCAACTGCTGCACGGTGAGCCGCACGCCGGCAACGTGCTCAACACGAAGAACGGACCGCTGTTCATAGACCTCGAGACATGTTGCCGTGGGCCGGTCGAATTCGACCTCGCCCATGTGCCCGAAGCGGTGAGCGAGTACTACGCGGGCGCTGATAAAGAACTGCTCGGCATGAGCCGCGGTCTCGTGCTTGCGATGGTCGCGGCCTGGCGGTGGGACCCAGGCGATCAACTCCCGAACGGCCAACGAGCAGCGCGCGAACTCCTCCGCGCACTACGCGCGGGTCCGCCGTGGCCGACGCTCGACGCCGTGATGCGCGGCGACTAGAGCAGCGTCCAGTTGTGGATTGCGTGCGGGTAGGGCGAGCCCTACCCCTACACGGTGAGCGAGGACTGTCGCGGAGCGGGTGGCGAAACGCGAGGAGCACGCGGGCTGGAAAGCCCGCGCTACGGTTACGTTTGTGGATTGCGCGCCCGCCGTTACTAGCGGAATGCTTCGGCCATCGCCGGGTCGTGGTACTGCTCGTAGCTGCAGACCCGGCCGTCGCGCAGCTTCCAGATACGGCATCACTCTCGTTGGGCGAACTTGCCGGATGGGTCGCGGATGATTGTGGGCGTGGGGAGGGATGGGGCGAGGGTGTGGAGGAGGGCGTGGCCGGAGTGGTTGTTTGCGCGGAGGGATTCGCAGACGAGGTCGAGGGCGTGGAGGGCTTCGAGCGCGTCGCTGAGGGGGATGTCACCCGCGGCGATGGCCTCGGCGAGTTCGCGGGTGTCTTCGAGATCGTAGCGGACGCCGTCGCGGACGTAGACGTCGAGGTAGCCGTCACGGACGGTCCAGGTGTTGTCGCCGACCTCGGTCATGTCGGTCTCGATGTACCAGTCGACATCGTCCGTGATCTGCGGGTGGTAGGCGAATCGGTTGAAGACGAGCGCGTGGGCGGGCAGCACCCAACGCTCCACATACCAGAACTTGTTGTTTTCGATCGGCCGCGCGTAGTAGACACCGTGCTCGCCGACGGTCATGGCGTCGACCGGATGCCAGACACCGTTGCGGTCGCGGATGCGACGCGCCGCGGCATCGATGACGCAGCCGCCGTTGCGCGTCATGCGGCGCGCCACATCGAGTAGACGCCGGTAGCAACCGCGGGGAACTGCGACAGGAATTGGTACTGCCAGCAAGCGCGGGGCAGCTCCTTCCAGGCGTCGAGCGGCACGTCGGTGAAACCGAGTCGCAACCAGAAGTTGTGGGCGTGCATGGTGAAGAGATAGAGATCGCTGATGCCGGCGGCACGGGCATCGGCGACGAGGAGGCCGGTCATCTCCTGGGCGATGTTCTGGCCGCGGCCGCGCTCGTCGACGACGATGCTGCGGATGACGCCGGAATCGCCGAAGACCTCCAGACCGCCGCATCCAATGATCTCGCCATCATGCTCGACGGCGACGAAGCCTTCGACGAACTCCTCAATAAAGAGCGGCGGCAGATCGCCGGCGATGATGAGCTGCGCGAATGCCGGGACGTCGGCGGCGCGGCCGCGGCGGTAGTGGCATGCGGCGGCGCGTACTGGCGTCGCCGATGCTGCGCGAGCGGGACCGGTAGCGGACGCCTGGGCTGCTGTTGCGGCGGGATCGGCGCCTGCTGCGGCGGCGGTGGCGATCTCGCGCATGAACGCTTGCATCTGCGGCGAGGCTAGCTGTTCGGACACGGATGCAGCAGCCGCCTGCGCGCGGTCGGGCGTCCAGTATGCGCCGGGGGTGAAGTCAGTACTCATGTGGTGGGTTCCCTCGGGGGTAGTTCGTCCTCTGCGGGGCGCTCGAACCAATCTGCCCATTCCTTGATCTGTGCGTCCTCAATATGAAAGGTGCCGGGCGGGAGTTGTTCGTTCCGTGCATGGAGGCGCGTAAGGAGATCTTGCTCCGCGACGTCCATGAAGTGCAACTCGCTGCGCGCTCCGACGGCGGCCGCGCGGGTGCGGAATGATTCTCGCTCGCTGCGTGCCCAGACGCCGAAGTCCAGCACGACGTCGATGCCGAGCGTCAGCACGCGGAGCGCGAGATCGAACAGCGCGGACTCGAGCGGGCCTCTGATGACGGACATTTCTTCGAGCGAGTAGTCCTTTGCGGGCATGCGATCGCCAAAGATGGTCATCAGCCACTCGTCGGGAGTGAGGCGTAGGGCCGAGCGCTCGTGCTCGATCTGCTTCGCTTGCGTGGTCTTTCCCGAGCAGGGGAGACCGCACATGAGGTGGAGGGTAGCGATGGCTCTTACTCCGTCGGGATGCCGTTCGGGCTATGGCTGACTCAATTTAGCATGGGGGTAATTCCCCCGTAACGCAGTTGTCACATGCACAGCGGATTCTTAGATACCTCACCCCGACCCTCTCCGCCCGGCGGAGAGGGAGAGCTTTGGATTTGGAGTCATCGTGGATGTCTGCGTGTTCGTGTGGCCGCGGCTGGTGCCGGTGATCTCATGATCAGCCCACTGCAGGAAGTGCTGGAGGAGCTGTACGAGCGGTTCCGGGGCGTGACGCAGGGGAGCGTCGCTACGTACATCCCGGAACTGGGGCGGGCAGATCCGAACGACTTCGCGATTTGTGTCGCGACGGTTGATGGGCACGTGTACACGGTGGGCGATGCGGACGTGGCGTTCACGATCCAGTCGATCTCGAAGCCGTTCGTGTATGCGCTGGCGCTGCAGGACATCGGTGTTGATGCGGTGATGGAGAAGGTGGGGGTCGAACCGAGCGGCGAGGCGTTCAACGCGATCAGCCTGGAGCCCACGACGGGGCGGCCGCGCAATCCGATGATCAATGCCGGCGCGATCGCGACGGCGGGCCTGGTGGCGGGAGCGGACTCCGACGAGCAGTTGCGGCGGATGACCGAGACGTTGTCGGGCTTCGCGGGGCGCAACCTTTCGCTCGATGAAGGCGTGTACGTGTCCGAGCGGGATACGGGACACCGCAACCGCGCAATCGCGTATCTGTTGCGCAACGCCGAGATCGTCGGCGACGACGTTGACGCGGTGCTGGATCGGTATTTCAAGCAGTGCTCGCTGCTGGTGACGGCGGAGGATCTGGCGGTGATGGCGGCGACGCTTGCAGCCGGGGGGGCTAACCCGCGAACGCGCGACACGATCATCGATCACGCGCACGTCGAAAGCGTGCTGAGCGTGATGAGCACGTGTGGGATGTACGACTATGCGGGCTCGTGGGTGTACCGCGTTGGGATGCCGGCCAAGAGCGGCGTATCGGGGGGCGTGATCGCGGTGCTGCCGGGGCAACTTGGCATTGGTGTGTACTCGCCGGCGCTGGACGAGTTCGGCAACAGCGTGCGGGGCGTGGCGGTGTGCGAGGCGTTCTCGCGCGAGTTCGGGCTGCACTTGCTACGGCCGCCGGTCAATCCGGGAGCGGCGGTGCTCACGGTCTATCCGTTGTCGGATGTGAGCTCGAAGCGGCGGCGGACGGATCAACAGATGAAGGCGCTCGTCGAACACGGCGATGCGACGCGGATCATCCGGCTGCAGGGGATGCTTGTGCTGAGCACCGCAGAAGTCGCACTGCGGCGGGCGATCGAGGAGACGGCGCACGCGAGTACGATCGTGTTCGAGTGTCAGCGGGTGCAGAAGATCGACGGGCCGGTCTGCCGGCTGTTCAGCCAGTTCGTGCGGTCGTTCGGCGCGGAGGGCGGGACGGTGGTGTTCTCGGGGCTGCGCGAGGGTGAGGGATGGGAGCCGCTGCTGGCTAATCGCGATGAGCAGGCGTTCCGTTCGTTCGCGAACATCGACCTGGCGCTGGAGTGGTGCGAAGACCGCATCCTGGACGATGCGGGCGTATCGGCACCGCCGGGCGCGGAGCTGAAGCTCGAGGAGCATCCGATGATGGCGGGGTTCAGCGAGCGCGAGTTGCGGTCGCTGGCCACGGCGATGGAGCGACGCGTGTATGCGGCGGGCACGCGGATCATCCGGCAGGGCGAGGCGAGCGACGCGTTGTACTTTCTTGTCGCGGGCGATGTCAGCGTGAACCTGAACCTCGCGGCCGGCGGGTGTCATCGGGTGGCGACGATGGGTCCGGGCGGCGTATTCGGCGAGCTGGCGTTGCTGGACGATCAGCCGCGGACGGCGGACGTCGATGCGGAGACGGAGGCGGTGTGCTACGTGCTGCGGCTTAGCGACATCGTGTCGATGAGCGTGGCGATGCCGGGGATCCGGCTGGAGCTGGCGCAGCAGCTAGCGCGGAATCTTGCGGCACGGTTGCGGCGCGCGGACAGCGAGATCGCTGCGCTGGCGACGTGAGGCTTCAAGCGCTGGACCGTGGAGGCGTACGGGAACCGCTGGCCTGACCCGCTACTGCACCGGCTGGCGCAACACTGTCTGCATCTTCTCCGGCGCGACCCTGCTGGCATCAGTCAGATAGATCTCATGAAAATGCCCGTGGGGCCGGACGTTGTGCAGGGGCAGAAACTCAAGGTACAGCTTCTTGGTGATCGTAGCGGCTCGATCGTTCTCGGGACCGATGTGCATGATCTGCGCGCACCTGCCTTCGGCAAAGCGCTCCAGCCTCAGACTGCTCGGAGGCTCCCCCAGCCGTTCGCGCGCGGCGGCGACGGCCTCCTCGAACATGCGGTCGTCCATCCAGTCGGCGGTAACGATCATGAGCCGCCACTCCCACTTGTCCTTGTTGCCTGCGATGAAGTCGTTCATGTCGTCAGCCCACCACAAGACCTCAAGTGGCGGCTCGACGAAGTCCTTGCCCATGCGTTCCTTTGCGATGCGCTTGAGCGGATAGATCGCCGAGAAGATCCATTTGATGCCGTGTTGGAACTACTCATCGGCCTCCCTTCCCTCGCCATCGATCATGACGAACTGCATGTCAGGAACGTTGACGAAGACGAAGTCGTTCGTCGGCGGTTGGTAGAGCTCCTTCAAGCGTGCCTTCCAATCTTCTGCTGTCATCGATGCTTCTCTCCTTCAAGCCATGGCTTGCTGCTCATGTAACCCAACGTGCGATCAACCCATTTGAACTCTGAGTTCAGCTGGCCGATCGAATGATCGAACAGCGCTTCAACGAAATCGGGTAGGGGTTGTTGATCGATCTGAATGTTGCTCAGGCGGGCCACTTCCGCTTCGATTGCGTCGCGTCGCGCCTGCAACGCCTGTAGCGCATCATCCCGCGCCAGCACCGGCCAGTTGATCATCCCGAGCAAGACAGATGAATACGTTGGACGAACGGTGCTGAGTGCCGCACGGGTTTGCACAACCAGTGCGTTGCGGCCGGCCTTCGTCACTGAGTAGATCTTTCTCGCCTTCGAATTGACCGTCGCCTCAACCGGTCGTTTCGCTGAGACCAGCTTCAGCATTTCCAGCTTGCCCAGCACGAAGTAGATCGAGGAGAAGCCGATCTGGGTCCATTCGCGCATGATGCGTTGCTCGATCACCTGCTCAAGCTGGTAGCCGTGCCGCGGCATCTCGGCGACGAGTCCCAGCACAAGCAATTCAGCATCGGTCAGCTCTTTAGTGGGCATATTCTAGTACTAGAATAATGCTCAGCCCGCTGTCGTGTCAAGACCGGCTATACACACCGAACGCACTTCGCCGTTCCGAGCGACGAACCGCGGAAGGATGCGTGTGATTGGCCACTCGCTCCGAAGACGTGGGCGGCCACGCAGGGCCGCCCCTACGACGATCGTGGTGTTGTGATGATGGGCGCTGGATGGGGAGGGCAGTCTACGGACTGCCCCTACTCGTAGGCGTGTGCTCAGGCTCGTGGTTTGATGGCGCGGGTGGCGATGAGTCCCTAACCCCCGGGCCCTTCCCCACGGGGGAAGGGGAGCTTCGAGCGGGGGTGGGCTCTGTTGGGCTGCAGGCGGCGGCGCTCGACATGGGCGGCCACGCAGGGCCGCCCTACTCCGATCGTGATGTTGCGGCGATGGGTGCTTGGTGGGGAGGGCAGTCTACGGACTGCCCCCACATTTAGGTGCGTGCTCAGGCTCGTGGTTTGATGGCGCGGGTGGCGATGTAGCCGGGCATGTACCTGGCGGTGAGGCCGGCGTGATGGGGGGCTTCTACGATGTGGGTGAGGATGAAGCCCGCGGCTAGCTGGCCGCCGATTTGGTCGGTGAGGGTGTGGCTGTACTCGATGGGGGCGGTCGCGCCGTTAACGCGGAGGCGCTCCTCTTCGGAGAGATGCGTGAGGTCGGAGTACGGGAGAGCGTGGCGGACGATGAGTTCGCCGCGCGCGTCTTCGGACTCGCGATCGAAGATGAAGATGTCGGGGTTCATGAAGCCGGAGAGGAGCGAGCCGCCGGGGCGGAGCACGCGGTAGCACTCGCGCCACACCGGCAGGACGTCGGGGCAGAAGAGGTTCGACACCGGGTGAAAGACGAGGTCGAAGCTGGCATCGTCGAACGCGCTGAGGTCGCGCATGTCGCCCTGCGCCGTCCGGATCGCTAAGCCTTCTCGCTCGGCGACCATGCGGTCTTGCGCCAACTGCGCGCCGGAGTTGTCGAAGACTGTGACGTTAGCGCCGGCGGCGGCCAGCACGGGACCCTGCTGTCCGCCACCGGATGCGAGGCCGAGCACTTCGACGCTGGCGAGGTCAGCGGGGAACCAGTCGCGCGCGACGGGCTCGTGGCCGATAAGCACGACGGACCAGTCGCCTTTTCGGGCGCGGGCGATGACGTCCGGTCCGACGGGTTGCGTCCATTCGTTGCCAAGCTCGACCTGGCGGTCCCAGGCTTCGCGGTTGTGTGCGACGGGGTCGATCGGATCCGGCATGGAGCAACGATAGCATCCCGGCCGGGTGCTGTGGCATGCAGGCGAGCATCGTGGTGACGAGGGGCGGACGGGGGCACTTCACCCCGGCCTTCGGCCACCCCTCTCCACGTCGTGGAGAGGGGATCGGAACGAGCAGTGGGTTTGTTCAGCGGGGGGTTATTGGTTGGGTGAGGCCGCGGCGAGGATCCCGGTGCTCGTGCCAGACGGGGACAGTCTACGGACTGCCGCTACATGGAGAGCGATTTGCGTTACGGGTGGCGGTGTTCGCTCACAGGGCGAACTGGGTCTTGCCTTCGTAGACGGCCATGGCTTCGTCGACGGAGTGGCCGCCGTAGGTGATGGCGGAGATGGCGTTGGTCATCTGGACGGCTTCGTGCAGGGGCTTCTGGTGGATGTTGCGGCCGGTCGCGCTGCCGAACGCGCCGGAGATGAAGATCTGGTCATGCAGGGTCTGGAGGAACTTGCGGACGTCGGTACTGCCGCCGCCGGCGGTGATAACGCGCGTGCGGCCGGCGGCCTTTACGGCTTCCTTAAAGGCTTCGGCGGGCGTGCCTTCCTTGGGCTTGCAGTAGTTCACTTTGCAGAAGTCGGCGCCTAGCGTCGCGCCGAGGCCGGTGGCGCCGGCGATGAGGTGGGGGTGCTGTTCTTCAGGGACGGCTGCGCCTCGCGGGTAGATCCAGAGCACGGACACGAGACCGTTACGGTGGGCCTGGAAGCACGCCTGCGCGGCCTCGCGCATCTGCTCTGATTCGTAGGCGCTGCCGAGGTAGACGGTGAAGCCGACGCCGACGACGTTGACGCCGTTCTCGCGCAGCGTGAGCGCGTCATCAACGCTGCACCAGGCGAGGCTGCGCGGGTCCTGCTGCGATGTCTTGATGAGATGCGACTTGGAATTGAGCTTCACGAGGTAGGGGATGGTCGGGTAGTCGCGGGCGTAGCGGGCGATGAGACCGAGCTGCGTTGCGAAGCAGCCGATGACGCCGTCGCGGGCGATGCGGAACAGGTGCTCGGGGTCGGCGTCGTCGGCGGCGATGGCGGTGCCATCGCTGAGGGCGCCGTAGAAGTCGTCGTTGAGGTGCTCGACCTTCTGGTCGCCCGCGAAGAGCATCAGTCGGCCGGTGCCCTTGGTCATGGTCTGGAAGTTCTGCTCGTACGTGGAGCGTTGCGACGACGGGACATCGGCGGGCACGTCGATCTTGGTTGCGGTCATGGTCATGTTGGGCTCCCTTCGGTCGCTGCGTTTGGTCGTCGGTCTTCAGTCGTCGGCCGCCGGGGGCCTGTTGGCCGCGCTCGGTGACGGGTTGCTGGGTTCATTATCGGATGTGGGCGGGGATGCGACAACGGCCATATGGGCCGGGGTTTGGGGATCGGGGAGGGGTGCGGGGGCCGGGTGCGGGGTGCCGGAGGGGAAGGTCGGTGGTGTTCGGGGGCGCACAGACGTGCGCCCCTACGTTGAATGGGTTGTTGGTGCGCGTTCAGGGTGGTGCTCGGGACGCGGGCGGCCACGCAGGGCCGCCCCTACGGAGAGTGGGGTGTCGGCGCCGCGCGTGGGCGGGGCGAGCCCCGCCCCTACACCGGTATGTGGTCAGGCTTTGTGGAATTGGGCGGGGGTGTAGGTGAGGAGGTCGCTGAAGTTCTTGGTGACGATATCGGGGGTGTAGTCGACGGCGAGTTTGGGGTCGAGGGCGTACTTGCCCTGGAGGACGTGGACGGTGGTGAGGCGGTCGCCGAGCGCGGCCTTGGAGCGCATGAGGATGCCGGGTTTGTCGTCGATGAGGACGTAGTGGTTGGCCTTGAACTGCGCTTCGACGGCGGGGAGGTAGCGCTCCTTGTGGGCGAAGATGAAGACGCGGCCGTCCACGGCTTCGGTGACGCCGCACTTGTGGATCTTGGTCGGCTGGAAGACGGGGTCGCCGTCGGAGAGGACGAGCGGGAGGCCCATGCTCTTGAGGTGAAGGACGGTGTCGATGGCCTTGGGGTAGACGCGCGAGGAGAAGTCCCAGTCGGCGAGCGCATCGGCGGCGGCGTCGACGATGGGCTTCTTGTCGTCGGAGACTTCGTCTCGGAGGCGCTTCATCTGTTCGTAGAAGTCGATGACGTCGCGGTCTTTGCGGACGATCTCGTAAAGCTCCCAGAAACGCGCGGCGAGCGTGTCACCGAGGATGTCGAGCATCTTCGCTTCGAGATCTTTCTTGACGCCGTCGTTGTCGAGGATGGTGTTATCGAGATCGATCATGAAGACGAGGTCGCGCACGGGTGTTCCCTTTCGACAGTGGTTGGCTCGTGGCTCAACGAGGGGCAGTTTATCGCCGGGGCGGGCGGGAGTGCGAGCGGGCGTCAAGGGTGCCCTAACCCCCGGCCCCTTCCCCGCGGGGGAAGGGGAGCTTGGGTGGGAGGGGTTCGCGATTGCTGGGCGAGCGTGCTGGGTGGAGTGGATTCTTCGCTGCGCTCCGAATGACAGGGGTTCTCGCGAGGAGGGGAGCCTGAAAGGGAGTGTGTCATGTCTTGCTGCGGCGCTGTGCTGGGCGGAGCAGATTCTTCGCTGCGCTCGGAATGACACGCTGCCTCTGAATGACAGCCTTGTCGCGAGGTAGAGGCAGCTCGGAATGCGGCGGCGGTGAGTTACCCGCGGGCGAAGAGTCCGACGAGATCGGTTTCGGCGAGGATGTGGGTTTTCATTGCGGCTTCGACGGTTTCTTTGGTCTGGCCGGCGGCGGCGCCGAGGACGGTATCGAGCGCATAGAGACGGAAGTGGTAGTGGTGGGCTGTAGCTCCGACTGGTGGGCAGGCACCTCGGAACGCGGTGATTTGCGTGCCGCCGGTCGCGATCGTCGCGCCGGCAGGGACGGCGGCCGGGAGCGATGTTGCTGTTGCGGGGAGGTCGGTGACGATCCAGTGCGTGAAGCCGCCGGCGAGTGGGGCGTCGGGGTCGTGCACGATGAGGGTGAACGACTTCGTGCCGGCGGGGACGCCGGTCCACGTCAGCGCGGGCGATGTGCCGGCCCCGCTGCACGAGTGTGTGACGGGGAGCGTGCCGTCGTTGGTGAAGGCGTCGCTGGTGAGGGTGAGTGTGGAGGCGCTGGCGGTGGGGGCGATGGTCGGTGCTGCCGTTGTGGTTGCGCCCGTTGTGGGCGTGGAAGTTGTGTCGTTGTCGTCACTGCACGCGGTGAGGAGGAGGATTGCTGCTACGGCGATCGTGGCGATAGTGCGTGGGTGAGGGCGAGTCATCGGAGCCTCCTGCGGGGTTGGTTCATCGCCTCGAGCCGGGCGCACAGCCGTGCGCTCCTACGATGTACGGCTGCGGGCGCACGCTGGTTCTCGATGATGGCATGGGTGCAGGGGGAGGCAACGTCCCTAACCCCCGGCCCCTTCCCCGCGAGGGAAGGGGAGCTTGGGTGGGATCGGGTGGTGTTTGCTGGGCGAGCGTGCTGGCGCGGGGTGGATTCTTCACTTCGCTCAGAATGACAGGGTTTGCCTCTGCGTGGCAGTTTGGCGAGAGAGCGAGCTTGAGTGGGATGGGTTCGCGATTGCTGGGCTAGCGTGCTGGGCGGAGTAGATTCTTCGCTGCGCTCTGAATGACAGCGTTTCGGGTTATTGGTGGTGGAGGATGAGGATGCCGTCGACGAGGGCGGCGAAGGGCGTGAGATCCGCGGGTGTTTCTGCGATGAAGATTTGGGTGTTGGGGGCGTTGTGGCGGATGGCGGTGAGGAGGCCGATGGTGGCTTCTCGCCAGGCGGCGTCGGTGTAGGGGCGGTTGGTGGTTTTGTCGAGCGGGGCGGAGAGCAGGTTGGTTGTGCACGTTTGCTGTGCGTGGGGCTCAAGGCCCGTCGATGATGCGCCGGTTGTGGGTGGGGGCGCGTGGCGGAGCTGAAGCTCGGCGGGTACGGGGGGTTGTGCGGGTACGGACTCCGTCGTGGTTGTGGGTGGGAGTGTTGGGCGGAGCTGAAGCTCCGCGGGTACTGAGGGCGGTGCGGGTACTGAGGGCGGTGCGGATAACGGCGCGGGCACGCACGCCGTGATGCCGTCGAGGAGGATGCCGTCGTAGCCCATCTTTCCGAACTGGCGGGCCCAGGCGCTGATGTTGTTGCGGACGTCGATGCTGGTTGGGTCGAAGGCGTAGCTAGGTTTGCTGTTCCACGCTGCGATCTCGCTGTATGCGCGGACGAAGTCGCCACTGGCATCGCGCAGGAACGATGTGCCGTGATCACCCTCGGTGGGGACGATGTTGAAGATGGGACCGTCGTTGTTGGTGAGGGCGCCGACGTAGCGGAGCACGCGCAGGCGGGGGTTGGCTGTCTTCATATCGGCGATCTGTGCGGCGCTGATCTCCGCACCGTCGGGCTGCCAGCGGAGGTCGTCGACGACGATGTCGTAGGCGACGGCGATGGCGTGCAGCTCTTCTGATGTGGAGGGGCGTTTGGTCGGGTTCCCGTAGCGGTCGGGCAGGGCGGGATCGACTGGATGGAAGTCGAGCGCGTCGATCGGTTGGTGTGGTCCTTCGAGTGCGGCGGCGGGTGGCAAGCCGACGGCCGGTGATGGTTCGGGGGTCGCGTCGGTTGGCTGTGTGGACGCGAGTACTTCGGCGGCGGAGGTGCTAGCACCCGACGCGCGAGCGGGCTCGTCGAGCGGCGGGTCGGTGGGGAGGACGCGCGCGAGTCCGACGATGCCGCCGCCAAATGCGACGGCGCCCGCAAGCACGATGAGCCACGAGACGGGTGTGATCCGCACGTAGGGGTATCGGCACGCCGTAGGGGAGTCCTAAGGGGTTTGCCTACGGGCAGGCGCTGACGTTTTGGGTGAAGACGTTGGCCATGCGGGTGAGGTCGAGGATGCTGATGGTGAAGTCGGCGTCCTGACGGTAGCGGTCGGGTGCGGGCGGGATGGTCTGCGTGAACTTGTTGGCGACGAGCGTGAGATCGAGGACGGAGACGGCGCGGTCGCCATCGACATCGGCGCGCATGATGGTGCAGTAGACGTTGGGGTCCTCGGGGCCGGTGATGAGCGTCGTCTCTTGCGTGTTGGTGTAGCCGTCGCCATCGATGTCGTCGTCACAGGGGTCGCCGAAACCATCGGCGCCGGGGCGGTTGGCGTTGGTGTTCGCGGCGTCGGTGTTGTTCTGGTCTGTGTTCGGCACGAGGGGGCAGCTATCGGCCAAGTCGGGAACAGCGTCGCCATCCGCATCGACAATGACGCGGTCGCTCGTGAACTGGAAATAGACTGAGTATGCGGCAGCGTTCAGACAGGTGCCCAGGACGACGGATGCCCCGTTCTTGTCCCTGCAGCCCGTCACGACGTTGCCGGTGCCGGTCCGGGTCAATGTATAGGGCGCGCCGGCTCCCGCGACTGGAGCGGCCGCGTCGGATTGGTCCGGCTGGGTCGCGGCGACCTGCGTCAGGACTATGATGTTGCAGCCCCCCACGAGAAGGTCAAGCCAGGTGTTTGACGCTGTATAGCTCTGCGCGCAGCTTAAGCCCGAGGGTCCCCAGAAGACGGACGGGATTGGCGCAGCCGCCAATGATGCCGCGCGAATATTGCCCGCGAGCTTGCCCGAGCTCATCGATTCGAAGCTTTGAAGCGCGGGGTCGACTAGCTCGAGGGGAAGATGGCCCGGTGGGAAACCGTTTGACGATGTCAGCGGGGTCGAGATGCCACCGACCGTAGCGCTGATACGTGCATCAGATAGCGCCAGCGAGCCCATCAGTCCGGTGTCTAAATTCATCTGCCCCGGGCCGACGGCTAACGCGTTCGCGACGATAGAGCCGGTGAGCTGGGCCGTTGGGACAGCGTTCGCGTCGATCTCATTTGCGTGCTGGCTGTACCACCAATCGAGGTCCGAGGCGCCGGCGTACGTTGCGGGATTGCCGGGAGGAAGGATCGGGTCGCCGTTTGCTACACCGACGACAAGGCCCGGCTCGTTTGTGCCAGTGAGGTCGTTGAGGCCGAGCATCCGGAGAAGGAGGGACGTGTCGCCAGTGGCGACCCCGTTGTTTAGCGAGGTCTGGAAGCTCGTTCTGATAGCGCCGCCCGTGATTGCCAAGCCGAAGCGGTTGCTCGGGGCGAAGGCGTCCGTCGTGTATTGCAGGACGAGCGAGTTCAGCCGATGGTCTTGCTTGAAGTTTGCGGCTGCGCTGGCGCCGGAGCCCGAGACCGCGAAGGAGGTCGCCCTGTGCCCGCGGAGCACGGGGGGTGCGGTCAGCATCACTGCGCCGAAGAGCGAGACGAGGGCGAATTGGACGCAGCGTTGCCGCATGTGTCCTCCTTTTGCCTACGGGCAGGCGCTGACGTTTTGGGTGAAGACGTTGGCCATGCGGGTGAGGTCGAGGATGCTGATGGAGAAGTCGGCGTCCTGGCGGTAGCGGTCGGGGGCTGGCGGGATGGTCTGCGTGAACTTGTTGGCGGCCAGCGTGAGGTCGAGGATCGAGACGGCGCGATCGCCGTCGAGGTCAGCGCGCATGATGTTGCAGTAGAGCGTGGGGTTCTCGGGGCCGGTGATCAGCGACGTCTCTTGCGTGTTGGTGTAGCCGTCGCCATCGATATCGCCGTCGCAAGGGTCACCGAAGGTATCGGCGCCGGGGCGGTTGGCGTTGGTGTTCGCGGCGTCGGTGTTGTTCTGGTCGTTGTTGGCGACGGTGGGGCAGTTGTCGCCGTTGTCGGCCCAGAAGTCGCCATCGGTGTCGGCGCAGCCTGCCTGTGGAGGCGAAGTATTGCACGCAGGCGGGAACGTCGCAGTTGGCGTGAACGTCGGGCAGCCGGCGACGGGCGGAGACACGGGCGGGCCGTTGCAATCGGGCGTGGCGGTCGGCGGGCAGGCGCCGGCGCACGGCGTGTTCGTCGGCGTCGGCGTGTAGGTCGAGAAGTCAGGCGTGGGTGTCGGCGTCCATGTCGGGCAGTTGGCAACGGGCGGCGAGAACTGCTGCGAGCAGTCGGGTGTTGGCGTGGGGGTGGGTGCGGCGACGCCGGTGTAGACGGTGAGCGTGCCCGACCACTGCGTGAGCGTCGTCGTGATGCAGCCGCCGGCGAGACCTTCGGGGACGAGAGTCACGTAGTGCTGGCCGGTTGCGACGGGTCCGATGTTGCGGATGCCCGTTGTGAGTGGCCGCCCTTGCGGATCGCCCTGGTAGCCGAGGTAGCCAGTGAGATCGACCTCCGTGTCTTCCACGTAGACGCGAACGCGGAGCGGGCCGCACGCTGACGCCGGGACATCGTACTTATACGACAGCGGCGCGGTGGTGGTGATCGACACGGTGAATTGCAGCGCGGGCGACGTGAGTGTGTTGGCGATGCCGCAGCAGATGACGGGCATGGGGAAGACGGTGGAGGCGGCGATGGGCGTGGGGGTCGGCGTCACTGTCGGCGTGGCGGTCGGGCAGGGACCGGGGCATGGAGTCGGGGTGACTGTCGGGGTGTTCGTCGGCAGTGGCGTCGACGTGAAGGTGGGTGTGGTGGTGAGGGCGAAGGCGGGCGGGCTCTGACTGCCGGTCACGAGGGCGGCCGCCATCAGCGCGGCCGCAGCGAGCAGCGCGAAGCCGAGGGGTATTGCCTTTGACCGCGCGAGATGGCGCATGCGAATGCTCCTGCGTGTGGAGTCATGCTACGCGTGTGGGCGGGGGTTTACAATCGGGCGGGTGTGGGTGGCGTCAAGGAACGCGCGGCGATCAGTCAGAAAATCAGCGCAGCGATTCCGCGACCTTGAGAAGATCCATAAACTCCGGCACGGGGCCGCTCACGATGGTGAGAACGGCGCCTTCGAAGAAATAGATCGTCTGTGGCCCCTGCTGCCCGGGCTTGTCGCGGAGGAAGATCGCGGGGCTGCCGTTCACAATTCCGTCCTCTACGGTGTACCAACTGTCGATCGGCGGCACGCGGATGTCGAATGGGATCGGCGCAACTCGACGTATGATCTCGAGTGGCGCGGCTTTCGGCCCGGCGAGGGTCCACGTCAGCCCAAGTATCTGATCACCGCACACATGGCTCCCGCTTGGCTCTCCGGCCTGGAAGCCGACGGGTACGAAGCCTATTTCGACGTAGAGAGCAGCATTTTTTATTACGGCCGGATCCGCGGGGTCGACGGTCGGCTTTTCACAAGTTGCTGACGCCACGGGCGTGCTGGGATCCCGATATCCGAACGGCAGGAGTCGAAACGAACCCTTCGTGGCGGGTTCGCCCGGGTCGGTCGGATAATTCGGAACGATTGCCGTGACAGGCCCTGGCTGTCCGGCTGGTCCGGTGGCCCACTGCTCAACCCGCGTGCCGGGTTCCTGACCACTCGAGCCCGTGTTGTTCAGAACGATGGCGGCGACCACTGCGCCGATCGCCACTGCCAGGGCGACGGCCATTATCACGTCTCTCATTGAGGGAACTCTCCCAGGCACGGACCTCTCCTGTAACGCGCGAACAATACTGCGCTAGATCGATCCTATCAATACTTTGATCGGCAGAACCAGCGAGTCAGTGAACGGCATCCCGTCGCCCGTGCCGCGGTGATTCGCCATACTGGGCGCATGAACGTTGCTGCTGACGCGCCGCTGATGCCGCCGGGTGGTCGCGCCTTCGCCGGCGTCCCCTGGACGCCGCGCGACGTGCTCGTGGGCTTCGTGCTGTTGGTCGTCGCGCTGTACGTGCCGTCGATCGTTGTCGTCGCGCCGATGCTTGTGTTTTTCGATGCGGAATCGAGGCTCGTGCTGGCGACGGCGGTGGTGATGGCGGGCGTCAGTTCGCTGCTGTGCGGCGCGATCGCGCTGCGCTTAACCGTGCAGAAGTATGGCGTCCGGCTCGATGCGCTGGGCGTCCGCGCTGTGGGCTGGTCGACGCTCGGCTGGGCGGTGGCCGCGCTGCTCGGCGCGCTTGCCATCAATATCGGGTACGCAGGCGTCGTCAACGGACTCGACCTCGGCTTCCTGGAACAGAAGAGCTGCGAGCAGATCCCGGGCGACATCATCAGCGACAACCTCTTGTTGATCATGACGACGGTGTTCGTCGTCGGGATTGCGCCGTTCACGGAGGAGGTATTCTTCCGGGGATTCGTCGTGCCTGGCATCGCCCGCCGGTGGGGGATCGTCGCCGGCATCGTGGCGACGGGGGTGCTGTTCGGCGGCATCCACGTCATCGGCAACTACCAGCTCTACAAGTCACTGTTCCCGCTGGCCGTCACCGGCATGGTCTTCGCCTTCGTCTACTACAGGAGTTCGAACATCTTCTCCTCCATTGCGGCGCACGTCGCGTTCAACCTGCTAGGCAGCATCGCGCTGTTCACCACGACGTGCCCCAAGTGAGCCGGATCGCGGGGACGTTTGCGCTGGCGAAGGCAGCGGGGGAGATGCCACTGCTGCCCTTCATGACGGTGGGGTATCCGGACCTGGAGACGAGCATCGAGCTGGTGAAGGCGATGGTGGCCGCGGGTGGCGCGGGCATCGAGCTGGGGATTCCGTTTTCGGACCCGCTGGCGGACGGGCCAACGGTGCAGAAATCGTCGTACACGGCGTTGCAGGGCGGGACGCACCCGCTGGACGCGCTTGACGTTGTGCGGCGGCTGCGCGCGGACGGGGTTGCTGTGCCGCTGATTCTTATGGGATACTTGAATACGTTCCTCGCCTGTGGCGAGGAATCGTTTATCTCGGATGCCGCCGCTGCCGGCGCCGACGGGCTGATCATCGTTGATCTGCCGCCGGAGGAGTCGGACGCAACGAAGGCGCTGTGCGAGAAGAACGGGCTCGACCTGATCTATCTGCTGGCGCCGACGTCGGACGACGGGCGCATCGCGGAGGTCGCGTCGAGGGCGTCCGGCTTCATCTACTGCGTCGGAGTGGTAGGCGTGACCGGCGCGAGGGACAGCATCTCTGCGGAGCTGCCAGATTTCTTGCGCAGGTTGCGGACGAAGACGGATCTGCCGCTGGTGGTCGGCTTCGGGATTTCGAAGCGCGAGCACGTGCAGGCGCTGGAGGGGCTGGCCGACGGGGCCATCGTCGCGAGCGTGCTGATCGATATTGTTGAGTCGTCGCCTCGTGACGAACGAGTACAGAGAGTGCGAGATTATGTTGAGGTGCTCACCGGCCGTGTGGAGGCCAGCACGTAGAGCCATCGAGGGTTCCATGCGGATCTCCGACGGCTGCGCGTGGTACTCCGCGGCCGGCGCATTTGGACCGTATAGGTAGCGACCGCCCGCGCTTGTGACGGGTGGTCGTAGGCCCCGCCGGGGCGTACGGTCGAAAATGGCGGAGCATCGATGAGCACGAACGAGGCGATCCGGCTGCGCGGGATCCGTGGTGCGACGACTGTAGAGTCGAACACCAAGGAAGCGATCCTGGAAGCCACCCACGAACTCCTTGCCGCCATCATCGAAGCGAACGATCTGCAGGAAGACGACGTTGCGAGCGCGTTCTTCTCGGCGACGATCGATCTGAACGCGGAGTTTCCCGCGCTGGCCGCGCGCCAGATGGGTTGGTCGCACGTCGCGCTGACGTGCATGCAGGAGCTGGACGTGCCGGGCAGTTTGCGGATGTGCGTGCGCATCCTCCTGCACGCGAACACATCGAAGTCGCAGTCGGAGGTGCAGTTCGTGTACCTGCGGGGCGCGCGGGTGTTGCGGCCGGACCTGGCGAATGAGTCGTGATTCTTCGGGGATACGATCCACGAAGAGCACTAAGGACACGAAGGTTGGGGATGTTCGGGGTGGCGGTGGAGGTTCGTGCGGGGCACGGGCACCGCGCGGGCTGGAAAGCCCGCGCTACGAAGTGGGATGAAGGTTCGTGCTCGACGAGGGCACTCTACGGAGTGCCCCTACGCGACGGGTGTAGAGACGAACGGTGAGGCGCTGTTGAGAAGTAGGAATCACGTCCGCCGCTACGAGGCGGGGGATGGAGGAGAGTGAACGATGATGGTGATTATGAAGCCGGGGCATACCTCGGAGGAGTTCGATGCGGTGATGCACCGGATCAAGGAAGTGGGGCTGGACGGCCACCCGATCCGCGGCGTCGAGCGCACGGTGATCGGCGTGGTGGGGCTGGATCGGGAGCATCCGGAACTGGCGGATGACCTTGAGGTGATGCCCGGCGTCGAGAGCACGGTGCCGATCAGCAGCCCGTTCAAGCTGTGCAGCCGCGAGTTCCGCAAAGACGACACGATCGTCGATGTGAACGGCGTGAAGTGCGGCGAGGGCACGGTGATGGTGATCGCCGGCCCGTGCGCGGTCGAGAGCGAAGAGCAGCTGATGTCGGCGGCCCGGGCGATGAAGGAGCGCGGCGCATCGATGTTGCGCGGGGGCGCGTTCAAGCCGCGGTCTTCGCCGTACAGCTTCCGCGGACTGGAAGAGGACGGGCTGAAACTGCTGGCGCAGGCGCGCGCCGAGACGGGGCTGCCTGTTGTCACGGAAGTGATGTCGGAGCCGACGGTGGACATCGTCGCGAAGTATGCCGACGTGTTGCAGATCGGCACGCGGAACGCGCAGAACTTCTTCCTGCTGGAGGAGGTGGCGCGCACGGGCAAGCCGATCCTGCTGAAGCGCGGCATGTCATCGACGATCCAGGAGTGGCTGCTGGCGGCGGAGTACATCCTGGCGAAGGGCAACCGCAACGTCATTCTGTGCGAGCGCGGCATTCGGACGTTCGAGACGGCGGCGCGGAATACGATGGACATCAACGCGATCCCGCTGATCAAGGAGATGAGTCACCTGCCGGTAGTCGCTGACCCGAGCCACGGCACGGGGAAGCGCAAACTCGTCGAGCCGGTCGCGCTGGGCATGATCGCAGCGGGCGCGGACGGGCTGATCCTGGAAGTGCACCCGAGCCCGGAGCACGCGCTGAGCGACGGCGCGCAGTCGCTCGACTTCGATATGTTCAGCAGCGTGATGGTGAACGTGGCGAAGGTCGCAGCGGCGGTGGGGAAGACGATGGAGCGGGCGAGCGTGGCTGTTGGTTAGTGGGCTAGTGACTAGTGGATAGTGACTAGTTGGTTCACCACGAAGGGCACAAAGGCGCACTAAGGGGCGGATGGCTGTTGGGGCTGTCCGCCCTTCTTGTTGTGGACCTCGCGCGGACCCCTTACCCCGGCCTTCGGCCACCCCTCTCCCACAGGGGGAGAGGGGATCATGTGGCGGGTCGGTGCGGATCTGGCGTTTGTGCGGTGCCCGGACCGGGCGGACACGTGGGTCCGCCCCTACACCCGGGCGCAATGCCCGACAGGTTGCCCGGCGGTCGACGGGTCGCGCGCGATCGCTAGAAGTAGTCCTTCATGATCTCGTCTACCCAGGGGGGTGTGGTGGCGTTTTCGATGCGGTCGAAGATGGGAAAGTAGGGTTTGATGTCGAGCACGGGGGTGTTGTTGATGGCGTCGAGGCCCTGGACACGGAGGATGTTGCGTTCGTGTCCGAGGATGCGGACGGCGGTGATGCCGATGGGGTTCGGCCGATGCTTGGCGCGCTGGGCGAAGATGCCGACTTCGGGGAGGTCGTCGCGGCCGCGGGGGCGGCGGACGAGGTCCGTTTCGGGCGTGAAGGTCGCTTCGTGCATGAGGAAGATGATGATGGCGTGGGAGAAGTTCTCGATGCCGAGCAGGCCGGCGGCGAGCGGTGGGTCGAGATGGATCTCCGAGACGACGTCGCCCCAGTGCTCGTCGGTTTGCGCTTCGACCGGCGCGTGTACGGTGCCGATGCGCGTGAGGTTCATGCTCGGGCTCCTTCGATGATCACCGGCGCGTCGAAGGTCGCGGCCATGTGCTGGATGGACGTGCTGGCAAGCGCGCGTTTCGGCAGGCCGAGCGTGCGGAGTTCGCCGGCGATGGGGTGGTCGCCGAGCGCGAGCGTGGCACCGCGGAGGCGCGCGCCCATGCCGTCGCCGCGCATCGATGCGCGCGTGTGGTAGAGGACGCCGTTGCGGAGCGCGTACGAGATCTGATCGCGCGCGGGCATGGCGCGTGCGCCGCCGGTGCGGACGGTCTGCGTGAGGACGTGGCGGCCATCGACGGTGAGTATGGTGCGCTGTTCGCCGGCGCTCTCGGTGATATCGATCTGGCTCATGACCTTCGGGAAGCCCCAGATGGTCTGGCCGGCCTCGCAGGTGAACTCGCCATCGACGGGCAGATAGTGGATGTACGTGGCGAGCGTGCCGCGGACGAGGCCGAGCATCGTGCCGACGAACGGCAGGGCGCGCGCGCCGCGCTCGCGCACGAAGAACGTGATGGCGACTTCGTGGTACTGGCCGAGATCGTTGTCGCGGTAGTCGACGCTGCCGATGGTGCAGAGCGTGCGGCCGGGCAGCACGGTGGCGACGCGGCGGCCCGTGGGGTCGACGAGGCGCTGTGCGGCGGCGGCCGACACGAGGTAGAAGGCGACGGTGGTTGTGGCGTCGCGCACTTCGACGGGGAGGCGGACTTCGCGGCCCTGGATGTTGTAGGTCATGTGGCCCTCACCCGGCCTGCGGCCACCCTCTCCCACAAGGGGAGAGGGACGTTGTTGGAGAGGGACGATGATAGCACGGGGATACCGCCCTCACCCGGCCTGCGGCCACCCTCTCCCTCAGAGGGAGAGGGACGGTTATTCGGAGAGGGTCGATGATTCGCGGGGGTGCGTGAGGGTCGATGACGGTGCGGAGTGCGTCCGGCGCACAGCCTATTCTGCTGTCTTCGATGCTAGGTACGAGTTGGCTATTTGTAGTAAGCGAGGGCGGGCGAAGCTGGGGTCGTGGCCGGCGTGGACTGCTTGTACCGGGAGTTCGCGCAGGCGCCTCATGGTGTTGATGTAGTCGCGGATCGACGAGCCGGGTAGTTGATCGAGCAGTGGGCCGTCGTAGATCGCGTCGCCAGCGAAGAGGATGCCGGTGCGCTCCTCCCAGAGCCCGATGCTTCCCGGCGAGTGTCCCGGGAAGTGAAGCACGGTGAACATGCGGCCGCCTCCCAGGTCGACGACATCGCCTTCCTCCAGGAGGCCCGTCGGAGTCGGATGACCCGCGCGGAACTCGACGGGATCGAATGCGGAGTTTGGTAGTGCGTCGATTAGCACTGCGGGCAGTTCGTAGCCGGCACCCCACAGGGAATCTCGCGCGGCGGCAGGATAGGTGGAAGGCAGGAGGAAGTTGATGCGGTCGCCTTCCGGCGCGAGCGGTTCGAGGCGGTGCATCAAACGCGTGTCGAAGGCGGAAAGGCCGCCGGTGTGATCGACGTGATTGTGGGTAGCGACGGCGACGACGGGCTTGTCGAGCATGTCCGACAGCGCGTCGGGCAAGCTTGCGATGCCGAGACCTGCGTCGACGATGAGATCGCGTTCGGCGCCGCGCACGTGCCAGATGTTCGCGCGGAGGAGCGGCGCTACGTGCGGCTCAACGATGAGCGTGATCGAGGCGTCGACCTGGGTGCGCTGGAACCACGATTCGACGACGTGCATCGTGTGGAGCCTCCGTGTTGTCGGTTGATTTAACCACGAAGGGGGCGCGGAGACCTCACGCCGGCCTGTCGGCCACGCCTCTCCGCCTGGCGGAGAGGGGATCGAGATGGAGTTCGGTGCGCGGACGGGGGCGCACAGCCGTGCGCCCCTACGGTGGTGGTAGCGACGTGTACGGCGCGTGTCGATCCGGTGGGAATCGCGGGGTGTCGATGGCTCATCGCCGCCCGGGCGATTGGCTCTGGGGAGTGGGTTGGGGGTTCCGCTACAATGAGGCCATTCTGCGCACAAACGCGCACATAACGGAGGGTTTGAGTCATGGTTGCCACGAACGAACGTCCCCAGCAGACGAGTACAAACGGCGGCGGAGCGGCCGCTACGGGGACGTGGACCGTCAAGAGCGGCCTGGCGCAGATGCTGAAGGGCGGGGTGATCATGGATGTGGTCACGCCGGAGCAGGCGAAGATCGCCGAGGAGGCGGGCGCTTGCGCTGTGATGGCGCTGGAGCGCGTGCCTTCCGACATCCGCAAGGATGGCGGCGTGGCGCGCATGTCGGACCCGGAGATGATCACGGGGATCATCGCTGCGGTGACGATCCCGGTGATGGCGAAGGCGCGGATCGGCCACTTTGCCGAGGCGCAAATTCTTCAGGCGCTGGAGATCGACTACATCGACGAGTCAGAGGTGCTGACGCCAGCGGACGAGCAGAACCACATCGACAAGTGGCAGTTCAAGGCGCCGTTCGTGTGCGGCGCCACCAATCTCGGCGAGGCGTTGCGTCGGATCGGCGAGGGTGCAGCGATGATCCGCTCGAAGGGTGAGGCCGGAACCGGAGACATCGTCGAGGCCGTACGCCACTTGCGGCGCATCGGGCGCGAGATCCGCGCCGTCGTGCAGGCGCCGGCCGACGAGCGCATGGCACTGGCCAAGGAGCTCGGCGCGCCGTACGAGCTGGTGGTGCGCGTGGCGGAGACCGGGCGGCTGCCGGTGCCGAACTTCG
>JANNPX010000034.1:0-104727 GCA_031400455.1 Chloroflexota bacterium | reverse complement strand
GGTACCCGTTCGCGTGAACGAGGATCCCGCCCGCCCAGAACGGCCCGCCCCGCAGGTCCGGTGACCGCGCGATCGTTGCCAGGGTGTTCGCGTCAATGCGTTCGACCCAACTCGTCGTGTCGCCTGCTGCCGGCGGCGTGTTGCCCTGCACGAACACTTCGCCAGGGTTCCGCAGCACGACCATGTTCGCCATCACCGCCGGCCGCGCAGTGACCGACAGCGTCTCGCCATCGCGCATCGCAAGCCCCGGCGCGCGCGGGATCATCTGGCGGCGCGGTCCGCCATCCTCGCCGGGAAATGGGCTGTCGTAATAGCCGGGGATGGGCGCAGCCGAGTCGAGCGTGCCGATCGCAGAATGCCGCAAATCCGCCGTCCTTCTGCACTTCAAGATCTGCCGCACGGCGTCGCGTGCACCCCGACGACGGACAACGGACGACCGACCGTCCCTACGTCAGGTGCATGCCCGAGATCGCGCGCGCGATGACGAGCTGCTGAATCTCCGACGTCCCCTCGAAGATCGTGTAGATTTTCGAGTCGCGGTGGAAGCGCTCCAGCGGCGCCTCACGCACATAACCAATACCGCCGGCGATCTGGATCGCGCGCTCCGTGGCCCAGACGCAAACTTCCGCCGCCTTCAGCTTCGACATCGAGCCTTCCGCGTTGAGGAACGGCTTGCGCGCCTTCGCCATCCACGCCGCGCGCCACACCAGCAGCCGCGCCGCATCGATCTCCGTCTTCATATTCGCGAGCATGAAGGAGATCGCCTGGTTCGCGATGATCGGGCGGCCGAACTGGTGCCGCTCCTTCGCGTAGTCCAGCGACCACTCGTACGCCGCGCGCGCCGTGCCCAGCGCCATCGCACCGACAGCCGGCCGCGTCGATTCGAACGTGCCAAGCGCCGCCTGACCACCCGACTTCAGGCCCTCTTTCGCGCGCGCCAGCTTCGCGTCGAGCTTCTCCTTCCCGCCGAGCAGTTGACTCCCGGGAATCTTCACGTCGTCGAGGTACACCTCGGCTGTGTGCGATGCGCGGATGCCCATCTTCTTGAACTTCACACCCTGCCTCAGCCCCGGCGTATTCGGTCCGACGACGAACGACGCCTGCCCGCGCGTGCCCAACGTCGGGTCGACCACCGCGACGACAACGTGCACGTTCGCGATGCCACCGTTCGAGATCCATGTCTTCTGGCCGTTCAGCGTCCACTCGTCCTTCGCTTCGTCGTACACCGCGCGCGTCTTCATCCCTGCAACATCAGATCCGGCGTCGGGCTCGGAAACGCAGAACGCGCCGAGTTTGATGTCATCCGCGGTGCCGTAGCACTGCGGCGCCCATTCGCCAATCTGTTTCGGTGTCCCGTTGCCCGCGATTGCCGCCACGGCCAATCCGGAGCCCTGTAGCGCCATGCCGATGCCGGCGTCGCCCCAGAACAACTCCTCGATCGCGATCGGCAGCATCAGTCCCGTCGGATCGGACGAGATGTGCCCCATGAACTGCATGCCGTAGATGCCGACTTTCGCGGCTTCCTGGATGATCGGCCAGGGCGTCTCTTCGCGTTCGTCCCATTCGTGCGCGGCCGGCCGAATGACCTTCTCCGCGAATTCGTGAACCCAACTCTGGAGCTGCAGCTGCTCTTCGTTCAGCTCCAGCGAAAAGCTGGGCGTAGCCGGCGCTTCTACCGTCGTTACCATCGCAAGATCCTCAAGTCACTTCTGCGCGGATTATCGCCACCGATGCGCGCATACTAAGGATACGGTGACTCACCGCAATTGGCACCTGAAACGCGTTTCCGGCAACGTGGTTCGGTTGACAGGCCCGACGTCGGCCGGTCAGCATCGCGGGGCCTCGCGCGAGGCACTTCCGCACCGTCCACGATTCACTTCCAGCGCACCTGCTCCGTGCAAGCGATCAGCCGCGAGTCGAGCAGCGCCGACGTCCGGTGCTTGCCGACGCCCTCGTACTCTTTGCTACCGCTCATTTCCAGGAACACCTTGCGCGACGGATATTCAACCAAAAGCACGGTGTCCCAGTCGTCCGCGTCATCGTCGCCGATGATCACCGAGTCGGCGCGGCCGCGCCACAGCAGCTTGATCCCCCGATCGGCCATGATCTTCTGCATCTCGTCGCCGTACCGTTCGTACGCGTCGCGGCCGCTGCCCTCGCCGTCCTTCGCCTGTTTGTCATACTTCAGCAGGTTCAGCATCACCACCGGGCCATCCAGTTCGCTCTTCGCCACGCGCTTGATCTGCTCGCCTGTCGGTTTGATATGCGGCATATCGACCGTCCTTTCACGAACTCTTGATGAAGTTCACCACCACCGTCGCCAGCTCTTCACCCTTGTCTTCCTGCAGAAAGTGCCCGCCACCGACGATCGTCGTGTGGGGCTGCCCCTTCGCACCGGGCACCAGCGTTCTGAATGATTCGTCGGCCCCGCGCATGATCGGGTCCTCGTCGCTGAACGCACACAGCAGGGGCTTCTCCCATCGCTGCAACACCTCCCATGCCGTCCGATTCGCCGACGACGCCGGATCCTCCGGGTGCGTCGGCACCAGCAGCGGGAACTTGCGCGCCCCGGCCTTGTACGTGTCGTCGGGGAACGGCGCGTCGTATGCGGCCACGACGTCCGCCGGCAGATCGGTCTTGCAGCCGCCGTTTACGATGCCTCCGATCGGCAACGACGGCGCTTTCTGCGAGAACTCACGCCAGCGTAGGAACGCGTCGCCGGCCGGAGCATCGCCCGTCGGCAGAAATGTGTTCGCGGCCACGATGCGCGCAAAGCGCTCCGGTAGTTCGGTCGCCACTCGTAGGCCGATCAGCCCGCCCCAGTCCTGGCATACGAGCGTGATCCGGCGCAGATCGAGCTGCTCGACAAACCTCCGCACCCAGGCGATGTGCGCGGCGTACGAGTAGTCGTCCTGACTGTCCGGCTTGTCGCTCCGCCCAAACCCGATCAGATCCGGAGCAACCGCCCGCAGCCCCGCAGCCGTCACGACGGGGATCATCTTCCGATACAGGTACGACCATGAGGGTTCGCCGTGCAGCATCAGAACGATCTCCGCGTCGCGCGGACCCTCGTCAACGTAATGCATCCGCAATCCGTCAACCTCGACGTAGTGCGGCCCGAACGGATAGCCGGGCAGATGCCGAAATCGCTCATCAGGGGTACGCAATGCGTTCATGTCTCCGACCGCTCCCTCGAATCCGTCTCTCAGGCGGGCGCCTCTTGTACCGAACGTGAAAGGCGATCGATGCTCGGCCGGAGCATCATGACGTAGGAAGCGGGGTCGTGTTCCATCTCGCCTCCCGTTCCGTCGTCTTGGTCGAGCCAGCGGAACGAAGCCTGGTTCCAGACCCGCTCATCGCCGACGATGACGCCCTCAACGTCGAACACGCCCGCATGTGCGTCCGGATTGGCGAGACGCTCCGTCGTCACGCGCAACTCGACCAACGGGTGGCGCTCCGTCACGCCGGCGAACAACTCAACGGGCAGGCAGGACATCACAATCGTGAACTCCATGCCGGCGTCCTTGTGTACATGCTGCTTCTTGAACTCGTCGCGCTGCTGCATCTCGAAGAACTTCCGGCGGCTCGGATACCTCACGATGCCGATCCGGTCCCACGCCGTGCCATCCCCGACAAGAATCCGGTCGACCTCCGCCGCGAATACTATCTGCGCGCCGATCGCTCCGAGCGACTCACGCGGCGTGTACTCGTCGTCAGCCTCGCGCCCGCTCTTCTGTTCAGTGCGTCCGTCGGCGTACTCAGCGACGTCCCGGTACTTCATGAGGTTGAGCGCCCAGAATGGGCCGTCGTTCTCGGGCGGCATTTGCAGCCACCGACCGACCATCTCTGTATTGATCCGCCCGTATCGGACGGTGTTACCGTTTCTATCTGTCGTCATCATGTCTCCCAACGCAGGTCCGCTCAGCTTGTGCGCGCGATGAAGTCGACGACGAGTGCGCCGAGTTCGGCACCCTTGTCTTCCTGGAGGAAGTGACCGCCGCCTTCGATCATCACATGCGGCTGGCCCTTCGTCCCGGGGATCAGCGACTGTAGCGCCCGCTCTCCACCCTTTGTGACGGGGTCGGAGTCGCTGAAGCAGGTCAGGAAGGGCTTCTCCCATTTCTGCAGCACTTCCCAGGCCTTGCGATTTGCTGGCGCCGCCGGATCGTCAGGCGTCGTCGGCACCAGGGTCGGGAAGATGCGCGCTCCTGCCTTGTAGCTGTCGTCGGGGAACGGCGCGTCGTACGCCGCTACGACGTCGTCAGTCAGCGTCGTGACGGTCGCACCCTGGATCAGCTGGCCAATGGGGAAGTGTGGCGATGTCTGCGAGAACTTCTGCCAACGCGTAAACGCGTCGTTGGCCGGCCGATCTCCGGTGGGCAGACCCCCGTTGCCGATGATGATGCGCGCGTACCGCTCTTCGTTCTCGGCGGCGACACGCAGACCCAGCACAGCGCCCCAGTCCTGACCGAAGTAGGTTATGTCGTGCAAGTCGAGTTGTGTAATGAACGAGGTGAGCCAGTCGATGTGCCGTTGGAAGGTGTAGTCGGATTGCTCCGACGGCTTGTCCGAGCGCCCGAAGCCGATGAGGTCCGGCGCAATGACGCGATGACCCGCGGCCACAATGCCCGGGATCATCTTCCGGTACAGATACGACCACGACGGCTCGCCGTGCAGCAACAGCACGATCTTGCCGTCGCGCGGCCCTTCGTCGACGTAGTGCATACGGAGCGATCCGCCGTCGCCGTCCGGCACCTCCACATAGTGCGGCGCGAACGGATACCCAGGCAGATTCTGGAATCGCTCATCGGGAGTTCGTAATGCGTTCATATCCCTAACCCTTCGTGCTCCTTCGTGTCCTTCGTGGTTCCCCGTTGTCGCCTATGCCGCATCGACCTTCCGCAACATCACCTTGAACCCAACATAGTTGAGCAGCAACTCGCCGTTCACGATCTCGCGCGTCACCAGCGGAGGCTTGCCGGCGACTACGCCGCCCGGGTACAAGTCCAGCCGCCCGTCCGCGAACACCGCCGCCACCTTGATCGGCGCCAGCGTCGCAGTGGCGATGTCGTCCACGCCGTGCTCCAGCGTGCCGTCGGCGCGCATATCGTGCACCACCCGCCCGCCCGTGATCACGACGCGATTGCCGCACTGCTCGATGCGCTCGACATGCTCGCCGAGCGGGTTGCCCGTTACCGGTGTGCCATCGCGCTCGATGCTGTACGCCTTCCACGTGCCGCGAAGATCGGGTGCGCCCGCCACGAGCGGCTCCGTACAGGTAGCGAGCACCGGCGCCGGCATCTCACCAACCCATCCACCCGGCGGCGTATGCACGATCGGAATGTCGTCTGCAGTCACCGTCCCTCCAGTGGGCTTCGACGCACCTGCACTTGGCGGAGTGCGTGCGATCGTGATCAGGTTCCCATACTGCTCCGCGGACATCACGCGATCCTTCTGCGCATCGACGTACGTCGGGTCGAGTCGCAGGTCCGTGAACACCGCAAGGCTGGGCCAGCTCACGAAGATGAACCGGTCCCACGCGACCGGCCCCACGAGATGGTGCGTCACGTTCGCGAGCACCTTCGGCCGGCCTCCGTGCGCGAGCACCACCGGCAGCGCCTTGGCGTTGTACTCGCCGAGCGCTGCCGCGCCGCCGCCCGGCGCGTCGTTGAATCGATACAGGTTGATGTAGCTCACCGTCTGATCGGCAAATCCTTCGAACGTCATCATCGCCTCGAGCGTCTGCTTTGTCGGGTCCGCGCCGCCCGACGGATAGATCGCCAGCAGATCGTCCACGATCTGCTCGGTAGTCTTCCCCTTCACGTGATCGCTCGGAAAATCCGACGCAGGCGTGTTGGGCCCGAGCTGCTTAATCACATCCGGCACCAGGTTCGGTCCGACCAGCACCTGCGCCTCGTCAATCGCCACCCGCCGCTTCCCGGCAACCGCGACTACGCTCCGGTCGAGCACCGCATCAACGTATGCACTGATCGATGGAAACGACGCTACCCACGACACGCCGCCCGCGTATCCGTCGAGCCCTTCCAGGCCGGGGAACAGCGTGTCGTTGACGCTCACCATCTCGCCGCCGGTCTTCGCTACCGCAGGCGTCAGCGCGTCGACGTAGCTGTCGTAGTCCGTCTTCGCACTCGCGTCCGTCCGTAGCCGCACGAACTCCGCCACCGACACCGACTGCGTGTCGAACCCCGGGTCGGCTAGCAGCTCCGACCACGCCTCAGCGGACGGGTCGGTTTTTGGATCCGCGTAGGCCGCGGTGAGTCGCTCCAGCAGCGTCGCCGGAGTCACCGTTGCGGACGGCTTCGAGTCGCCGCCGCACGCCAGTCCTACCGTCGTTCCCATCGCGATCATCGCCGCCATACAGATTGCCGTCCTGAACTGACGCCGCCTCACGCCGACCGGCCCTTCGTGTCCTTCGTGGATAAGCCGGCGAGCAGCGCCGCGATCATCCGCTTCATGACGCGCTGCGCCTGCGGAACCGACAATCCCTGGTGCACGCGCAACGCTTCCCACATCGACCACTCCGCCGCCGCTGCCAGTGCCGCGAGCACCTCGCGACGCGCAGCCGGCTTCAGCGCCGAAAGCTCCACCTGGAACATCCGCTCCACCTCATCACGCGCCCGCTCGCGCGACCAACGCAGTCGCCCCGCCAGCGCAGGCGAGAACGGCTCGTTTAGTACGGCAGCTCGCCGCACCGGCGTGACCGCTTCGAGCCGCCGCGATCGTTCTTCGGCGAACCGCTCAATGCGCTCAACCATCGAACCGTCGGTGGAAAGCGGCGAGCCGGACAGCCGCCGCAACTGCCGCTCCGCTGCCGTGGCGTACAGCGTCTCCAAATCCTCGAAGTGGTGGAACACGCTGCGCAGCGACACGCCCGCCCGCTCGGCGATTCGCCGTGCCCCCGGGCGCAGGTCACCCGCCTCGATGAGGCTCAGCCACGCATCCACGACAGCGTCATTCGTGCGCGTAGCGCGCGCCGTCCGCCCGTCGACGGTGTCCGTGGTTAGAAGTTGTTTTGCTGAAGTGGCTGGCGTCATGGCGCCGAGCATACCACTACTTGCACTCACAATGCAACATCTTTCCAAGGAAAAACCGGCGGACAAATCACCCGCCGGCCTTCCTGGGAACTACGAACTACCGACTGCGAACTACGAACTACCTACATCGCCTCGATGATCGTCGAGATACCCATACCGACGCCGATGCACTGCGTCGCCAGCCCGTAGCGCTTGCCGCTGCGCCGCAGCTCGTGCGCAACCGTCGATACGAGCCGTGCGCCCGTCGCGCCCAGCGGGTGGCCGATGGCGATCGAGCCGCCGTTGACGTTCACCTTGTCCATCGAGATACCCAGCTCGCGGCAGGACGGGATCACCTGTGCGGCGAACGCCTCGTTGAACTCCACGCGGTCGATCTTGTCGGACGTGATGCCCGCGTGCCGCAGCGCTTTGTTCGTCGCAGGGATCGGGCCCAGGCCCATCACCTGCGGCTTCACGCCCGCCACGCCCATGCCGATGATGCGCGCCAGCGGCTTCAACCCCAGCTCGCGCGCCCTGTCTTCGCTCATCAGCAACGCGGCAGAAACGCCGTCGTTCGTCGGGCACGAGTTTCCGGCCGTGATCCGCAGCTCACCGCCCGTGAAGCTCTGGATGCCGCCAACCGTCTTCAACCCGCCGAGGCCCTCGATGTTCGTGCCACGGCGCAGGCACTCGTCCTGCTCGAAGATCATCTTCTTGCCGTGCTCGTCCGGCAGCCAGTTACCCTGGTCGTCGAACACCGGCAACTCGATCTCCAGCGGGATGATCTCGTCCTTGTAGATGCCCTTGTCGTACGCCTCTGCCAGCTTGCGGTGGCTGTCGACGGCGAACTGGTCCATCTCTTCGCGCGAGAGCCCGTACACCTCGGCGACGTTCTGCGCTGTCTGCGTCATCGACGTGATCGGATTCGCGTCGAGGATGCCGTCCGGGAACGGCACGGAGAAGTTCTTGCTGTGGTCGGGCGCCATGTTGCGCTGGATCTCGTTCATCTTGGCGAGATCCTTGTTGAACTCCGTCACGCGCGTCTTCGGCCCCGCCTGGCCGCCGCCCAGCGAACGCCCCATCCGCTCGATGCCCAGCGCGATGCCGCACTCCGTCGCGCCAACCATGATCGACTGCGCGACACGGTGCAGCGTCTCCATGCTCGAACCGCACTGGCGGTTCGTGTCGAAGGTGCACACCTCCGCCGGCAGCCCGGCCAGGTGCGCGACGTTGTTCGCGCCGATCAGGATCAACTCGCCCGCGCCCATGACGTTGCCGAGGCCCATGTCCTCGACCATCCACGGGCTCACCTTCGGATTGCGCTCCATCATCGCTCGCACGACCTTGCCGCCGACTTCGTCCAGCCGCGTCGCCACGAGCTGACCGCGTCCACCGCGCCCGAACGCCGAGCGCACGCCGTCGACCAGCACTACATTCTTCAGCTCTGCCATCTCTACCTCCGTACGTACGTCACACAGGCGCCAGGCCTGCTGACGCGGATCAAGGATAGATGGGCGGCTTGCTGGAAGCTAGCGGCGAGGAAAACTCCAGAATGGGCACTGCAGGGGCACGGCGGGCCGTGCCCTCTCCGGGCCACCCGCCCATGTACCATTCGGCGCATGGCCGATAGCGACGCTTCCCTTCGGCGGCGATCAGTCCGAGTGCCCACCCATGACTACGCCCAACCCGGTGCGTACTTCATCACGATCGTCACCGCGGATCGCCGCTGCGTCTTCGGCGATGTCGCGGATGACACGGTTAAGCTCTCATCTGCTGGCGTGATCGCTCAAGACGAATTGCTTCGCACTGCCGAATTGCGCGCGGGCATCGCACTCGATGCCTACGTGGTCATGCCGAATCATGTCCACGCGATCCTTTGGTTGTTGGACGGAGCATTGCAGCCAGCAGAGCAGGGCACGGCCCGCCGTGCCCCTACAGAGCCGGTGCATCGCCGTTTCGGCAAGCCCGCATCTAGTTCTCTCTCGACCGTCGTCGGTGCGTACAAGTCTGCGGTCACTAGACGAATTCGATCCGAGCTCGAAAAGCCGGCGCTCGCCGTCTGGCAGCGCGGCTATCACGAACACATCATCCGCAGTGAAAAAGCGCTCGCGAATATCTGCCAGTACGTCGCCGAGAACCCACGCCGCTGGTGCGAAGACCCGGAGAATCCTGCCACCACACGATCGGACACCGCCTGCCCATCTCACGGATCTGTCAACAACCTGTCTGAAATACGAGACGTAGGGGCACGGCGCGCCGCGCCCTGCTCGATCTGGCACAGACGCTCGAGGGAACTCCTCCCCCCCCCCGCTGCGCGTAACGGCGCGCGATCGTAAGATGACCCGCCCGACGGCACGAAATGAAAGGATCTCGCGATATGGAACTTCGACCACTCGGCCGCACCGGCGTTAAGGTCAGCAGCCTCTGCCTCGGCTGCATGATGTTCGGCGGCAAGACGACGCCAGACGACTCGTACGCCATCATTGACAAGGCGCTCGATCAGGGCATCAACTTCATCGATACCGCCAATGTCTACAGCATTGGCCGCAGCGAAGAAGTGACCGGCGAGGCGCTGCATCGCAACGGCCGCCGGAACCACGTCATCCTGGCCACGAAGGTCCACGGCGTGATGAACGCCGAAGACCCCAACATGCAGGGCAACTCGCGCCGCCACATCATCGAGCAGTGCGAGGCATCGCTGCGCCGCCTCAAGACCGACTGGATCGACCTCTACCAGATCCACCGCCCGCAGTCCGACATCCCCATCGACGAGACCCTGCGCGCGCTCGACGACCTCATCCGCTCCGGCAAGGTGCGCTACATCGGCAGTAGCACCTTCGCGGCGTGGCAGCTCACCGAGGCGTACTTCATCGCGAAGGAACTGGGTACGCACCGCTTCATCTGCGAGCAGCCTCCATACAACCTGCTGGACCGCCGCATCGAGCGCGAGCTGCTGCCGATGGCTCGCACCTACGGCATGGCGATCATCCCCTGGAGCCCCCTCGCGGGCGGTCTGCTCACCGGCAAGTACCAGCGCGGACAGGAACCGCCGGAGGGCGCGCGTTTCGCCGACCAGTCGAACCCGATCTACCGCGCGCGCCTCAACGACCGCATCTACGACGTCATCGAGGGCCTCACGACGATCGCGGAGGCGAAGGGCTGCTCGATCTCGCAGCTCGCGCTGGCGTGGGTGCTTGCGCAGCCCGGCGTCACCAGCCCCATCATCGGCCCGCGCACGATGGAGCAGTACGAAGACAACATGAAGGCGCTCGATGTCGAGATCACCGACGACGACCGCAAGCAGATCAACCGCGTCATCCGCCGCGGCGACAGCGTAGCCCCGTTCTACGAAGGAGACTTCGGCCCGCACCAGTACCGCTAACCGCGACGGGCGAGGCCTTTGCGCATTCCAACCCTGAGGCGCCACAACTTGATCCAGCCACCCAGATAGATCGACCATTCGACGAACCGACGCCCACAATGGGCTTCCGTGTCTAGTAGGAGAGGAGCGAGACCATGGCGATTGGCACCTATTTCTCACCGGCGTCCCTGAACGCTCAGCAGTACGCCGAGTCGATCAAGCAGCTCGAGGCCGCCGGCGCAGGTAACCCGAAGGGCCGTACGTATCACAGCGCTTTCGGTGCCGACGACCACCTCATGGTCTTCGAAGTCTGGGATTCGCAGGCCGACTTCGAGGCGTTCGGCGCGACTCTGATGCCGATCCTGGCGAGGGTCGGAATTAACCCCGGTGAGCCGCAGATCATGCCCATCCACAACACCATCAAGGGCTAACGGTCAGCGCCCGATCGGCGTAGGGGCACGCGGTGGCGTGCCCTTCCCCGATCCGGCAGGCTGTACCAGATCGATCCACCCAACCCTTTGTGTCCTTCGTGTCCTTCGTGCTCTTCGTGGATCGTTCCCAGCGCAAGGAGCCCCCGCATGATCCCCACACACCCCTTCGGCAAGACCGGCCACGACAGCGCGCGCACCATCTTCGGCGCCGCGGCGCTCTGGGGCGCAAGCGAAGAGGAAGCCGAACGCACGCTCGCACTCCTCGACGCCCACGGCATCAACCACATCGATACGGCGGCAATTTACGGCCGCTCCGAACGGCGCGTGGGTGGATGGATGCCGGCGCACCGCAAGCGATTCTTCCTCGCCACCAAGACCGGCGAGCGCACGTACGAGAAGGCGCAGGCCGGCTTCGAGCACTCGCTCGAGCGGCTGCAGACCGATCACGTCGATCTGCTCCAACTCCACAATCTCGTCGACGAGTCCGAATGGGAGACCGCACTCGGCCCGGGCGGCGTTCTCGAGTACGCCATCGAAGCGCGCGCGAAGGGCCTCACGCGCTTCATCGGCGTCACCGGCCACGGTGTCACCGTCGCCGCGATGCACCTCCGCAGTCTTGAGCGCTTCCCGTTCGATTCCGTGCTGCTGCCTTACAACTACGTGATGATGCAGAACCCGCAATACACCGCCGACTTCGAGGCGCTCTCGAAGGTCTGCGCCGAGCGCGGCATCGCGATGCAGACGATCAAGGGCATCACCCTCGGCCCCTGGAACGAGAAGGAACACACGCACGGCACCTGGTACGAGCCGCTCTCCGATCAGGCCGACATCGATCAGGCGGTGCACTGGGTGCTCGGCCGCCCCAACATCTACCTCAACACCGCCGGCGACCTCACCCTACTCCCCAAGATCTTCGACGCCGCCGAACGCTATGGCGGCCGCACATCTGACGACGCGATGCACGCTCTCGTGGCGAAGCGCGGCATGGCGCCGTTGTTCGTCTGAGGAGACGATCCACGAAGGACACGAAGAAGGGGATGGGCCAACGCCCATCCCCTTCTCTTTTTCTTCGTGCTCTTGGCGCTCTTCGTGGATCGCTCCTGGGCTACCTCCGCCGCCGCACGATGCCGCCGAGGCATCCGGCCAGCAGCACGCCGCCCGCACCGAGCAGCACAACCGGCAGCAGCAGGTCGCCGAGATCCACCTGAGCGCCTGCGGCGCCCGTGCCCGTGGCCGGGAGCTTAGTGCCGCTCGTACCAGTCACCGGCCCACCTGTGCCCCGCCGTCCGAGGAAGATCTCGCCCGCCGCCTGCGACGGCTCCCGGAAGTTCGACGGGCCAGTGCCCACCACCAGCACCGTATCGTCGTTCCAGTACAGCACGCTCGCCGCAAAGTCGCTCGTCGCGACGCGCGGCCGCGGCCCCGAGCCGTCGACCGCAACCCAGTCCGTCTTGAGCGCATCCCGGTTGCCTTCGTAGTCGATGATCTCCAGCTTGGCGCCCTGCCCACCCTTGTCTATGTAGAGGACGATGCCGGTGCCTTTGAGCGCCGTGTGCACGACCGGCGTCGGATCGATATCAACTACGTACCCCGCGCCCCGCAGACCCGCGACGAACCTTGCGGTACCCGGAGAGTCCTCTTTCGCGCCGGCCGCCGTGACCGCCGACAGCGCGACAATCGCCAACGTCATTGCGATGGCCCCTGCGATGCTGATGCTCCTGATGTTCACCTGGTCTCCTCCTGTACTTGGCGCCGTTCCCGACGCACTCGATGCTTGCCTCCGAGCCGATCATCGCCCCGGATCACGAGCCAGCACCCGACGCCACGCCAGCGCATCGACGACGCGAACCCCACGCCGCAACGCCGCACGACGCCGCCAGCTTCGGGCGCGGCTATAATCGAGCGCGAAACGCCGGAACGACTGATGACAGGAGACACCCATGCGCGAGAACGCGACGAAGGCGAAGTGGCAACGCGGCGAAGTCACGCACGGCGCCTGGCTGTCGATCCCCAGCGCCTTCTCGGCGGAAACCATCGCCCATGCCGGGTTCGACTGGGTCTGCATCGACATGCAGCACGGCGTCATCGACTACCAGGTTGCCGTGACCATGCTCCTCGCGCTGAGCACCGGCGACTGCACGCCGATCGTCCGCGTGCCGTGGAACGAGCCGGGCATCATCGGCAAGATGCTCGACGCCGGCGCGATGGGCATCATCATCCCGATGGTGAACAGCATCGACGAGGCGCGAGCCGCCGTTGCCGCCTGCCGCTACGCCCCGATCGGCGCCCGCAGCTACGGCCCGACGCGCGCCGCCATGTACGCCGGCGCCGACTACTTCGTGAACGCGAACGAGCAGGTCGCTTGCATCCCGATGATCGAGACGAAGCGAGCGCTCGACGACCTCGACGCCATCCTCGACGTCCCCGGCATCGACGCCGTGTACGTGGGCCCCGCCGACCTCAGCATCACGCTCGGCCTGCCGCCGGGCATGGACAACGGCGGCGCATTCGAAGAAGCCCGCCTGAAGATCGCGAAAGCGTGCGCAGCGCGGGGAATCACACCCGGCATCCACTCCAACACCGCCCTCGCACCCAAGCACGCCGCCGCCGGCTACCGCATGATCACCATCCATAGCGACATCGCGGCGATCGCGACAGGCGCCGCTGCGGACCTGGCGTTCGTGCGCGGTAACATCGTCAGCCCAGCGAACAAGACCGGTTACCCGTAACGGGCCACTCGATGTAGGGGCGGCCCTGCGTGGCCGCCCGCGTCCGAATGGCACAATCATTCCGCGTCGTTCGTCATCACCCCATGCTTGTCATCTTGAGCGAAGCGAAGGATCTACCCATCGAGCAAGGCCGTGCCGTGGGCGCGCCGGACTACCCGATCCAGCGCTAGTCGAAGCGGTCGATCTCCAGCGGCTGCTCGTACAGCGGATCCGGGCTCGCGTTCATCAGATCAGTCAGCGCCGAGGTCAATGCGTCGAGATTCGTCGACGCGGCGTCGAAACGGATCACGATGCGGGGCGGGTCTTCGGCGAGGAAGCGCTGCGCTTCCAGGACGCCCGGCACTTTCGCGAGCGCATCCAGCACGCCGCGCGCGCAGTAACTGTCGTCACAGCGCAGGCTCTTCGAGCGGAACTCGGCGGCGCCGCGCCCGACATCCCGCACCTCGAGCAGGTGCTTCCGCGCCTGCACGTTTCCGAGCAGCCGCAACGACTTCGGCGGATCGGCTCCGTCGGTGCCCGCCGTGGCCGCTTCCAGGTACTCCCGCATGAGACCCGCGCTCAGCTGGCCCGAATACGTCGCTCGGATCACTCCGTCGCGGTCGACGAACACGGTGTGCGACAGCCCGTAAACGCCGTAGCTGTCCGACACCACCAGCGTCGGGTCCATTGCCACACGAAACGACGGCGCGTCCAGCTCGTCAAGAAACTCGCGCGCGCTCGCCGAGTCCTCGCCCGAATTCACCGCTACTACGCTGAATGCGTCCGCACCCGCTTCGCCCTGTATTGCCTTCAGGTCGGACATTTCTGCCAGGCAACTGCTGCACCAGGTCGCCCAGAAGTTGATGATGGCCGGCTTCCCGCGCAGGTCGCTCAAACGCACGGTAGACCCATCCGGGCCAGTAGCGGTGAAGTCGCGTGCGACGCGTCCTTGCCGGACACCCACCTGCGCGTCTGGCGCGTGCGGCGTGTCGACCAGTACGGCCCGCGGTGTGCTCGCGTCGCCGCCGCCCGGCGCCAGCAGCCAGAACGCCGCTCCGGCAATCGCCAGCAGCGGCACCGCAATGAGCAGTCGCCGCCAGTCGATCAGGCTGAAGCCGCGTTTCGCCATGGTTTCACTTTACGACGCGACGATCCGCCCCGCCTCCTCCACTGCCGCCACCCCGTCCGACGCAGCCGCCGCAGGCGGCAACTCCGCCCGCACGGGAAGCTTGCTGAACCCGATCTGCAGGTCGCTCGTGTTGCGCGTCAGGAACCCCGCCTCGGACACCGCGAGGTAGTACTCCCACATGCGGATGAACCGCGTATCGAAGCCGAGCGCGCGCGCCTCCGGCAGCCGCGACATGAAGCGCTCGCGCCACTGGCGCAGCGTTAGCGCGTAGTGCGCGCCGATGTCCTCCAGCCCGTCGATCACCAGATCCGTCTTGTGAAGCGAGCGCTCGATCTCGGCGATCGAGGGCAGCATCCCGCCGGGAAAGATGTACTTCTGCACCCAGTTCACGCCGTCGCGTACCGGGATGAATGCGCCGTCCGGCAGGCTGATCGTCTGCATCGCCATCCGCCCGCCGGGCTTCAGCGCGCGGTCGCAGGCCTGGAAGAACGTCTCGAAGTACTCCGCCCCCACCGCCTCGAACATCTCGATCGATACGATCTTGTCGTACTGCCCCTCGATGTCGCGGTAGTCGCAGAAGCGAATCTCGACGCGATCCGAGAGCCCCGCCTGCTCGACGCGCTCCCGCGCCAGCGCGAACTGCTCCTCCGAAATCGTGATCGACGTCACGCGGCAGCCGTAGCGCTCCGCCGCGAACATCGCGAAGCCGCCCCAACCACTGCCGATCTCCAGCACGTGGTCGTCCTTCGTGATGCCCGCGCGCTCGCACAGCATCCGATACTTGTTGCGCTGCGCATCCGCCAGCGGCTGGTCGGACGATGAGAAATACGCACTCGAATACGTCATCGTCTCGTCGAGAAACAGCCGGAACAAATCGTTGCTCAGGTCGTAGTGGGCGTGGATGTTGTCCTTTGACTGCGCTTCTGTGTTGCGGCGGCCGCGATGCAACCGTACGTTCTTCAACTTCGACGCGCGGCTCATCCACATCGAGCTGAACTGCACGTGCCGCCGGTTCTCGACGCCCAGCTCCATCAGCGCCACCAGGTCGTCGCTGTCCCACAGCCCGTCCACGTATGCCTCGCCGGCGCCGATCTCGCCGTGCAGCAGCACGCGCGAGAAGAACTCGTCGTCGTGAACGCGCATCGTCGCCGCTGGCGTAGCGCCCGGCGTCCCGAAGACGCGCCGCTTGCCGCCGGGAAGCACCACGGTCAGCTCGCCTTCGCGCATGACCGACGCCGCGCGCAAGATCACACGCTTCGCTGCCTGAGCGGCCAAGAATCGTGTTAGAGACTTCAAGGCATCAACTCCTCGTCCAGAGCGACCGCCAGGACGTTACCAAGCTAGAGGTAGGTATACACAAATGCTATCCCCCACACGGCTGCACCCAGCGCACCTCCGATAGAGTCGGCGATCGGTGTTCTGTACCACTGCAAATGCCGTTTACGATCGCGCCTGGCGGCCACCATCCTGCTTCGAATCAGAATGACTAGGCCGCAGAATACTCCGAAAAGGCTGATGGCTCGTTCTATGGTCATCGCCCCGCCTCCTCGTGTGCCTTGTGCGAATGGAACTTCACGCCGCGCAGCCAAAGCTTCAGCCCCTGCCAGTGGATCAGCCCGATCGTCTTCAGCGTCATGAAGGGATAGCGCGCCAGCATCCGGGCGACGTTGGCGTTCGTCAGCGGTCTCGGGGACACGAGGAGCTGCGCCTGGAAGAACAACTCCTCGCCCTTGTACTCGTCGATGCGCAGGTCGTACGCGCCGCCCGCCTCTTCGCGGCACTCGAACACGTACCGCGCATCCATATCGATGAACGGCGACACGTACAGCGCCTTTTCTGCGCGCGACGTGTACACCGCGCCGTCGCCCGCGCGCTCTAGATCGTACACGTGCTCCTCGCCGTGCGTGTTGTGCACTTCCGCCATCACCAGCCGCAGCGCATCGTCCGCACGATCCCGCACGAGATAGAAGCTGACCGGATTGAACACGTAGCCAAGGATGCGCGTGTTCGTCAGCAGCGACACCCGCACCGCATCCGGATCGATGCCGCGCGCGGCGAGTCGTTGGCGCACCGCCGCGCGCACGCCCGGACCCGTCGCGCCCATGTGGTCGCGATCCATGAACGACAGGATGTTGAAGCGATTGTGCGAGAACGGCTTGATGCGCCGGGCGACCTCGTCGATCTCGTCGAGATCGAGATCGACGTAGTAGACGCCGTAGGTGAACGAGTACGCCTTCGGCTTCGAGCGCCGGTGCCGCAACTGCCCTGCGTACAGCTCCGAGTTCACAGCACGATCCCAAACTCGGCCGCCACTCGCGCGCCCGACTGGAACCCGTCCTCGTGGAACCCGTGGCCGAGATGCGCACCAGCGAAGTACGTGTGCCGCGCCCCGTTGAGGCGCTCGACTGCCTGCTGGGCGGCCAGCGTCTCGAAGGTGTACCGCGGGTGGTCGTATTGCATCTCTCGCATGATCGTCTCGGGCCGCACGCCCCGCGCGTTAAGGCTGACGCAGTACGTCTGCGCCTCGTCGAGCGCCTGCAGCCGGTTGAGATCATACGTCATCCCCAGCACGCCGCCAGCGCCCCGGCAATCGTCCGTCGTGTAGTTCCATGATGCGCGGGCGCGCGCCCGCTTCGGCAGCATCGACGCGTCGGTGTGCAGCACCGCAGGATTCGCCGTGTATGAGAATCCGCCCAGTGCCCGCCGCTCGGCGTCATCGGCGTCGCCCAGCAGCCGCAACGCCTCGTCGGCGTGGCACGCCATGACCACCTTGTCGAACCTTCGGCTGTCTCCGTTCTCGAGGCTGAGCGTCGCGCCATCCGCATCGCGCGTCACGCCGCGCACCGGCGCCGAGAGCCGCACGTCGTGCGCGAACGTCGCTGTCATCGCCCGCACGTAGTTCTGCGATCCGCCTTCGATCGTCCGCCAGACGAACGCCGGCTGCAGGCCGATGATCCCGTGGTTGCTCAGAAACCGCAGGAAGTACATCACGGGAAACGAGCCGATCTCGCCCGGCGGCGTCGACCACACCGCCGATGCCAGCGGCACCAGGAAGTGCCGCACGAACTCGCCCGTGTACCGCTTCTCGCGCACGAACTCGTCGATCGTCGTATCCGCGTAGCCACCGCCCGCCATCGCGCGCCGCGTATCGCGATAGAAGCGCAGGATGTCGACGCCGAGCCGCCAGCGCCCCGGCCGCAGCAGATTCGTCCGGTCCGCCAGCATGCCGCCGAGGCCACGGCTGCTATATTCCATCCGGCACGCACGGCAGCGCACACTGATCGACATGTCGCCGGCCTTCGTATCTACTTTGAGAGTTTCGAGCAGCTTCGTGAATCCGGGGTACGTGTGCTCGTTGTAGACGATGAAGCCCGTATCCAGCCCGAGCGGCCGGTCGCCGACGTCGATCGTAACGGTGTTCGCGTGGCCGCCCGCGTAGTCGTTGCGCTCGAACAACTCGACCTCGTGCACGCGGTTCAGCAGGTACGCGGCCGTAAGCCCGGCGATGCCCGCGCCGACAACAGCGATCTTCATACCTTCAGTACGCCCGAAACGGCAGGAGCGATCAAATGGAGCTTCGAGACAAGAACGTCTGGCTGATCGGCGCCAGCACCGGCATCGGCGCGGCGCTCGTGCCGCAGCTCGTTGCCGAGGGCGCGCGCGTGGCGATCAGCTCCCGCAACGAGCAGCAACTCCGTGACCTCGCCGCGAAGTGCAGCCCTCCCGACGCGCCGATTGCCGTCAGGCCGCTCGACGTCACCGAGGACGGTGCCATCGCCCGCATGGAAGCGGAACTCCGCGCCGAATGGGGTCGCATCGACGTGATGATCTACAACGCCGGAGTCTGGTCCGCCGTCGACGTCAGCGCCTGGGATGTCGCCGCGTTCGAGTCGATGATCGCCGTCAACTACACCGGCATGATGCGCGCCATCGCCGCCGTGCTGCCCGATATGCTCGCGCGCCGCGACGGCGAGATCGTCGGCGTCGGCAGCCTCAGCGCGTACGGCGCGTTCCCGCGCGCCGAGGCGTACGGTTCGACGAAGGCTGCCGTCAACTACATGCTGCAAGCGCTGCGCCTCGATGTCGCGAAGCGCGGCGTCGGCGTCACGACCATCAACCCTGGCTTCGTGAAAACTCGCCTCACTGACACCAACGACTTCCCGATGCCGTTCCTGCTGAAGCCCGAACAAGCGGCCCGCGCCATGGTGAAGGGCCTCCGCGCCGGCAAGACAGAGATCCATTTCCCCCTCCGGCTCTCGTTCCCCCTCAAACTCATCACCGCGCTCCCCCGCCCTGTCTACGAGTGGCTGCTCCAGCGGACCGTGAAGGCCTGATCGAGCCCCTCACGCGCGGCCAAAAGCCACCTTTTGCGCCATCTGAAAATAGTTATGTCGCGCAATTCGTATCTAAATACGATTCCGTTTCGCAATTTCACCTTTTTGCGAACGCCCGCACCCGCGCCGCCAGCGAGCACGCGACCCGCCACAAATGTTGCGGGAGATTACGCGCGTAAGCGATAAGTTGTCAAGCGGAGGATTTCACTTATCTACATTTTGTAGATAAGTGGATTCGGATTTGGCTGTCCTCGCGCCATCACACCGCCTCCCGCGCGAGATTCAGCGCCAACAGCCGCTCAACGATCGCCGCATCCGGCAGATCGTCCGGTGCCTCACGCCACCGGTACGCCGCGAACACTGCCGCATCCAGCGTCCGGTGCGCATCCACCAGCCACGTCGGCCGCGTGTTGTACAAATTCGTAAGGGTCAACTTCGCCAGCTCCTTCGCCCCGATCATCCCCTCCGGGTTGAGCCACGCCTCCCGTAGATCGTTCAGATCCTTGGCCGCGATCGAAATCGCCCACTGCTGCTCCTGCGTGCCATGCGGAAATGGAAACGTCTCAAAGCACGACGTCGGCGTGTAGCGCGGGCGATCCTCGAGCCGTGTGCCTTGCAACAGCGCCCATACCTCGTGTGCCCGCGATTGCAGGGCGCCGAAGAAGTAATCGTCGCTCCTGGCAAACACGATGAGCTGATGATCGGGCAGGACGTCGGGAGTAAACCAGACGAACAGGCGGTGCTTCGTAAGGTTTGGTGTCGCCAGATATCTGGCCCGGCCCGCGAGCGCCGCCCGCATGTCCGGACGTGCCTCGCCGTGGATCCACCAGCGTTGCGCGTAGACTTTCCGGGCATTGTTCGCTCGATCGGGCTTCACGTAATTCTTGATGAACTCAAACGGGGCCTCATACTTCGCGGCGTCCTGCTCACTCGTGCCCGGAGGGAAGTCGATGATCCACATCCCGCGCGGGCGGCGCGTAATATCGAGTCCGTTCACCCATGGCCGAACGACGTCGCTGTTCGGCTTCCCGTGTGGGTTCTGCGCCGTAAGCAACTTCTTGGCTTCCTGCGGATGAATGTCGAACGGGCCGACTTTGGTGTCGCCCATGAACGAGACGCCGGCGTTCTCTTTCAGCCGTCGCGCCTGCGTTACGTCCGCCGCGCTCCCGGTCAGGTTCGAGTTGATCTCCGGCACCAGCCTCGCCCGCACCAGCGCGTTCTTCGCGTCGCCGTCTTTTTCTTCGTTCAGTAGCCGCTCGTGCTGGCTCCCGTCGTCGAACCCCACCATCGAGATGCGCACCGCCACGCCGTCCTGCACCCACGGCCGGTCGGCCTGCGCATAGAAGATGTCGCCGGTGCCTTTGATTCGCTCCAGCGCCTTCCGGTTCTTGCCGCCGCGGATCGCCTGCGTGGCCAGCAGCCCGGCCCGCTTGGCACGTCCGGCTTCGATCGCCGCCCGCGCCTTTTCGAACCAGTAGCCGCACAGGTCGCTCTCCCGCGCCACACGTCCGTCGTACACGGCAAACAGCCGCTCGACGTAGTTGTCTTTGAGTTCCGTCCGCAGCCGCTTGCCTCCGAGGAACGGCGGGTTACCGATGATCACGTCCACCGCCGGCCACATGGCCTCGACCGGCTGGGTCGTCACATCGAGATTCAGGATCGCGTCCTTCCCCTCAACCTGATCGAGCGGCTGCAAGATCGGAATGTCCGGCGCCGCGCCCGGCTCGTTCCGGTTCTTCCATTGCAGGTAGCCGATCCAGATCACGGTCGATGCCAGTTCGTGCGCGAACGCGTTCGTCTCGATGCCGTGCAACTGGCTGGGGTGAACGCGCGGCGTGAAGTTCGCGCCGTACGCTCCCGCGAACGCGATAGCTTCCTTGTCCAGCTCCTTCAGCAGCGCCAGCGCGACATACAGGAAGTTTCCAGACCCGCACGCCGGATCGAGCACCTGGATCGACGAGACCCGCTTGAGAAACGGAGCGATCGCAGAACGCACCTTCTCCCGCCGCGCCTCCGCAGTCGCCTTCTGTCCCGCAGTCGACTCCACGTACGCCGTCACGCTAGTACGGATCGCATTCCACTCGCGGCGCAGCGGCTCCATCAGCACCGGCTGCACAATCAACTCGATGTCGTCGCGCGACGTGTAGTGCGCGCCGAGCAATTTCCGCTGCTTCGGGTCGATCACCCGCTCGAACAGCGTCCCGAACACCGTCGGCTCCACGTCCGCCCATTCCAGCTGGTCCAGCCGCTCCAGCGTGTGGATCTCCTGCCCGCCGATGTGCTCCGGCACGTCCGCGTCCTTGAACAGCAGACCGTTGAACCGCGGCACCTCGATCATCGAGAACTTGCCGCCCGTGTTCATCACCTCAAACAGGTTAGAGAGGTATTTGCGAAACGATTCAGTGTCACCGCTCTCGCGGTGCAGCCGGATGACCTCGGAGAACGTGCCCTTTGGCAGCAGTCCTACGTCCGTCGCGAACATGCAGAACATGGTCTTCGTGATGAACCGCGCGATCCGCATGTCATCGACGCGCCACTTCCGCAGCTCGTCGCTGATCTCGCCGAACATCTTGGCCGCGCTCTGCGTAATCTGCTCGCGCGTCCGCTCCGGACGCAGCCTGTCCGGCTCCGCGAACAGCGCCTTGAGCACTTGGAGCGCGTTCAGCTCCGGCGCATCCTTCGCCCGCGTCCCGGAGATCGTCCGCACATCAACAGGCTCGCCCGTCGCGATGTCCGCGTTACGGAAGTAATAGATCCAGGTCTCGGTGTTCCAGTTCGTGTGTATTTCGAACCGGTCGAGGTCGCACACCACCAGCAGCGGCGGGTTCGCCAGCGATTCGCGATATCGCTGCAACTGCGCGTAAGCGGCAACGAGGTCTTTCTTCTTGCCCTTGTACTCCCAGCCGAAGTGATCGCGCTGCCAAACGTCTGCGAACCCATCGCCGTCCGGCGTGGTCGCGCCCTTCTCGAATGCGTAATAGTCGCCGGAGGGGTCGGTGTTCGGTGTCTGCTCGCCGAGCATGTGACAGATGTCGATGAAGTGCTCTTGCGACGCCGCGCGCTCGTTGCGCGTCGACGCCGCCCACTTCCTCACAAACTCAATCGCATCCATCGGCAAGAGTATAGACCGCGGCCGGGCGACGTAGGAGCTACGGCGGCGTGTACGTGACGCGGACGGCCGCCCACTCCAGGCGGAAGTCGCGCGAAACGTTGCTGGCGCGGCTGGTGATGCGGACGCGGAAGTTTGCGTTCGTCAGCTCGGACACAGCCCACGAGCGGCCCCAGTTGTCGACCGATGTTCCGAGTGTGTAGGTGGCCTCCGACGTCGTGAGATTCGACGCCATCGTCTTGGCCGTCGTCCAGGTCGTGCCGCCGTTCCACGACAGTTCGACGCAGTAGCGCGGCGATCCGGTCGTCGAGTCAGCGAAGCCGTCGAGCCGCACCTCGAAGCCGTTGATCACGGAACTCGCCGGCACGCTGATCCCGTAGTCGTAGTAGAGATGCTTGTCCTTGCCCGTGTTCGTGCAGGTCGTGCTCGTCCCCGTGCCGCTGTCCACGTCCTCCGCGTATGCACCATCGTTGGCGCACGCGTTGCCGGGGTTCAGCGCGAAGCCGTTGTTGTCACCGGCGCTCGTCGTGACAGCCGCATTCGCCGAACAGTTGAGCAGCCCCGTGTTGGTCGAGACGCCGGCCGTGACCTGCGCCGAGTTGACGCTGACCCAATTCTGGAAGTAGGACTGGAGCACGTAGTAGTAGGTGCCGGCGCTCGCGCTGTCGGTATACGTGACGGTCGTGCGCGGCGTCACCTGTGCGAGTTGCGAGTAGGGGCCGCCGTTGGTCGAGGAACGCAGCACGTTGTAGCCGGTGGCGAACGTGCTCGTCGTGGCCGTCCACGTCAGCACGATGTTCGTGCCGCCGGTCGCACCCGGACTCGTCGGCGCGGCCACGCTCGTCGTGGTGAACGCGTTGCTCCCGACAGACGCCGTGCTGCCGAATACGGCAAGAGCCACCTCGACGCCCACGACGACCGCCGCGCAGGCGGCCGCGGCAGCCGCCCCCAGCCGCACGCGGCGGCTAGATGACCAAGCTTGGCGTCGCATGAGCCTCGGTCCTTCGAGCGCGCTTGCGGTCGCGGAAAAGCCATGCGGCAACGGCGAGGACCGTCAGCGCCACGATGCCGCCCGGCGAGCGCACGAACACGAGCGCATACCCCGCCCACGGCACGTGGTAGACGACACGGTCGCCGCGCCCTTCGAGCGCCAGTGTTTCGGGGTCGTCCTGCGGGTTAGCATCGCCGCGCGTGATCGCGGCACGCACGCCGTCGACTTCGCGGATCTCGACGACGCGGTGTACCACCGGAATGCTCGCGCCGGGTCGCTGGTAGGCGATGACGTCGCCGACATGTACGTCACGGAAGTCGATCGTGCGCGTGACCGCCACGCTGCCGGTGGGCAGCGCGCTGCCCATGCTGCCGCCCATCACCGTGAGATTGTGGAAGCCGGCGAAGGCCGGCAGCGTGATCGCAAGCAGCGCGCACGTGACGACGCTCCCAATCACCACGCTCGCGGCCCGGACGGAGAGTCGCAGCGCGCGCAGCGCGACGGAGTGGAGTCCGCCGCGCGCGCTGCCCCTTGGTATCAAGCTCAAACCGCCATCCTGCGCGTCCATATGCCGCCTCAACTGTTCGTCGCTACGGGTTGCTCTGCGTCTGCTCGCCCTGGAAGCTGAACGTCGCGGTGCTGGTCAGCCCCTGGAACGTATTGCCCGTAGCCAGCGGCAGGCTGACGTTGAAGCACAGTGTCTCGCTTCCGCTCGCCAGCGCACGGTCGCCGGTCTGACTGCCCTGTGCGGGATCGCCGATGACGTTGATTGGCGTCGTGTTGCCCAGCGCCGCGGCGTTGTAGAGCACGGTACCGGTAGCCGCGTACGCGGCGTTCGTACACGTTGTGACGCCCGACTTGATCGTCAGTGCGAGCTGCGTCGCCAGCACGTTCTCGGTGGTGGTGCTGGTGATCGCGTACCGGAGCGCCAGCGAGCCGGCGTTTGTGACGGTGATCGGAGCCGTGACCTGGTCGCCCGGCGCCATGCCGCTGAACGTGACGAGTGCCGTCGTCGGCGACGTCGTCAGGCTCACGGTACCGGTGGTGAACGTGTTCGACCCGACGCTGGCCGTCGATGTGAATACGGCGAGGCCTCGCGAGCCGACGACGCCTCCAACCACGGCAAGCCCTACGGCCACGATAAGTATGCGGTTCAACATCGGATTCCCCCTCAGAATCAGGGTTCGCCCCCCTGCACGGAGGAGGTCGACGAACACCTCTACTAGGGAAGTAATCGGCGGGATGTCCGCGAGACTGGGCGGACGGATATCCGCAGCGCTGGCCACGAATGTCGCTCGTTTCGGGCGACGTTTGTCCGACTGATTAGTCGGGATCAGCGGTCGTAGCTAGATGAGGCCGCGTTTCGTGGCGATCTGCGCGGCTTCCGCGCGATTCCGCGCCCCGAGCGACGCCATGATCGCGCTGAGGCGATCCCTTACGGTGTGATGGCTGAGGAAGAGCGATGCGCCGATCGCCTTGTTCGTCAGTCCACTCGCTACGAGTTGCAGGATGTGCGTGTCGTCCAGCGTGAACTGGCGTTCGGACTCGCCGAGCCCTCGCGCTTGCCGACCGACCGCAGCCGCGATCGCCGGATCGAAGAACGGCTCGCCGCGCGCCACGCTTGCGACACCCTTCGCGAGGTCAAAGTGCTCCGCATCCTTGAGCAGGTACCCATCCGCGCCGGCGTCAAGCGCCTGGCGAACCAGGGCATCGTCCCAGAATGCGCTCAGCAGGATCACGCCGACACCGGGCTGTGTTCTCTTAATCTCGCGGCACACATCGAGCCCGTTGCCTTCCTTGAGCTTGATATCGACGATAGCGACGTTCGGTGCGCTCTCTCGAAGGCGTGCCAGCGTCTCCGCATTGCCGTTCTCCGCATCGCCGACGACGGACATCTCCAGCGACTGCTTCAGCAGTTCGCGCAGGCCCGCCCGCACCACAGGATGGTCGTCGATGATGAAGACGCGCAGTCCCTTGCACATCATGCCGCCGCCCGTGGCAACGTGCAGCAGACGGTGACGCCGGCATGCTCGCCGTCGATCACCTCAACTCGTCCGCCCAGCAGTGCGAAGCGCTCGCTCATACTGCGTAGGCCGAATCCGCCGCCAGCCGCGATTGCGTCGTTGACCGCCAGGGCGGTCCCGATCCCATCATCCGAAACCTCCAGTGTCGTACGGTCGGCATCCCCGACGAGACGGATGGAGATCGTCGACGCCGACGCGTGTTTGCGAACGTTATAGAGCGCCTCGCGCGCCGCCGAGTACAACTCCCTCGCGATCGGCGGAGTGAGCGCCATCGCGAGGTCGTTTCGATACTGCACGGTCACGCCGGCGACCTCTTCGAACGTTGCGCACAGGCGCGTGAGGGAAACGTCGAGCCCGTCCGACGGTTCGGTCGAAGAAAGCGCGTAGACCGCATTGCGGACCTCGTGCCCACCTTGTGTGGAGAGTTTGCGGATATCTGTGAGTCGCCGCTGTAGCATCGCCGGTCGCACTGGCTTTCGCTCCAGTATGTCCTTTGCCGCGATACCGATGCCGAAGAAGTACTGTGCAACGCTATCGTGCAGTTCCTGCGCGATACGCGCGCGCTCGCTGTGCACCGCCGCGCGTTCTTCGGCATGGTGCATCTCGCGTTCGGTGCGCCGGAGCTCGCTAATGTCGGCGATCACGCAGACACCACCGGAGCGTTGTCCTGCGGTGTCGAAGATCGGCGCGGCGGAGACAAGCGCGGGAAACATCTCGCCGCTTCGGCGCGTCGTCGTGATTTCCCCTGTCCACTGTTCGCCGCGCGCGATGCGCTCTGTCAGGGCGATCGCACGGGATCGATGGATCGGATGTGCTAGCTCGCTCAATTGGCGCCCGAGCGCTTGCTCGGCCGTCCACCCAAATAGGCCTTCGGCGAATCCGTTCAGGAACGTGAGCTTCCCTTGTAGGTCCGTCACGATGACGGCCTGGCTAACCAGATCCAGAAGCTGAGCCTGAAACTGAACGCGCTCCTCTGCTTGCTTTCGTTCCGTGACGTCGCGTCCGATCACAAGCAGTCCGACCGGCTGTCCGTCCTCCTTCAAGGCGGTTGCCGCCGTCTCGATCCAGACCGGGGAACCATCCTTCGCGCGGACCAGCCACTCTCCGTTCCCTTCCATTTTTCCGCTGCGGCGCCACTCGGCATAGTTTTCCGCGAGGGCCTCCAACTGACTCTCGTGGACCAGATCGCGTGTCGTGAGGCCTATCACTTCCGCGGGGGTGTATCCCAGGACGCGCTCGATCGCCGGATTGACCGATAGGATCAGGCCCGCGAGATCGGTCGTGTAGATGACGTCCTGCGCGCCCTGCACCACTTCTCGAAGCCTCTCCTCGCTCTTCACGAGTGCCTGCTCCGCCCGCTTTCGTTCCGTGACGTCGCGCGAGATCCCTTGGAAGCCGATCATGGCGCCATCGTCCAGAATGGGTGACGCCACGACCTCCACCCAGAGCGGAGAGCCGTCCTTTCTGTACGTCAGGAACTCCAGGGGCGTCGCGACGGATTGTCCGCCCAGAGCTTTCTGCATCTCCGCGATCGCGAGTGGAAGATACTCCGAATCGAGCAGCTGGGAGATGTTCATACTCAAGAACTCGTCCCGTGTATATCCGTACAGAACACTCGACATCGGATTGACGCTTGTAAAGTTTCCGTCGACGTCGTGCGTGTATACGCTGTCCTGCGCATTGTCCACGAGCCTCTGATACTTCTGCTCGAGAGAGCGCGCCGCCTCCTCCGCTTTCACGCGAGCGTCGATGTCGCGCATCACGACCACGGCGCGAGGACAGCCGTCTTCGATGATGCGTACTCCGCTCACCTCCCGCCAGCGCCAGTCTCCATCGGCGTGCCTGACCCGGAACGTCGCGCTGATATGCCCGGTCCATCCGGGCGCAAGAATCGACGCCAGTTTAGGAAGATCGCTTGGGTGCGCGAGTTCGCCGGGTGTGCGCCCGATGTAATACTCCGGCGGCTTGCCGGAGAGTTCCAGGCAGTTCGGCGAAAGATACGTGAAGCGACCATCGCGCAATTCGCAGAGCACATCGTTCGAGTGCTCCATCAGGAGGCGAAAGCGCGACTCACTCGCCACGAGCGCCCGCTCCGCGAGAACTTGCTCGGTGACGTCGACGGTGACGCCGATTGTTCCCGTCAGCGCGCCGCCCTCGTCGCGCAGGGGGGCGTAGCGTGTCTCTAGCGAGCGACCGTTGTAGTCACGCGATGTCATGAACTCTTCGCCCGCGAGCGCACGGCGAAACGAGGCGATGATGTCGGGCGCATCGGCATACGCTTCAAGCGCCGACTTCCCAAGCATGTCACCGGGCAAGATCCCAAGATTCTCTAGACCCTTGCCTTCAGACAGCGTGAAGCGGCCGTCCACATCGAGCGCGAACAGCACAACCGGAAGGTTGCCCAAGACCGTCTTCAGCCGCTCCGCCGTCTGGCGTAGTTCGCGTTGCGCAAGCTTCGCATCCGTCACGTCGCGCACGATCGCCACAACCTCGTCCGGACCGCTCACGCTGATGCGCGTTTCGTACGAGCGGAGTCCCGCTTGCTTCTCAAGTTCGTACTCCATCGTGCGCAATTCACCGGAATCGAGCACTTCCCCGATGAGTTCGAGGATGGTCGTACTTAGATCAGTCGGCAGGAGTTCGTCTACTCTGTGGCCAACAATCTGGTCTGCTGGGACGTATAATTCCGCTTCACGCTCGGCCTTGAAGTCGAGGTAGACGCCCTCTCGGGTCATGCGAAACATCATGTCGGGGATGGCCCGCAGGATGGCCTCCGCTTGCGCCGGCGTCTGCCGCGAATGCGGCGCGCCACGGACGACCCCGTCACGCGAAGGCGGAACTGCAGGGGCTACGTAAGATTCCACAGGGGACATGATCGGGGTCCGGCTGCCGGAGAACCGTCAACGCAAACCCCGATTTCGCGCGAGATAGTACCGATTTACGCCGCGGGACCCGCATCATGAAGCACAGGCCGAGGGTGTTGGGGCATTGGCGGGGACTTAGCCCTCATCGCCGGCGCCCGTGCCGCGCGGCGCGTTGTTCGCCTGCCAGTCCTCGAAGCGCATTACGACGAGCCGCAACGGCTTCTTGCCGACGCGCGGCTCGTTCAGCACGACGACAGGCACCTTGCTCGACTTCTCGCACGCCTCGACGCTCTGCTCCAGCGCCTTGCGCACGCGGACCGGGATGGCCTTCATCGTCTTCACTTCGATGCCGTACTGCTCCGCCTCGAGATCGCTCCGGCGCACCCCAGCGTTCGCGGTCAGCGCCGTGCTGAGCGCATCCGCGATGCTCTGCTCGTGCTTCTTCCACCGCCGGTTGCCGCCGTTAGTCGAACTCATGATGCCTCAGCTCCCGGTCGTTACGCATCATCGGACGGCGCGAGCGCTTCGAGCACAGCAACCACGGGCGGCAGGTCGTGCCGCGCTATCTGCCAGACGATGTCGAGGTCCACGCTGAAGTAACCGTGAATGAGCCGGTCGCGCGTTGCCGCCATTTGAGACCACGGCAAGTCGGGATGGCGCGCCTTCGTTTCGGCGGACACGCCCTTCGCGGCCTCCCCGAGGATTTCGAGCAAGTGCGTGAGGGCTAGCGCGAGCACATCGCTGTCATCGAGGTCGCTGCGGCTACGATCCGCTGTCAGCGAGACTGCTCGCCGCGCCGCGGCCAGCATGTGCGCCAGACGGTCGTCGTCACGCCCCGCCAACCAGGACCTCCGCCTCGGCCTGCACGCGAGCCCGAATGCGCGGACTGAGGAATTGTGGGGTATTCAGATCGACGCGCCGTTCAAAGAGGTCGGAGAGGGCGGTCTCGATGTCAAAGAACGCGAGCCCCGGCGTCTCGCCCGGCTCGAACTCGACGAGCACGTCGACATCGCTATCGTCGCGGAAATCGGGGCGCAGCACGGAGCCGAACAGCGATAGCTTGCTGATGTGGTGAAGGCGGCAGAACTCCGCCAGAACTTCGGGCCGTACCTGGGTCAATCGCGTGGGCGTCATGTCTGAACTATACCCGTGCTGGCGGCGATCCGTGAGCGCGCTCACCCGCCGAGCCTGAAGTCGATCTGCTTCGCCACCCACGATCGCAGCAGGCCGCGCACCCGCTCGTACGCCGCCGTGTACGGCGCGTACGCGCTGTCCTGCTGGCCACGCTCCGCCTTGAATACGTACGCCAGGCCGACGCGCTCGAGCAGCGCTTCGCCCAGCAGCCCGTATCCCGGGCCGCCGAGACGGTTGATCGCCGTCTGCACCACGCGCGGCGACAGCGGTCCGATCTTGTACCCCTTCTCCGCCGCGATCTCGATGATCATCGCGCCCGCCATGCGCGTGTCGCTCAGCGTCTCGTGAATGATGCGCACCATGTCGCGCGTGATCTGCTCGAAGTCCGCGCCCATCAGCGGCATCCACCGCCCGACCTTCGCTTGCAGATCCGGCACGAGCGTGTTGCCCGGCATCTCGAACTTCAGCAGCGCCTCCGCGACGCCTCGCATCAGCCGCGGATTGCCCTCGACCTGGAGCGCCGTCATGTCGCGATACCACATCGTGTGCAGCGTCTCGCGCCGCTTGATGCGCGTCGCCATGTAGGACGCCTCGGGCGATGCATCCTTCAGCAGCCGCGCGATCAGCCCGTGCCAGTTGTCCGTCAGGTACTCCTGCACGATGCCGAACGTCGTCACGTGCACGGGCGTATCGCCCCCGCGATGCGTGAAGTCCGTCTCCTGCGTGCGCTTGATCTCGCGATCCAGCTCCGCCTCGTCGAACCCGAGGCTCATCAGGATGTACTTGTACGGCGTGTGATGCGTCAGCTCGTCCGGCACCCAGACGCGCTCGTTGAAGCGCGCCAGCCACGGCACATCGAACCAGGCCGCACGCTCGGCGAACGCGTCGCCGTACGTCTCCGTCGCGCACTCCGTCAACAGCGCCAGCTTGAGGATGCCGGCGAAGTCCTCTTCTGTAAGCCCCTCCGGCAGCGTGGCGATAACGTCCCGCACATTCAGCCGTTCCTGCAGCGCCTGGAACTCGCTGACGTCGATCATGTCGCCGGGCTTCGCCTCGACGCGATCGACGAGCGCCTCGAGCTTCGCGTGAGCCGATGCCGGCAAGTCGAACGGACGTGTGGCAGTGACCATGCTATCCCTATTACGCTCGCCGGAGCGTTCTCGATCAATCGCCCTAACCCCCGCTCCCCTTCCCCACGCGGGAAGGGGAGCGGAGTTGTTGTCAGGCGCATGATACGCGTGGGGGGCGGATTTCTCCATAGAGAGCACAGCGGTCACAGAGGACGAACGGGTGTGTATGAGGCCTCGTGTCGGACATCGCGTGCGGCGCCGAGCGCGGGCGCTCTACGGAGCGCCCCTACAACGAATCTCTGTGCCATCTGTGATCTCTGTTGAGCTCCGTCGCTTGCCAGCGCGCAGATTGCGCGTTACCGTGGCGACACAACCGCATAGTTCAGTGACGGGAGCCCCGGACGGAGGGGCTGAGAGGGCCGAAAGGCCGACCGTTTGAACCTGCCCGGGTCATGCCGGCGAAGGGACACGACGTACCTCGACGCCGCTGTACCCCAGCGGCGTTTGCTTTGAGGTGCGAGATGGCGACACAGCTCCAGCCGGTCCCGCACAAAGAGATCGCGCCCGTCCCGCAGGAAGCGCGCGTGCTGAGCGGCGTTCACATCGGCGTGCTGTGGGGGGACCTCGGCGTCGGACTGCTGGTGCTCGTCGCGGGCAGCCTGCTCGTGCCGGGGCTCGGGCTGAAGGCCGCGCTGCTGGCGGCGGTCGTCGGCAGCGTCATCGGCTCGGCGTTGCTGGCGCTGGCAGGCCGCGTCGGCAGCGATACCGGCGTGCCGACGATGGTGGCGCTCCGCCCCGCGCTCGGCATCCGCGGATCGTACGTGGCATCTGTGCTGAACATCGGCCAGCTCGTGGGCTGGGCCGGTCTCGAGATCATCATCATGGCGTCGGCCGCCGGCGCGATCAGCGACCACTTCTTCGGCTTCGAGTGGTACTACGCCTGGCTCGCGGCGTTTGCCATCATCGGCACCGCGTTCGCCGTTGGCGGCCCGATCGTCGTCGCACGCGACTTCCTGCAGCGCTTCGGCGTCTGGATCGTTGTCGCGGCGAGCCTCTGGCTGTCGTACCGGCTCTTCTCGACGTACAGCATCCAGAGCTACTGGAACGACGACGGCGCGGGCGGCTGGCCGAACTTCTGGCAGGGCGTGGATATCGCCGTATCTCTGCCCGTCTCGTGGCTGCCGCTGGTTGCCGACTACAGCCGCTTCGCCCGCAAGTCGGGCGACGCAGCTTGGGCGACGTTCATCAGCTACACCGTCGCCAACACGTGGTTCTTCGCACTGGGCTTCGGCTACGTGCTCGTCCTCCAGTCCGATCCCGGCAGCCTGATCGGGGCGCTCGTCGATTCGCTGCTGCCGCTCGCGCTCGGCTGGCTCTTTCTCGTCGTCATCCTCGCGGACGAAACGGACAACGCCTTCGCCAACATCTACTCCACGGCCGTGTCAGCGCAGAATCTCGTGCGCGTCGGGCACCGAACGCTAGCGCTGGCCGTCGGTGTGGCGGCGCTGGTGCTGGCGATCAGCGTCGATCTGTTGGGCTACGAGAACTTCCTGCTGCTGATCGGCGGCGTCTTCGTCTCGCTGTTCGGCGTGTTAATCGCCGACTACTTCGTCGCCAGCAAGCAGCGCTACGACACCGACGCGCTGCACGAGACCGGCGGTCGCTACTGGTACTGGGGCGGCGTCAATCCGGCCGGCATGCTCGCCTGGCTGGCAGGCTTCATCGTCTACGTCGCCGCGGCACAGCCGCCCGCGCTGGTCGAGCATGCGTCGTGGATCACGAACGTCCCGGAGTGGGTGACGAAGGTCGGCGGCACGCTGCCGTCGTTCGCGGTGAGTTTCGTGCTGTACCTGGTGCTGCGAACCAAGACCGCTGCCGTTGGCCTGTCCACCTTCGTTCTGGAGTGGATCGTCGCTTTGGCGTTGCTTTCGGCATTTTCGTTCGGGAACGACATCTGGGGCGTGCCTGAGAGCTATGAGCTCAGATTGGCGGTGGCTTACGCCACGCTCGTTTCCATCGTCGGTGCAACTCTTCTCATTCTGGTCGCCGTCCCGCTGGCGCTGGGCCGGCGGCTCGGCGCGAACGTCTGGGCCGCACTCGCCGTCGCCGGGATACTCACCGGGATCACGGCCTACTGGCTCTTCAAGATCATCTCGATAACGAACGATTGCGCCGTCGAGGTGTCGGTTCCCTACAATTGGATACACACCTGCAGTCAGTCAGCATGATCCCGCGACACGCAGTTTGGTGGCGAGTTGTTTTGACGGGCTCAGCGTAACCGCCTACCGCCGCAAGCTCGCCGCTGGCTTCGCCTCGGCTTCGCGCGGCGCGAGGATCTCGTCGACGAGGCCGTACTCTTTCGCCTGCTCGGGGTTCATGAAGAAGTCGCGGTCGAAGTCGGTGCGGATGCGCTCCTCGCTCTGGCCGGAGTGCCGCGAGAGGATGCCGCGCAGGATGTCGTTCTCGCGCAGGATCTCGCGCGCCTGGATCTCGATGTCCGTCGCCTGACCGCTGATGCCACCGCCGCCCAGCAGCGCCTGGTGGATGTGGATCGTCGCGTTCGGCATCACGTACCGCTTGCCCGCCGCGCCGGCGCACATCAGCACCGTCCCCATGCTCGCCGTCATGCCGACGGCGTACGTTGCCACATCCGGCCGCACGAGCTGCATCGTGTCGTAGATCGCCAACCCGGCCGTTATCGATCCGCCCGGCGAGTTGATGTACAGGTTGATGTCCTTCTCGGGATCCTCGCGCTCCAGGTAGAGGAGCTGCGCCGTGATCACGTTCGCCACCTGATCGTCGATGCCCGTGCCGAGAAAGATGATCCGTTCCCGCAACAGCAACGAATAGATGTCGAAGGACCGCTCGCCGCGCGCGCTCGTTTCGATGACGGATGGGATGAGCATAGGGGCTCCTAGTTTGTGGTTGGTAGTTCGTAGTTTGTGGTCCGCCTGGAGGCCATACGTAGTCGGTGACCGTGAGCCGCGCAACGGGGTCTGGCGATGTAGGGCCGCCGCCCTCGGCTGTTGATCGCTGTTCGATCACGCCGCACACGAGCTGAAAGCCCGCGCCAGGAGCGGGTGGGACCTGAGGCGCTCGAACGACGCATTCCGGCAACGCAAGCGCTCGGCGCGAACTCACGCTGCTCGCCGTCCCACTGCGCGGCCTCGTTACGGCTGCCGACGCCCAGCTTGCCGAGGATCTCCGACACGTGGAACTTGACGCCGTCGAGGCTAATCCCTAGTCGCAGCGCAATCTGCTCGTTCGAGAGCCCCTCGCGCAGAAGCGCCAGCACCTGCCACTGCCGCGGCGTCAGCACATCCGGGTACGGCGGCCGTCCTCGTCGGTTCATGCATCGATCTTACGACAGGCAGCCCGGAATTACACTACCCGTGCCCGTCGTCTATACGGTCGCGTTCGAACGGCCAGCGCGCCCCCGGCGACGGTGCGTACGGCTATCATGGCCACGATGGTCTACTACGATCAGCGCCCCAGCGATGCGGAGAAGCCGCCCGGATGCCTCGACGTGCTGATGATCACGCGGGCGGTGTTCGGCGTGCTGCTCTGGCCGATCGTCGCGATGTTTGCGGTCATCGCTGACCTCGGCATCACGTTCTACCTCTACGCGACCCGGCCACTGCTGGCGCTGATCCCGATCGCCATCACGGCGGCGGCGATCTGGGGCTTCATGGCGTGGGAACGGCGCCGCTATCCGAAGCTCGACCCCTAAGACTCAGGCCAGCAAAGCGAGCGAGCGCAAGGTCGGCACAAGTTCGTCGAGCGACGATATGCGGGCGTGCGGCTGCTCGTCGGTGCATTCGATATCGCCGATCTGCACCATCCACATGCCGGCGCGACGCGCGCCGCTGACATCGAGCAGCGGCTGGTCGCCGACGAAGACGGCCTCGTCCGGCGCCACCCCCATCTCGTCGAGCGCGCGCTGAAAGATCGCGGCTGCGGGCTTCGACAGCTCGACCTCGTCGCTGAACACGGTGAGATCGAAGTGCACACCCATCCCCAGGTCATCCATGATGCGCGCGAGCACGACGCCCGGCGTGATGCCCGCGTTCGAAATCAGCCCGATGCGCAGATCGAGCGCCTTCAGCGCCGCGAGCATCTCGACTGCGCCCGGCAGCATCGGCGGGCGATGCGTCAGCGCCGGCGTCAGGATCGCGTCGTCCAGCCGGGACCACGCGGCGTCGTCGAGGCGATCGGCCAGTCCGTCGTCAAGGTGGCGAAGGTACATCACCGTCCGGCCGCGCGTGGAGATGTCGCGCTCGGTTTCGTGGATGCGCGCCAGCTCCGTGCCAGCCGCAAGGAACGCCGCCTCGATATCGGCGGGATCGTACGCGTGCCCGTGCTGAGCCAGCGCCTCGTGCGTGGACCGGAGCCGGAGCTGGCTGCGCAGCTCGCTGATCGCCGGGTCGTCGTAGATGAGCGTCCCCCACAGGTCGAAGATGACTGCCCGAATCATGCGTGCTCCCTGTTCGTCGTTGCGTGTCGTGCGGCGGGAAATGAAAAACGCCGGTACAAGACCGGCGTTAGTTGTGCTGTCCTGTGCTGCTTAGCTGACGGTGGCCGTAATGCCATGTCCGCAATGCGCGCAGAACTTCGCTTCGCGCAGGTTCTTGCCACCGCACTCGCTGCAGAAGACCGAGTCGCCAGCGGCGGACGCCGCCGGTGCCGCTTCGTCCGGCGAGACGCTCGCCGATACCCGCGCCACCGTCGAAGCATCAACTTCCGCGTCGTCGTCCTTCGACGACTTGCGGAACTCGCGGATCCCCTTGCCGACAGCGCCACCCACTTCGGGCAGCCGGCCCACGCCGAATACAAGGACGACGATGAAGGCGATGATGGCCAGTTCGGGCAGGCCCAGCGGGCCGATTCCAGCAAGCAGTTGCATGATGCAGATCCCTCCCCGGGATACACCTCAGCGTATCACCGGTGCGAGACGGGCGGCAAGCGACTGCCCGCAGGCTCGTCGATGGGGCGGGCCTAATCCCCCGGACGCGAATCCAGCTCGACGTCAAGCCTCTGTAGCTCGCTGCCTCTATAGAACTCGAGCTTCACCGTATCGCCCGTGCGATGTTTGGCCAGGATGGCCAGCAGCGAGCCGTTGTTGGTCACGTCCTCGCCGTCGATCTTCACGATTACGTCGTTCTGACGCAGCCCCGCAGCCTCGGCAGGCGTACCGCGCCCCACGACCGTGACCGCGATGCCCTTCTCGACCGGCAGGCTGAAGTTCTTGGCGATGCTGGGCGTCACGTCGACCGTGCCCACGCCCAGGTACGCGCGGTCGATCTCTCCGAACTCGATGAGGTCACGCACGATCGGCTGCACGAGCGCCACCGAAATCGAAAACCCAATGCTCTGCGCGCCCTGGATGATCGCTGTGTTGATGCCGATGACCTCGCCCAGCGCGTTCACCAGCGGGCCACCGGAGTTGCCCGGGTTGATGCCCGCATCGGTCTGGATGGCGTCGTTGATCGTGTACGGCTGCTCGTCAATCGTACGGCCCTTCGCGCTCAGCACGCCGCGCGTCACCGTCGGCCCGCCCTCCAGGTCCAGCGCGAAGCCGATCGCCACGACGTCTTGCCCGACAAGCAGGCTTTCCGGATCGGCGAACGTCGCCGGAGCGAGGTCGCCGATATCGATCTTCAGGACGGCGAGGTCCGTCGCCTGATCGCGACCGACGATCGTCGCCGTCGCCGTCCGCTGGTCGGACAACGTCACCGTGATGCGATCCGCTGGACGGTTGCCTGTGCCAGCGGTCACGACGTGGTTGTTCGTAACGATGTGCCCTTCGGTATCGATGATCAGGCCCGTGCCCACGCCGCCGCTGGGCGTCGTGCGGCCGAAGATGTCCAGTCGTGCGCCTTCGGTCTGCACGCGAACGATCGATGGCGCCAACTTGTCGACGATCTGGACGGTCGAGAGCCCACTCTCGGGCTGGATTGCCGGCGCAGTACGGGCGGCGCCTGCCGCGGCAGTGCCGGCGGCTGGCGTGCGTCCCAATCCGGCAACCGTGGCCATACCCTGCACGTCGCCTGCTGTCGGCGTCGAGTTCGACGAACCGCGGCCACCGCAAGCGGCGGCCGGAGCGAGCGCGAGCAGCGCAACGACGATGTACGCATGGCGGATACTCAAGAGAAACCCTGATTCAAGGCGCTAACGGAGGTCCGTGGAATTCCGACCGATGCTGTGCAGGCATCGCATTGGATTCTGGCACACGCCGGGAGCCCCTACAAACGCGCCGGCATGGCGCCGCGTCCTGACCATTCGGCGCGAGCATCCCATGTTACAATCGAAGCACATCGCTACTAGCGAAGGAGTCGTGCGTGAATACGCTCATCGTCGTCGGGATCATCGTCGCCGCCGTCGTCGTCCTCGGCTTCATCCTCGTCGGTCTGTACAACAGCCTGGTGCAGGGCCGCCTGCGCGTGAAAGAGGCGTACTCCGGCATCGATGTGCAGCTCAAGCGCCGCGCCTCGCTCGTCCCCAACCTCGTCGAAACGGTGAAGGGCTACGCCGCTCACGAGAAGGAAGTGCTCGAGAACGTGACGCGCGCGCGCGCGATGCTCCAGCAGGCGGGTTCGCCCGGCCAGGCCGCCGAAGCGAACAACATGCTGACCTCGACCCTGCGTTCGCTATTCGCCGTCGCAGAGGCCTATCCCGACTTGAAGGCGAACCAGAACTTCCTCGAACTGCAGCGCGAGTTGTCGGACATAGAGGAGAAGATCGCCTACGCGCGCCAGTTCTACAACAGCAACGTCCTCAGTTACAACACGAAGACGGCGACGTTCCCGAGCGTCATCTTTGCCGGCATGTTCGGCTTCAAGCCAGAGGAATTCTTCGAGGCGGAGGAGGAAGAGCGGCAGGACATCAAAGTGAGCTTTGCGCCGCCGCCCGCCGCTCCACCGCCGGCAGCGACGACGTAACACGCAATGCCCGAAACCGGTTCCCTTGATGGCGGAATGCAAGCCCCCGTCCTCATCTACGATCGCATCAACGCCAACAAGCGTCAGACGTGGCTGATGATGTTCGTGTTCGTCGCCGTGCTCGGAGGCTTCGCGACGGTCGTCGGGCTGGCGGTGGGGCTCCCATGGCAGGCCGCACCTTTCGTCATCGCCGGGCTCGCCGCGTATGCGTTCATCAGCTACTACGTCAGCTCCAGTGTTGCATTGGCCGTCAGCAGCGCCCGCGAAGTCACGAAGGAACAGGAACCCGAGTACTACCGCATCGTCGAGAACCTCTGCATCGGCTCCGGGCTGCCGATGCCGAAGGTCTACGTGATCGAGGACGGCGCACCGAATGCGTTCGCCACGGGACGCGACCCCAAGCACGCTTCCGTCACCGTTACGCGAGGACTGCTCGACAAGCTCGATAAGGCCGAGCTGGAAGGCGTGATCGCGCACGAGATGTCGCACATCGGTAACTACGACATCCGCATCATGACCCTCACTGTCGTGTTGGTTGGGCTCGTGGCGCTGCTGGCGGACTTCTTCATGCGCTGGACCTGGTTCGGGAGCGGCCACCGCAAAAGCAACAGCGACCGCGGTGGCAACGCCCAGCTCATCCTCTTCGCCGTTGCGATCCTCTTCGCCATCCTCGCGCCGATCGCGGCGCAACTCATCCAGCTCGCGATCTCGCGGCGCCGCGAGTATCTGGCGGACGCGTCGGGCGCCCTCCTCTGCCGGAATCCGGATGCCCTGGCACGCGCCTTGGAAAAGATCACCGCCGACGCGGATCCGCTGGAGGAAGCCAACAAGGCGACCGCGCACCTCTACTTCGCCAACCCGCTCCGCGATCACAAATCGGCCTTCAACGGCCTTTTCAACACGCATCCACCGGTGGAGGAGCGGATCCGGCTCCTGCGAGCGATGTAGCTACCGCTATCTGGACCTGACCGCGCTGGCCCGATGCCGATTGGGTTATTGATGCCGAATGTGCTTAAATGCTGCCACTGTCAGCGAAAGGTACATCCGTGGAGTTCACCGACTACATCAACGTCGCCCAGATCCTGGTCGCGATCCTGCTGAGCGTCGTCATCCTGCTTCAGGCCAAGGGCTCAGGCATCGGCTCCGCGCTTGGAGGAGGCACGAGCGGCAGCTTCCGGACGCGCCGCGGCGTCGAGAAGACGCTATTCCAGCTCACCATCGTCATCGCGATCGTCTTCCTCATCATCTCCGCCTGGGGTGTGCGAGCGACGATCAGCAACTGACCGCCGTGGCTCTCTCGGTAGAAGGCGGCTGAGTTGCCGTTGACGCAGACCCGTTGGCCCTTCTTCGCCGCACTCGTCATCGGCGGCCTCGCGATTGGCATCTTCTGGTACGCCGTACTCTCCAACCCACGCGGGGAAGCGGTCCCCGCCAGCGGCGGCCGCTACGTCGAAGCCGTGCTGCGCGCTCCTGAGCGCATGAATCCGCTCTTCGCCGGGCCGAACCAAACCGATGTCGATATCGCATCGCTAATCTTCAGCGGGCTTGTGCGCCTCGGGCCCGACGGCACGCCGCAGCCCGACCTCGCCGAGCGCTGGGAAGTCAGCAACAACGGACAGAACTACGTCTTTCACCTGCGCGAGGGCGTCGCGTGGCAAGACGGCGAACCGTTCGACGCAGAAGATGTCGTCTTCACGTTTCGCGCGATCGGCGACCCCGGATTCAAGGGCGACCCCGCTCTCGCGCAGCTTATGCAGGGTGTCGTCGTCACGGCCCGCGACCCGCTAACCGTGGAGTTCAAGCTCGAACAGACCTACGCGCCGTTCCTGGCGTATCTCACCGTCGGCATCCTCCCGGAGCATCTTCTCGACGGCCTCGACCCAAACCAGCTCTACAATGCACCCTTCAACGCGCAGCCCGTGGGCACGGGTCCATACGCGTTCCGCACGCGCACGAACAACGGCATCGAGCTCAAGTCCAACTCGACCTACTACCTGGGGCCGCCGCTGATCTCGACGTTCGAGTTCCGCGTCTTCACCGATCTGCAGTCGCTCGAGGCCGCGGTCCGTGCACACAACATCGATGGCGCGCTCATCGGCGCGGCCACGCAACCCGATCTGGCCGAGCTCGTGACGGACGATCCCGCGTTCGCCCGCCATGCTCTGACCGCCACCTCGTACTTCACCATCTACCTGGATACGCGGGCACCTCAGTTCGAAGATCAGAAGGTGCGGCGTGCTTTGCAGCAGGCGATCAACGTCCAGTCACTGATCGATGGCGCAGCGAATGGGGCCGGCGTGCCTTCGGAGATCGGCATCCCTGCTCAGTCCTGGGCGCACGCAGACATAGAACTACCGCCATTCGACCCGGGTGAAGCGGCGCGTTCCTTAGAAGCGGCCGGCTGGTCGCGCGACCGCGACGGCGTCCGCAGCAACGGCGCAACGCGGCTGTCGTTCGAGCTGTCGACCACGAACGATCCGCATCGCATCGCCGTCGCCGAAAGCATCACCTCGCAATGGCGCGCCATCGGCGTCGATGCGCAGGTGCGCGCGCTCGATCCAGGGTCGTACGTCGATCAGGTGCTGCTGCCACGTGATTTCGAGGCCGCGCTGGTGGCCGTCGACCCCGGCCCCGACCCGGATCCCTATCCGTTCTGGCACCGCAGCCAGATCGCGCCGCCCGGCCGCAACCTCGCGAACTACGCAGACCCGGCCATCGACGATGTGCTGCAGCGCGGACGGCAGAACACCGACGGCACCCGCCGCAAAGAGCTGTACGAATTGTTTGCGGGCTACCTGATCGCCGCGACCCCGTCTATCCCGCTCTACGCGCCCGTCTACGCCTACGCCCAGAGCACGCGCGTACACGGCTTCAGCGAATCTCTGCTGATCACACCCGCCGCCCGTTTCGCCAGCGTCAACCAGTGGTACGTAGCCACGCGGGTGGAGTAGAAGTAAGCATCAGCTAGCCGGCTTCGGCTTCACCATCAGCCCCACGGCATCCAGCGCCGCCTGATCGACGGGCGACGGTGCGCCGGTCATCAAGTCCGTCGCACTCTTGGTCTTCGGGAACGCGATCACTTCGCGGATGTCGCTCTCCTGCGCGAACAGTGCGACCGTGCGATCGATGCCGGGTGCGAATCCGCCGTGCGGGGGCGCGCCGTACTCGAACGCATCGAGCATGTGTCCGAATTTCTCGCGCGCCTCGGCCTCGTTGATGCCCAGCACTTTCAACACGCGCTCCTGCACGCCGCGCTGGTGGATCCGAATGCTGCCGCTGCCGATCTCCCAGCCGTTGCAGGTGATGTCGTAGGCGTTGCTGCGGGCCGCGCCCGGGTCGCTCTCCAGGATTCCCAGATCCTCCTCCATGCAGGACGTGAAGAGGTGGTGCTTCGCGGACCATCGCTCGCTGTCCTCGTCCCACTCGAACATCGGGAAGTCGACAACGAAGGCGAACCCGAGCGTGTTGCGGTCGATGAGACCGAGCTTCGCCGCGAGCCCACGCCGCAGCGCGTCGAGCGCAGGCTTCACGCGCGCCTCCGAACCGGGCTCCAGCGCACGCATGCCACCCTGGCCGGCCACGATCAGCACGAGGTCGCCGGCGTTCGCGCCCGCCAGTCGTCCGATCAAACGCACCATGTCGATGCCGAGGAACTTGAGCGCTGGCGCCTTCACGCTCTCGTCGGTCGCCACATCCGGCGCCGTCGTGAAGGCGATCGTGACGAGCCCCTTCGCTCCGAGTTGCTTCGCGGTCTCCGTCAGCGCGTCGATCTCTTTGCGCGAGAACTCCGCCCCGCCCGGCACGCAGATGCCTTCTACGCTGCCGCCGCTGTCAACGGCGCTCTGGAAGACGACGAACTCGGTACCGCGCACGGCGTTCGTGAAGTCGACTAACTCCATCCCGAAGCGCAGGTCCGGCTTGTCGGTGCCGAAGCGGCGCATCGACTCCGCGTACGTGATACGGGGCCACGGCTTCGGTACGTTCAGGTCGGGCCGTACCGCAGTCGCGATGCCGTTGTAGAGCTCCTCCATCAGGTCCAGGATGTCGTTCTGCTCGACGAAGCTCATCTCCAGGTCGAGCTGCGTGAACTCCGGCTGCCGATCCGCGCGCAGGTCCTCGTCGCGGTAGCAGCGCGCGATCTGGAAGTAGCGCTCGAACCCCGCCACCATCAGCAACTGCTTGAACTGCTGGGGCGATTGCGGCAACGCGTAGAAGTTGCCCGGATGGACGCGGCTGGGCACCAGGTAGTCGCGCGCCCCCTCCGGCGTCGGGTTGGCAAGCACCGGCGTCTCGATCTCAAGGAAGTCGCGGTCGGTGAGGAAGTCGCGGATGTACTTCACCACCTTTGCGCGGATCACCATGTTGTTGTGCATCCGCTCGCGGCGCAGGTCCAGGTAGCGGTGCTTCAGCCTCAGCTGCTCGTCGACGTCCGACTCCTCATTGATGTAGAACGGGGGCGTCTTTGCCGTGTTCAGAATCTCGGCCGCCGTCGCGCGCAACTCGATCTCACCGGTCGCCATCTTGTCGTTCTCGGTGCCGGCACGGCGAAGCTGGATCGTCCCGGTCACGCGGAGCACGTACTCCCCTCGCGCCTCGCTGGCGACGGCATGAGCCGCCGCTTCCTCGGGCGCAAAGACGACCTGCATCAGGCCGCGGCTGTCGCGCAGATCGACGAAGATAAGCCCGCCGTGGTCGCGGCGCCGGTGCACCCACCCCGCCAGCACGACATCTTTGCCCGCATCGGATGCGCGAAGGTCGCCGCAATAATCGGTCTTGTACATATCTGCTCCCGCTGGATTGCCGCTGGATTCCGCAGTGTATCGGGGGGCGATGGAAGCGGGAAGCGGGAAGCGGGAAGCGGGAAGCGGGAGACGGGAGACGGGAGACGGGAGACGGGAGACGGGAAGCGGGAACCAGCAGGGGCTCACGGGCGTCATACTTTGCAGAGGAGGAGCGCCGATGCGTACGTTCGCAGTAGTCATCGCGATTGGTAGCGCGCTCGCCCTAGCGGGGTGTGATGGCGGCGACGCATCGCCGACGTTGACGCCTCAGCGGACGGCGACCGCCGCGGCACCCACCCGCACGGCGTCGCCTTCCGCACCCACAGCCACCGCGCCAGCCGCCATACGAACGCCGGAATCGACCACCACCCCGACGCCACAGCCGTCCGGTGAGTCCGGCATCGACGGCACCGTGACAATCGGTCCGACCTGTCCGGTGGAACGCATCGAAAGCCCCTGCCCGGACCGCCCATACGAGGCATCGATCGCCGTGCTCGACGCGGCGGGGCGCAAGGTCGCAGAAGCGCGTTCAGACGCCGATGGGCGGTTCCATCTCGCCCTGCCACCCGGCGTCTACAGACTCGTCCCGCAATCGGCCGGCACACCGCCAACGGCTCAGGAGCAGACGGCGACCGTCGCAGCTGGAGGCTTCACGGCGGTCGAGATCGCCTACGACAGCGGCATCCGCTAGAGCCCGTTACGTTCGGCTGACGGACGGTGGGTTTGATCGCGCCGATCCTATTGCAATCGACGACAATCGGTGGCACACTACGGTTCTCATAGACAGGGCCGATACTTCAGGCGACCCAGCCCGCACCTCCCGCCGGGATCGGCGGCGTAGCATAAGGCACATCATTGGACCTCGGACAGGTCGAGGCGTTCGTGCAGGTCGCCCAGCACCGCTCCTTCAGCAAAGCGGCGGACGCCCTGTTCCTCACGCAACCGTCGGTGACGGCCCGCATCCAGTCGCTAGAGCGCGATCTCGGCGAAGCGCTGTTCGAGCGCAACGGCCGCGGCGTCCGCCTGACCGAAATGGGCACGACGTTCCTGCCGTTCGCGCGGCGCGCGCTCAAGGCGCTACAGGAGGGTCGCGACGCCCTGGACGGCATGCGGAACCTGGACATCGGCTCGCTCAAGCTCGGCTGCGCGTTGACCGTCAGCACGTACGTCTTGCCGAAGATCCTCAAGCAGTACTGCACCACGTATCCCGGCGTCGAGGTGAGCGTGCATACGGGCCGCTCCGACCAGGTCCTGCAGATGGTGCTCTCGGACGACGTGCACTGCGCACTCGAGCGCACGGTGCATCACGCCGAGATCGTCACCGTGCCGCTCTACGAGGATGATCTCGTGCTCGCGGCGTCACCGCAGCACCGCTTCGCGAAGGCGCGCACCGCCGCACTCGAAGAAGTCGGCCGAGAGCCGCTGATCCTCTTCGACAAGGGCTCCAGCTACAGCCAGCTCATCCAGGGCGTCTTCCGTCAGCACGGCATCGTCCCGCACACGCTCATGGAACTCGACACCATCGAGGCAACGAAGAAGATGGTCGAGGAGGGCCTGGGCATCGCCCTGCTGCCTAAAGTATCTACGGAGCGCGAGTTCGCGCAGGGCACTCTTTGCCCCGTCGCGATCACGAACGCAACGATGCCCGGCCGCCAGATCTCGCTCATCTTCCGCAAGAATCGCAAGCAGACGCGCGCCGTCACGGCGTTCTTCACGCTGCTCGCCGCGCTGTACGACGTGAAGATTCCGGATGGGGTGCTGAGCGGCGTCGCCTGACCGCGAGCCGTTACTTCTTCGTCGCGGGCGCTTTCTTCTTCGCCGGGGCCTTCTTCGCCGGCGATCTCGCCGCGGAGGCCGGCGCCGATCCGCCCGTGACCTGCGCGCGGATCTCCTTCACCAGGTCGATGTTCGGCTTGTCCGGGCCCTTGCCCGCGCCATCGATCTTGTAGCCCGGCACTTCGAGCAGCAGCGGCACGTCGGCGAACGCCGGATGCGCCAGCATCGCCTCGAATCCAGCGCGCCCGATGTGACCTTCACCGATGTTCTCGTGCAGGTCGCGCCCCGCGCCCAGCGGCGTCTTCGAGTCGTTGAGGTGCACTGCCGCGATGTTCGCCGCACCGATCGTCGACTCGAGCTGCGCCATCGCAGCGGCGACGCCTGCCTCGTTGCTGACGTCATAACCGGCAGCAAACGCGTGGCAAGTGTCGATGCATACCTTCGCACGTGGGCTGTCGATGCGCCGTAGCATCTCGCCCAGCTCCTCGAACTTGCCGCCGATCGTATCGCCGTGACCGGCCGAGTTCTCGAAGATCATCAGCACGTCGTCCGGCGTCTCGGCCAGGACGGCCGTCGCGGCATCGCAGATCTGCTCGAACACCGCGTCGAGCCCCATGCCTTTGTGGCTCCCCGTGTGAAAGATCACGCCGCGCGCGCCAATACGTCCAGCGATGTTCATCGTGCTGCGCAGCGTGCTGGTCGATGTCTTGAAGATCTTGGGGTCGGCGCTGGCGAGATTCATCAGGTACTTGCCGTGGATGAATACCGGGCCGATACCGGAAGCCTCCATCGTCTCGCGAAACAGCTTCACGCCGTCGTCATCGACCTTCGACGTGCCCCACTGCTGCGGCGCCGACTCGAAGATCTGCAGGCACTCCGCCCCAATCGCCGCACCGCGCTCGAAGCCCGTGTGCAGCCCGCCCGCCGTCGATACGTGTCCGCCAATCTTCATGCCGCGCGCCTCCGCAGCACCCGCGGCCATCGACGCGCGACCGCTTCGAGTGCGCGACGGCTCCACCGGCCGGCCACCATGCCCGTTACCGCGCGCTCGTACGTCGCGGCATCATGCGGCGTACCTTCGATTGTCGCCACACCCGCGTCGAAGTCGACGCGCACGCGACGCACGCCCGGCAGCCGCTCCAGCGACTGCTTCGTACGCACCGCGCACACCGAACTGCACACCAGCCCATCGACCTGAAGCCGCACGACATCGCCATCGATCGATTCGATGCGCGTCGTCGGGTTCACAAGCAACCGGTGCCACTTGAATCGCGTCTTCACGACCTCAGTATATCGCCGAACGCTTGCAGCGCCCCGCCGTGATTGATCGACTTCCGCGCGTTATGATGACCGCATGAACGCAGAGATCGCCTCGTACGAGGAATCGATACGGACGCGGCTTGAAGCCGTCGTCGGCTGCCTGGACGGGTTGACGGAAGCGCAGATCAACTGGCGCCCGACCGTCGCCGAAGGCAACAGCGCCTACGCGCTCGCAGCGCACACGCTCGGCAACGCGCGCGCCTGGGTGCTCGGCATAGCCTGCGGCCAGCCGATGCGCCGCGACCGCCCCGCCGAATTCGCGGCGAGCGGCGCCGACGCGCAGCGCCTCCGCGACGATCTCGCGAGCCTGACGGCGCAGGTAGCCGACGCGCTCGGCGCGATGACGCCGGTACAGCTCGAGCGGCGCTTTGTGCCACCGCAGGAGCTGTGGGGCGGCAGCCGCACCGCGCAGGAGATCACGCCCCGCTACGCGCTGCTGCACGTCGTAGAGCACGCGGCGCTGCACCTCGGACACCTGGAGCTGACGCGGGACCTCGCGCTGCAGAACGCATGACCAACATCTCCAGCATCGAACACACGGTCGTTCTCTACTCGCAGGGCTTCTGCGAATTCTCGGAGATGGTACGCCTGCATCTTGAGTCGCGCGGCCAGAAGTACACCGAGCGCGACCTCGACACGGATCCCGACGCCCGCGAGGAACTGATGAAGCTCGGCGCGCAAGGCTCTCCGGTGACGGTCATCGATGGCGAGCCGGTGATCGGCTTCGACGACGCTTCGATCGACGAGCTGCTCGGATTCGAGCCGTACAACCCGCGCGAGAACCTCGACGGCGCCCGCCTGGACGAGTAGCCGTAAGTCGAAGTGAAGCAAGAAGGGCGGCCAGTGTGGCCGCCCTTCTGCCGTACTGCTCGCTTCGCCTCAGGTCGGCGTGGCCGTTGGCTCCGGTTCTGGCGTGCTCGTCGGCTCAGGCACATCCGTCTCGGACGGCTTCGGCGTCTTCGTCGGCTTGGCGAAGAGCTTCGAGCCAATCTTCACGACCACGCCCTCAGTCGATCCCTCGTGCGTCTCACCATCGCTGGTGTAACTGCCCGTCCCCTTCAGGAACGCGATGCCGAAGCCTTCGGCGTGCAGCGTCAGCCCCGTGCCGACGACCAGCGCCGCGGCCTTCTCCCCAGAGATCTCGACGCAGCCTGTGAACCCGAAGTAGACGATCAGCCCAAGCCACTCGACTGACTCGGTCGACGTGACCTCGCTAATCGTCGAGTTCCCCTTCTTCACCAGCAGGAGGCCTTCTTCCGCACAGAGTTCCATGTTCAACGCGCCCGCGGCAGCCTGGATGCCGTCGCCCTCCGCGTCGAGCACTCCGGGGATCTTGTCGAACGGAAAGCCATTCTTCCCTTTGTCCTTGTCCTTGCCATGATCGCCGTTGCCGCCGCCATTGCCGCCGCCGTTCGCGGACGCTATCGGAGCCAGCACGGCGAAACCGCATACCGCCGCGACGGCCAGCGCCGCGGCAACCAGGTGTAATCGCTTCATGAGTCCCTCTCAGCTAGATGCGCGTTCTCAACACCGGCGACAAGCGCTCGGCTCAAGATCAGCATCGTCCAGCGTTGGGACATCTGTTGGACCGCGGGGCTGGGTGGGCGCCTAGCGCGTGACCTCCGCTTCGACTTCTCCTAGAACAATCACGGCGTCGGACGCGTATGTGGGCGATAGAGCTGGCGCAAGCGCCACTGCATCGCGCAAGTATTCTGCCGCCGCAGCGATATCGCCTGCGGCGCGCGCGATGACGCCCGCATGGTAGTCCAGGCGCGGATCGCGCGTGCCAAGCCGTTGGGCCAACGCCATATATCGTTGCGCGTCATCGATGCGGCCAGCCTTGTAGGCCGCCCAGGCGACGGTATCCGCCCCGTAGACGCTGCTCCTACGCTCGTATGCCGCTGCAGCCCTCGCATAGGTGGCCTCGGGGTCGACTCCTTGATCCGCATCGAATAGCGTGAGTTCGAGATCTGCATCGCCACCATTCGCGACGAAGAGTTGCTGGATCGCACGCACCGTGTCGTACTGCAGATCAGCCTCGCGCGTGCGACCCTGCGTCGAAAGCAGATCGCCGAGGGCTATGACATACTCCGCCTGTGGGCGGCGCGCGCTTGCCGCCTTGAGCCGCGTCTCGGCCTCGGCGGGGTCGCCGCGCGCGATCGCCAGCCGCGCCAAACCGAACAACGCATTCGGATCGGCCGGCAGCAGGGTCGACGCGCGCGTGTATTCGGATGCGGCGCCGTCGACGTCGCCCTTCTGGAGACGGAGGTTGCCTAGCAGCACGCGCCCCCATACGAGGTCCCGCGTGAGCGACGATCCGGCGGCTACGGCCTGCTCCATCGCCACGATGGCGCCATCGATATCGCCATGCAGTTCGCGGATGTAGGAGATGCGGCTATATGAGGCGAAGTCCGGACGGCGGTCTGCCATGGCCTGCGCCGCTACTATCGCCTGCGCATACCGCCCGAGCTCGACGTTCGCGTCGGTTATCACGCCGTAAGACGCGGCGATAGTCGGCTCGATGTCGCGCGCGCGCTCCCCAAGCTCGAGCGCGGCCTGGAAGTCGTGACGGGCGAGCGCGAGCCCGCCAGCGACGATGAGGGCGCGCACATTACCGGGCTCGAGCGAGAGCGCTCGCCGGACGGCTGTGTCTTCGCGTGTGTAGTACGAGGGATCACCCGTCTCCCGCGCACCCTGGGCATATGCCTCGGCAAGGTTCGTCAGCAGGTCGACATCGTCAGGCGATTTCCGAACTTGCTCCTCCAACTTCGTGATGCGCGACGCGGCAGTGTTCACAGTTGGCGATGCGATCGCCGTCGGCTCTAAGTCGGAACGCAGTAGCGCCCGCGCGCCGAACACGCTCATCAACACCGTGATGGTTGCGAATAACATGGTGAGTCGAAGCGTCACGCCAGCCCTCTGCTTTCGATAGTCTTCGGCACGCGATTGGTTCGCGGCGGGCGCCCATCGATGGACGCCCGCCGCGAGGAGTTACTCCGCGATGGTGGCCTGGCGCCCGCGGCGGAACCGCGCGACGACCTGCGAACCAACCACGAACAGCGCGATCACCACGGCCGCGGCCCCGATGCCAGAGGCAATCGGGGCGACTGGCGTGGTGTTGTGCGGGCTTGCGAACCCGCTCCACGGCGAGGCAACGTACGGGAACGAGGCGAGGTACGCCTTGTCGTTGCCATCAACGCCGTCGCCCAGCAGGCTGTTCGGCGCGTTGACAGCGGGACACGGACCCAGCGCAAACCCGTAGCCGCACGCAACCGCACGCACTGCGACATCCGTCACGTCGTCCGCTAGCCGGCGGCCGTTCGGGAAGCCGCAGTTGTCGCCGGCGATTGCCCCGAGCCGCTTCACGGAGCCGCAACTGTCCGGCTTGATTGCCAGATTGACGCGGAGCTGCTCAGACGCCCGTACGTTCGGCGGCTGGTTCAGGCCGGGGATGCCAGTCAGGAAGACGGTCGCCAGATCGGTGCGGCCATCGACCGGAATCGGATTGACAATGCCGGCGTACACCGCATTCAGTTTGGCCGCGAGGTCGGAGTGCAGCACGAACTGCCCGAACTGCTCGTCGTCGTACGGGTACGACGCATTGAACGCGTCCTTCTTGGCGAGGGGGATGACGACTTCGTTCACGAGCGGGTTACCCAGACGAGAAACCTTGATCCGGCCGCCAAATTCGGTGGTCGATCCGTCGTGGTTAAGCACTCTCACGCGATCGCGGTAGGTGTCCGTCCACACGCCGATGATGGCGTTCGGCCCCTGAGCCGTCGGCTCCGGCACTGCCGTCGCGGAGGCGGTCGGCGTCTTGGACGCCTGTGCCGTCTTCGTCGCACGGCCTCGCGTCGCTTCGGCCTTCGGCGTGGGCGTCTGGGCGTTCTGCGCGCCGCGCGCCGTTACCGCCCTTGACGTGCTCGGCTCGCAGCGGCACTCCGTCACGTCAGAGATGGGGACCTGCAGTACGATCGAGTGCGTGTTGAAGCCGGCAACGTTGTCGATGCCGTTTCCGGCGTTACCCGGTAGCTGGCGGATCGTCGCTAGATCAAACACGCCGCCCAGATCGACGAAGAACGGGTCGTCGCGCTGTCCGGCGAATACCTTGCCGCCGTTCGGCAGAGTCACGATCGCTGCTGATGCCAGTGCGTCGTAGTTTGGTGTCGACTTCGGACCTATATGTTCGGCGGCACCGGCAGATGCGTCGCCAACACCGTCTTGTTCCGGTAGTAGCCGTCGTAGCGGATGACGTCGTAGAACTGCCGGATGTTGTAGTCCGGGTCGTTCAGCGACGTGATCGGGCCGGTGGCCGCGAGGAACGTCGTGTTGTCGATGATCTCGGTCTTGAACTTGAACTCGTACGTCACGTCGCGGAGCGCATCGCCGTTGTTGTCCACAACGAAGTCGTACGTGACGTCGTCGCCGAATGTGTAGAAGTTCGGGCCGCCCGCCGGCTCCTCCAGCGGGATCCAGTTGCCGACGAACGTCACTTTGTCGGGCGAGTCCGGGGCGATGAAGACGTAGGTGTCCGTGGCGTCGGCTTGCGGGTCGTTGCCGATGAGCGGCGCCTCGCGGTGGCTCGATGCCTCCGTCTGCGCCGATGGCCGCGTCGCCACAGCGACGAACGACGCCACGGCAAGGCCTGCCAGCACGGGCACGAAGCCGTACTTGGTCAGCCGTTTGATGCTGAACATGAAGTTGATACTCCTGTGTGAATTTCCGATGGGTTGCCGTTGGCGGGGCAAGATTCCGATAATGGCTTGTCCGGGGAAGGGCCTCCTTTCCTGACCCGCCTTGCGCGCACGGCTCTAATCGGACGCGCGAGGCGGTCATCCTCGCTCGCACAGGTGCGATTGGATTCCGAGAGTTGTTCGTCGAGACCTTGGCGTTGGATCAGTCGAATCAGTGTGAATCGCCAGATGCGGCCCGAATCCCATCACGTTCTGGCGGGTCGCTAGACCAGTCGCTCACGGCAATCGGGAGTCGGGGGAGTTGCCCGTCAGCCGCCGCGCAGCTCGGCGCCGAATTCGCGCCGCAGCCGTTCGAGCAGCTTGCGCAGCGCCTTGCCGACCTCATCGTCGGTCAGCGTGTGGTCGTCGGACTGGTACGTGACGGCGAACGCCACCGACTTTTTGCCGGCGAGCACCTGGTCGCCGGAATACACATCGAACACGCGCGCCTCGCGCACGAGCGCGGTCGACTCGATCATGCGCCGCAGAGCGCCGGCCGCCGTGTCGGCGTCGACGATCAGCGCGAGGTCCTGCTCGACGGCGGGGAATCGCGACACGCTCGACGCCTTTCGCTGCGCCGACACCAGCGGCAGCAGATCGTCGAGCACAATCTCGAACAGGAACGCGTCCTGTTCGACCTCGAACGATGCCGCAACGTCGGGATGCACCTGGCCGAGAACGCCGACCCGCGTATCGCCGACGCGCAGCTCGGCGGTACGGCCCGGCGCCAGCGCGAACTCCTGCACGGCCACGAATTCGGCTGACGCGCCGAGGCCGCGCAGCAGTGCCTCCACGTACGCCTTCGCATCGAAGAAGTCAACCGACTCGTCGCCGGGTCGGCCCCATCGATCGAATCTCCGGCCGCTGATGATCCCACCGACAACCTCGCGCTCCACAGGCAGCGCCTCCTCACCGAACGGGCGGCCCGACTGCGGCAGCCGCTCATCGGGGCGCTCGTACGTGCGCGCTGTCTCGAAGATCGCGATCTCGCCCTTCTCGTAGCGGACGTTCGAGGCGAGCGTCATCAGCAGGTTGGCACGCAGTGTCGGACGCAGGAATTCGTGGTCGGCCGTGATCGGATTCACCAGCCGGTAAGGCGGGTAGATCGCCAGGTACTCCTTCGGCAGCACGCGCGTCAGCGCCTCCATCGTCGTCATGGAGTACGAGATCACTTCGCGCATCCCCGCTTCCGCGAGCACGTCGCGCGCGCGTTCGCGCAGTTCCCGCAACGGCTGCACGATCGGCGCCGGGATAGCGCCCGCCAGCGGCAGCGCCGGGATCTCGTCGTAGCCGATGACGCGCGCGACTTCTTCGGCGATGTCGTCATCGATGCGCACATCGGGCCGCCAGTACGGCACGCGGATCACGTAGCGGTCAGGCGGTACCCAGCGCGCGGAGAATCCGAGGCCTGTCAGCACGCTCCGCACCTTCGCCGTCGGCGGATCGATGCCCAGCACCTGCGCGATGCGCTGCCGTGTCACTTCAACGCGCGTTTCTCGCGCTTTCGACGGATAGACGTCGACCACGCCCGCGGCCGCAGTGCCGCCGCACAGCTCGACCAGCAGCTTCGTCGCCCGCTTCGAAGCGACGGCGGGCAACTCGGACGGCAGTCCCTTCTCGAATCGGGACGATGCCTCGCTGCGCACCTTCAATGCCGCGCCGGCCCGCCTCACGTTCGACCCCATGAACGTCGCCGCCTCGAGCAGGATGTTCACCGTCTTGTCGGTGACCTCGCTCTCGAGCCCGCCGATAACACCCGCCAGGGCGACGGTGCCGCTCTCGTCGGCGATCACCAGCATGTCGCTGGTGAGTGTCCGCGCCACGTTGTCGAGCGTGGTAAACGCTTCCCCGTCCCCGCCGCGCCGCACCGTGATGTGGTGCCCGGCAACCTGGTCGTAGTCGAACGCATGCAGCGGCTGACCGATCTCCAGCATTACGTAGTTCGTGATATCGACCACGTTGTTGATCGGCCGCTGGCCCAGCGCGATCAGCCGCTCCTGCATCCACTCCGGCGACGGCCCCAGCTTGATGCCCGTGATCACCGTCGCGATGTACCGCCGGCAGAGATCCGGCGCTTTGATGTCGACCGAACACCGCCCCTTGATCGGCGGTCCGTCCTGCGCGTACTCCGTTGACGGTTCGCGCACCGTCTCGCCGGTCAGCGCCGCGATCTCGCGCGCGATGCCCAACACCGAAAGCCAGTCAGCGCGGTTCGGCGTCACCGACAGCTCGAAGATCGTGTCGCCCAGCAGCGCCGACAGCGGCGTGCCAACCGCGGCGTGCGCAGGCAGGACTAGGATGCCCTCGTGATCGTCGGACAACCCCAACTCGTACTCGCTCAGCACCATGCCGGCCGACTCGACGCCGCGGATGACTGCGGGCTTCAGCACGGATGGTTTGCCGCTGTGGCCGTCCCGCACCTGCGCGCCGACGGTCGCAAACGCGATCTTCTGCCCGACCGCCAGGTTCGGCGCGCCGCAGACGACGCGATGCGTCTCGCCGCTGCCGGCATCGACGGACGCGAGGCGCAGCCTGTCGGCGTTCGGATGCGGATCGATCGCCGTGACGTGCGCGACGCGGATGTCGTCACCCCAGTCGCCGCCCGCGCGCACGATCGCATCGACGGCCAGGCCGGCCATCGTCAGCCGCGCGGCCAGATCTTCAGGTGGAAGACGCAGGTCAACGTACTCGCTCAGCCATTTGAGAGAGACTCGCATCGATTCGTCCTAAAACTGCTGCAGCAAGCGCAGATCGTTCTGGTAGAAGTAGCGAATGTCCGGTACGCCGAAGTAGTTCATCGCCAGGCGCTCCAGCCCCATGCCCGCGGCGAATCCCGTGTATTTCTTCGAGTCGATGCCCATGTTCTCGAGGATCTCCGGGTGGACCATGCCCGCCCCGCCCATCTCGATCCAGCCGCTCTGGTGGCAGGTCGCGCAGCCTTTGCCGCTGCAGACGTAGCAGTCCATCGCCACCTCCGCGCCCGGCTCGACGAACGGGAAGTACGAACACTGCAGCCGGACCTGGCGGTCGCGCCCGAAAAGACGGCGCATCAACTCCAGCAGCGTGCCCTTCAGGTGCGCCAGCGTGATCCCCTCGTCGATTGCCAGGATCTCAATCTGCGTCATCATCCACTCGTGCGTCGTGTCCGTCGCCTCGAAGCGATACGCGCGGCCGGGCACCGCCACGCGGATCGGCGGCGCGTGCTGCTCCATCATCCGGATCTGCGCTGGCGACGTGTGTGTGCGCAGCAGCATCGGCCGTTTGCCATCGATATCGTGATCGACCCACATCGTGTCCCACATGTCGCGCGCCGGGTGGTCGGCCGGAATGCGCAGCGCCTCGAAGTTGTAGTAATCCAGCTCCACCTCAGGGCCTTCGACGATCGAGAATCCCATCGACCGGAACACCTCGAGCACTTCCCGCAGCAACTGCGTCACCGGATGCAACCCGCCGCGCCGATGCGGCCGCGACGGCAGCGTCACATCGATCTTGCCGGTCTCGATCGACGCCGCGACAGAAGCGCGCCGCAGCTCCTCGCTTCGGGCATCGAACGCCGCCTCCAGCTCGAGCTTGAGCGCGTTCGACGCCGCCCCCAGCTCCTTGCGGTCATCGATCGAAAGGTCCGCCAGCCCGCGCAGTACCCCCGTCAGCCGCCCCTTGCGCCCGAGATACTCGACGCGCCACTCGTCCAGCCCGCGCTGATCCGTCGCGTCGCGCAGTGCGATCATTGCGTCATCTCGAAGCCTCAGGATCGTCTCGTTCGCCATCAAGCCTCATCGCGCGGCACCGCCAAGTGCGGCATTATAGGCCGAGGTTCGGCTTCGCCGTAGGGCCGAGCCGGGCACCAAGCACTCACAGCCGGGGACGGCTGTGCCACTCTAGCGGTGCCACATGGCGATTGGCGATCCCTAGTGGCTCGTTCCGCTTCGCCGTAGAGCCGGGCTGGTCCGGAGCACTCACAGCCGGGGACGGCTGTGCCACTCTGGCGGCGCCATGTGTCGAGTTGCGATCCCTAGTGGTTCGCCTCATTCTCATCAGGGTGGTTGTGGCGCGCCGCCGCACCTGCTATCCTCGTAGCGTAAGTCCTCTTCGCGCAGTCCTCTCCGCCGCCTCCCGGTCGCCGCCCACAGCGGACCGCAAGCAGCACCCGACGACTCCACGGACATGAGGCCCACACGGCAAATGAATGCCTTGCGGATGATCATGTGTAGAACGTCGTAGTTCTGCCGGTGACCCCTTGTTACCGGAATGCGAATCACTGCGGCGATAAGGAAGGAAAGACGGAAAACATGGCAACAGGTCAAATCAAGCGGTTGGCGAAGGACCGGGGCTTCGGCTTCATCCGACCGGACGGCGAGTCGGCGGACATCTTCTTCCACACGTCAGCGGTCCAGGGTGGCATCTTCGATAGCCTCTCCGAAGGCCAGACGGTGGAGTTCGACAAGGGTGCGGACGACCGCGACCCGAGCAAGAGCCGCGCGCTCAACGTCCGCCTCGCGTAGTTCGCCGATACGGCAAAAGCTAACGGCCCGGAGCATAAGCTCCGGGCCGTTTGTTTGTCTGCGAAACCTACCTGCCCCACGCCGCTGTACTCCTCAGCCACCGCCGGCCGCCGTGCTGACTGCGACCGGTTCCTCCTCGGTTGTCTCGAAGCTGACATGCGGCAGGATGCGGTCGAGCCACCCGGGGAGCCACCAGTTGCGATCGCCCAGCAGCTCCATCGTCGACGGCACCAGCACCAACCGGACGATCGTCGCATCGACGAAGATGGCCGTAGCCAGGCCGATGCCGAACTCCTTGATCACGCGGTCATCCCCCAGCACGAACGTCAGGAACACCGCCACCATGATCGCAGCCGCGGCGGTGATTACGCGCGCCGTCGCTGCTAGCCCGTGGCTGACCGCCGACGCATTGTCGTGCGTCTTCAAGTACTCCTCGCGCACGCGGCTGATCAGGAAGACCTCGTAGTCCATCGAGAGGCCGAAGAGGATCGCAAACATCATCATCGGCAGGAACGTCTCGATCGGCCCCTTCTCGATGCCGATGACGTTGGCAAACCATCCCCACTGGAAGATCGCAACCAGCACGCCGTAGCTGGCGCCGATCGACAGCAGGTTCATGATCGCCGCCTTGGCCGCGACGACCACCGAGCGGAAGACCAGCGTCAGCAGCAGGAAGCTCAACCCGATCACACCGGCGAACAGCAGCGGCATGCGAGACGTAATGCGATCGCGTCCGTCCAGGAAGCTGGCGACGCCGCCGGTGATATACACCTCGCCGGTGCTGCCCGCCATCACGGGCGGAATCACGTCAGCACGCAGCCGATGCACCAGTTGGTTCGTCGTGTTGTCCTGCGGCTTCGTCTTGGGGATGACGGCTATCAGCGCAGTATCACCGGCGCCGTTCGTCCTCGTCGGCTCGATCTCTTCGACGTTCTCGTCGCGCGCCATCGCGTCGCGCAGAGCGGCGATGCGGTCACTCCCGCCCTGAGAGATGTCGGCGACAACGATCAGCTTGCCGTTGAACCCGGGGCCAAACCCCTTTGTGAGCAAGTCGTACGCCCGCCGCGTGTGCTGGGATTCCGGCGTATTGCCGGCGTCCGTAAACCCGAGGTCCATGGTGAGCGCCGGCGCGGCGAGCACAAGAAGCACAGCCGTTGTCCCAAGGAAGTACGGGAGCGGATGGCGCTGAATCGCTCCGCTCAGCCGGTACCACACGCTCTTCGGATCGACGCCCTCTGTGGCGTGCAGAAACGGCACGCGCAGGCTATCGATACGGCGACCCGTCAGTGAAAGAAGCGCAGGCGTCAGCGTCAGTCCGACCAGCACGGCGCAGATCACCACGATCGCGCCAGCGGTGCCCAGCGCCGCGACGAACGGTAGCCCCATCAGAAACAGGCCGAGGAATGCCACCGCCACCACCATGCCGGCAAAGATCACCGCGCGCCCAGACGTCGTCACGGACAGCACGACTGATTCTTCGACGCTCTTGCCGCTGTGCAAGCCCTCACGGAACCGCGTAACGATCAGCAGGCTGTAGTCGATACCGACGCCAATACCGATCATGGCCGCGAACTGTGGACTGAACTCCGGAAAGTCAACGAAGTTCGCCCCCAGTCCGATCACCGAGAAGCCGGCACCAAGAGCGAAGACGGCGGCGCCAAGCGGGAGCCCCATGGCGATCACAGATCCGAAGGCGATGAGCAGGATGAGCACCGCCGCGAGCAGTCCGTACGCCTCGGAGCCGAACGCGACCTCTTCGTTCTGCCACACGACTTCGCCGCCAGTCTCGACACGCAAACCGTCGCCGTTCGCCCCATCCACGATCGCGATGAACTGTTCGAAGCTCGTCGATGACACGTCGCCGCTGCGCGTCGACCAGTCGACATCCGTGCGCGCGACCGTACCGTCCGTGGAGACGAGCTGGGGGTCGCCGAACGGAGACTCGACGCCGACGACCCCATCGATCTGGCGTGTCTCTTCGACGACAGCCTCGATGCGGCGGCGTACGTCCGTGCTCGCCACGCCTCCCGGCGCCTCGAAGACGAGGTCCGCGGAATCCCCACCTCGCGCGGGGAACCGCTCCTCCAACAGATCGAACGCCTTCTGTGACTCCGATCCAGGAACCCGGAACGCTGACGAATACTCGCCGGAGAACATGAAGTTCGCCGCCAGCAGGCCGACAAGCGCGAGGACCCAGGTGCCGATCACCGGCCAGCGGTGGCGGTACGAGAAGCGCGCCCAGCGTTCGAGCAAGCCGGCGGACGAACGAGCCTTGTGGGGTGCCGATGCCATGTAGATCTCCGCGCGTCTAGCGCATTATGAGCAAACGAAGGGCGGTTCGAACCGCCCGATCAAGCCTAGCACGGGTGATCTCTACGCCAAGCGCCGGTCGATGCGGAAAACGCAGCCGAACCCGCGGCGGAAACCCGCGCTCGTGTCAGGAGCGCGATCCACTCGGTGAGGCACGCCCGACGAGCATCAGCGCGCCGCAGCACCCTTGTGCCCCCAACCCGGCTTCCGCTGCTCCAGGTAGCTCTGCGCAAACATCGCCGCGAATACGATGACGACGCCAGATGCGAGGCCGCCCGCGGCGGCCATCGGCCAGTAGCGCGTCGATGCCAGCCAGTTGATGCCCTCAACCGCCGGCCACAAGCGGAGCGCCGCCGCCGAGTTCACCGCCACGATCATCGCCCGCAGGAGCCAGCGCTCATCTGGATGCTGGAGCCGCCGTCCCGCCAGTTCCGGCAGGATGAGCAATCCCATGCCTACGATCATCATCGTCAGTACACCGACCGTCAGCACGTGGCGTACAGCATCGAGTTCGTATGGGTCCGGCAATCCGCCGCTGATGAACGCACGCATGGCATACCACGCCGTCAGCGCGGCGGCGACGAGCAGCCAGGTGTACGCTGACCGCACGAACCAGAACGCAGTCTGCGACGCCGCTGCGACGCGATTCTTCGAAGGCCACACCGCGCCGGACATCCACACGAACGTCGCGAAGGCCCCCGCAGTGCACAGGAGGCCCGCGTCCCCCACCCGCATCACGGCGGTAGTCGACGACCGATACGTGATCCAGAGCATCGCTCCCACGAAGAGAACAACGCCCCCCGCAAGCACAAGCGCGGCGAGGCGCGACAGGATCGGGCGTGGTACCGCACCCGTGAACGTCGGCACGGCGCGCGATGCCACGCCCGACAGAAACATGATGAGAAAGCCGTACTGCTGCACGAAGACCTGTGCCGTCTGCTTCGCCACGGGCGCTAGCGGGAGGTCGTTGCGCACGATCTCGATCACCTGTAAGAAGTTGAGTACCGCGCCGGCACAGAACCCCAGCGCACCCAGCATGAAGAAATAGCCGGTCGCCCCGGCCTTACTGTCGCGGTGCAGCAGCGTGCCCCAGATCACCGCCGCGAACCCGGCACCACCAGCGAGAAGAAGTACCGCCGACGCAACAAGCGCTACATCGCGCGCCGCTCCGCCGCCCATCGGCTGCGCGACCGATCTGAGGATCAGGCTCGATGCGATGATCGGGATCAGCGCCGGCACGACGAATCGGAACGCCAATGGCCGGCCGGAGAACCGCGGCATCAGCCGGAACGCCATCCCCATCACGAAGAGCCCGCCGAACCCGATGAGTTGGAGCTGTCCGTGCGCCTGGATCAGTGCTTCCCATCGTATTCCGGCGCCCCAACTCCACTCCTCCGCGCGCGCCAGTGGTAGCAAGAGCGACAGCATGAACCCGCCGCCGATCCCCAGCGTCAGGCTCGCCGCGATGAACCAGCGATACGGCGCCTCGTACGCCTTCGCATGGTGCTCATGCTCACCGGAGTCGACAGCCCGCAGCTGAATGCTCTCGTTGCCCGTCATCCATCCTCACAATCGAAGAAGCCGGCACTTTGGCCGGCCTCAACGAACTGCTAACTACAGACTACGAACTGCGAACTCGTTCACAGCCCCTTGTTCGCGATGAACGCACACAGGTCCGCCGTTCGGCACGAGTAGCCCCACTCGTTGTCGTACCACGACGCCACCTTCACCAGGTCGCCCGCCACGACGTTCGTGATCAGCGAGTCCACGGTCGACGAGTGCGGGTCGCCCTTGAGGTCCATCGACACCAACGGCTCGTCGGTAACGGCGAGGATGCCCTTCATCTTGCCGGCCGCCGCCTTGCGCATCGCGGCGTTCACTTCTTCCGCGGTGGTCTTCTTCTTCACGAGCGCCACGATCTCTACGATCGACACCGTGGGCGTCGGCACGCGGTAGGCGACGCCATCGAGCTTGCCCTCGATCTCGGGGATCACGAGCTTCAGCGCGCGCGCCGCGCCCGTCGACGTCGGCACGATGTTCATTGCCGCCGCTCGCGCCTCGCGCAGATCCTTCGACTGCATGTCGAGCAGGCGCTGCGAGTTCGTGTAGGCGTGAATCGTCGTCATCTGCCCCTTGAGGATGCCGAAGTTGTCCAGCAGCACCTTCACCGTCGGAGCGAGGCCGTTCGTCGTGCACGAGGCGTTCGAGATCACCTTGTGCTTCGACTTCTTGTACGCCTCCGCGTTGACGCCGAGGACGATCGTGACGTCCTCGTTCTTCGCCGGCGCGGAGATGATCACTTTCTTAACGCCATCGTGGATGTGGTCGCGGGCGGCGTTTGCATCCGTGAAGAAGCCCGTGGACTCGACGACGATATCGACGTTCGCCTTGCCCCACGGGATTTTTGCCGGCTCGCGCTCCGCGAACACGCGCACGGCTTTGCCATCGACGGTCAGCCCCGTTTTTGTGGCGACGACGGTACCCGGGTAGCGGCCGTAATTGGAGTCGTACTTGAGCAGGTGCGCGTTCGTCTCGTTGTCGACGAGATCGTTGATCGCCACGACGACCAACTCCGTCCCATACCGCTCCTTGATCGCCTTGAAGACCTGCCGACCGATCCGGCCGAAGCCGTTGATGCCGATGCGCGTGACCATTGCTGGTTCTCGTCCTTTCATGCTGCCCGGATTTCATCTCATTGTGCCGCCCTCCCGCCTCACGGGCTAGTGCCCAACGGGGTTGGAGAACCATTCGCGAGGCCTGCGGACGCTGCGAACACGAAGGCCACGAAGGTCGCAGGGAATGGCGGCCGGATGAAGTAGGGACGCAGCTTCAGCTCCGTCCCCGTCCGTTGTGGCAAGCCCGCGCGCAGAAGAAGCGACTACGCAAACGTGATCGAGAGGCTAGGGAGGCCGATGCCGTCGAGTTCGCAGAGCCACGTTTCGCCCGACGTCACGGCTTGTGGCGCGGTGAGCGTACCCGTCGTCACGATCTCTCCGGCGTGAACAGGCTCGAAGTTGGAGTCTCGGGCCAGCACCTCCACGAGATGCGCGCACGCGAGCAGCGGGCTGTCCAGCACGTTCGCGCCTCCGCCCGCCGCTCGAAGTTCGCCGTTTCGTGCAAGCTCCACGCCGAACGTGTGCAACTTCGTGCAACAATCGTCGACCTCGCTAACCAAAACGGGGGTACCAACGACGAGCGCGCCGTGAAGCGTGTGCGCGGCGATCGCATCGGCCGCCGTGAACTTCCAGTTGGGGTACGGGCACTGGATGATTTCGAACGCCGGCGCGATCCAGTCGATGCAGCCGAGGATCGCCGCTTCATCATGCGTGACCGGCGGCGTCCGCGCGAAGTGCAAGACGATCTCCGGCTCAATTCGCGGCTGTAGCAGCGCCTCAAGCGATAGGGTGGCGATGCCACCGGACGACTGCTGCACAGTCGAATCGTAGACGTAGCCCCAAATCGGCGCGTCCACTCCATACTCCGCCCAGATCGTTCGGTTCGTGAAGCCGATCTTTCGCCCTAAGGGCCGTTCACCGTTGGCGACGCGTCGCGCATGAATCTCGCGAGCGATCGCATAGCTGCCAGCCTCGTCGAGCGCGTGATCAGTGTGACTAAGCGGCGAGATCATCCGCCGGGACGCGAACGCATCGAGAATGACGTCCGCTCCCCTTATCACGGCCGATTCGTTTCGTGCCAAACCCTTTGTGTCCTTCGCCGCCAACGGTCGCAGCTACGCCAGCGTGCGCTCCATCAGCGCATCCTCGAAGGCCTGCGGTGGCATCTTCTCCGGACCCATCATCGTCGCCAGCGCCGGCAGCATCAGCGTCGGATCGGTGCCGCGGCGCTCGTAGGCGCGCTGGCGCCGGGCCTCGGCTTCTTCACCAAACTCGTTCTCCACCCGCGCCTGCAACGCCGCTACGAAGCGCAGCCGGCGCATCCGCTCACGGCGCTCTTCGCCGTACGCGGCGAACGCTGACGGCGACCAGTCGTCGCTGCCGAGCAGCACGTCGCGCACGCTCCGCACGTCACGGTACGTGATCGACAGGCCTTGCCCGATGATCGGGTCGTTGTGCCCGGCCGCGTCGCCGATCAGCACCACGCCCTCGGCGTACGGCTCGTCTGTCCACGTGTCTTCGTTGGGGTACGAGTGACATGGTCCTGCGGGCCTCGCGTTCGCAAGGTGATCAGCCAGGGGTACGCTCTTCAGCCGGAACGCGTCGAGAAACGCCTGCTGCCCGCCATCTCCTGCGAGCCGCTGCGGCTGATCGCTGGAGTACCCGAGGTACAGGCGCACCCGCCCGTTTCCCTGTGGGAACGCAAGATAGTGCACATCTCCCTCCGCGCCGAGCATTTGCGTTTCAGCCGGCCAGCCGTCCGCGCCCTCGACCAGCATGCCCGAAAAGAGATGATGCGTCGGATCGCGATGCAGCTCGATGCCCGCGGTGCGCCGCACCAGCGATCCGCGACCATCGGCGCCCACGACGATCTTGCACGTGGCCGTGTGCTCCTGCCCGTCGTGCACGTACGTCACCGACGGCGATGCGCCGAACGTCATCTGCGGGATGTCGCGCACGTCGCGAAGCACGGTTGCGCCGGACGCTACTGCCGCATCGTGCAAGAGGTTGCAGCTCCGTGGATGACCGATGCACAACGGACCGGGAATGCCCGGTAGCAGGTCGACGAGCGGCAACGCTGCCGCCTCGGCCACCGCGGGATCGATGCCATCGCCGTACGATACGTGCTTTGTCACGTGATGGGCGCCTGCGGCGATGAACTCGTCGTACAGCCCGAGCGCCTTCAACTCCGCCACGCCCCACGGCGCGATCCACTCACCCCGCACGAGGTCGCGATACTCGGTCGTCCGCTCCAGAACGAGAACCCGCTTGCCCGCGCGCGCCAGCACCGTCGCAAGCGCGGAGCCGCCGATCCCGCCGCCCACGATCACGACATCGAATTGCTCACTCATCTCGAATCACGCTCCATGCATGTGGCACAGCCGCCCCGGCTGCGAGTCCTGCCCGTCCGAAGGATTCTCAATCCGGATCCGAAAGCACGTCGTAGCCCGCGGCCGCGAAGACGCGTGCCTGTACCTCGTCAATTGCCATCACGCCGTCGCGCAGCAGCGCTTCGATGAGCTGCTCACGCTTCCCGAGCGCCTGGATCAGATCCTCATCTTCCATGCCGAATCGCCGCGCAAGCGCGTTCATCTGCGCCGGGGTGTTCAGCACCTCGTAGGTATCCGATGCCGGATCCCAGCGCGCGATCGAGTGCCGATCGTACGCACCGCCGAGCGGCTCCAGCACCGCCACCTCGCTGACGCGCCGCACCCGGCGCCCCGCATTCATCCCGACGAACATCGGCACAACCAGCGCGATGTGCCCGACATTCGACGCCGGCACGTCGCACTCTTCCGTGAGCTGCTCGATCACGCCGTCCACCGTCTCGGAGTGCATCGTCGACATCAGTGAGTAGCCCTCGCCCGCCAGTTCCAACTCGCGCCGCACGTACGGACCCCACGAGTAGACCGGCAGGTGGTCGCTGATCTCGTTGACCAAGATGTATGTCGGCGGGTCGTCCGGCGTGCGCGGCGGCAGCTTGAACGTCTCACCCCAGCCGCGCGTGAAGTACACCGACGCGTCCGGTGGCGCGAAGGCGAGCAGCGCCGTCAGGATCGTCGTCTTGCCCGCGCCCGGTGGATCGGCAGCCAGGATCATCGGCGCGCCGCGCTCCATCGCCAGCGAGAGGATCGCCGCGACGCGGACGGGCATCGTCTCCGCACGCAGGATCTGCGTGATCGACATCGCCTCCGGATGGTTGTAGCCGTGCCACCCCCACCAGCTTTCCGGTTGATTCAGCGCCCTCACTCGCCCATCATATCGGAGCCTCGCGCCGTACGGCTCGCCCGCTCGCGATCGACGACGAACGCTCCGCGGCGAAGACAACCGCACCACTTGAGGCCGTAGGGACGCACCTTTAGGTCCGTCCGAACGTTTGGGACGGGGCTGAAGCCGCGTCCCTACGACCTCAAATCGATATGCAGTGCCGATCCGGCACAAGATGGAGCGCGGGCGCCTCGCCCGCAAGGAGCACCGCATGAGACAAGCATCCATCGCCGCCCCCCGCGCCTTCGAGCTCGCCGACGTCGACATCCCCTCGCCCGCGCCCGGGCAGGTACTCGTCCGCGTGCGCAGCGTCGGCGTCTGCGGCAGCGACCTGCACTTCTACCGCGGCGAATTTCCCGTGCCCCCCGGCTTCGTGCTGGGCCACGAGTGCGCGGGGGAGGTCGAAGCGCTCGGCGAAGGCGTCACCGGATTCGAGAAGGGCGATCGCGTCGCGCTCGAGCTGTTCGACGTGTGCCTCAAATGCGTGCAGTGCCGCTCAGGCAACTATCACCTCTGCCCCAGCCGCAAGGCGAACGGGCTCAACATCAACGGCGGCTTGCGAGAGTACATGCCGGTCTCCGCGTACGGATGCTACAAGCTGCCGCCGGAAGTCGACTTCGAGCTCGGCGCGCTGTGCGAGCCGCTGGCCGTCGCCGTGCACGGCCTGCGCCTCGTGGACATCCGCTTCGGCGCTCGCGTCGCCGTCCTCGGCGCCGGCACGATCGGCCTCATGGCGATCGCCGCTGCGAAGGCGATGGGCGCAACCTACATCGCCGCGACCGCACGCCATCCGCATCAGAAGGCGATGGCCGAAGCGCTCGGCGCGGACGCCGTCTTCGGCGATGATGCGGCAGCCATCGGCGAGATCACGAAAGCCACACGCGGCGCGGACGTCGTCGTGGAGACCGTCGGCGGCCACGCGAACACGCTCGCGGCCGCGCTCAGCGTCGTCGGCCTCGGCGGGCGGATCAGCGTGCTGGGCGCGTTCACGCAGCCCGTGCAGATCCACCCGATCATGTTCTTCATCAAGGAGCCGAAGATCGTCGGCTCGAACTGCTACGGCCGCCCCGGCCGCAACTCCGACTACGAGATCGCCATCGAGATCATGCGCCGCAACGCCGAAAGCCTGCGCCGCTGCATCACCCACCGCTACGGCCTCGAAGACATCGCGCAGGCGTACGCGACGGCGGATGACAAGAGCAGCGGCGCCATCAAGGTCCAGATCACGCCGTAGAGAGCGGAATTCGAATGAGCGACCGCGTCTTCGAGGTTGGCGAAACCGCCCTCCTGCAGGAGGTTTGGAAAGGACGTCTCTGGTCGGCACGACCGATGATCGTCGTTGAAGATCGTTCAGACTACCTGGCGCTTTGGTATCCCACAGGCACGACGTGGAAGGCGCCCTCCACGCCTCCGACACGCGTTCGTGCGAGCACGCGCACCGAACGCATCATGTCGAACCTCGCGAAGCGGGACTGGGTGCTAGAGGACCGACGGTACGACGTATCGAGCCTTTGGCTCGCCGAGCCCGGCGCGGATCACGCCGTATGGGTGTCGTGGCTTGGTACGGGCGAGCATTGGGGCTGGTACATCAACTTGCAAGAGCCCTTCAGGCGCACGGACCGCGGCTTTCAGTGGATGGATCTCATGCTTGACGTGATCGTCGAACCGGATCGAAATTGGAAGTGGAAAGATGAGGATGACTTTGCAGCGATGATCGATCGCGGCTTGATTGATCCGGCGCATGCGGAAGCCGTACGTCGAGAAGGGGAAAAGATCATTCGTCGCGTCGAGGGGAACGAGCCGCCATTCTCGGAGCCCTGGCCGGCCTGGCGACCGGATCCCAACTGGCCGATTCCAGCGCTCCCACACGATTGGCATCGCATCTAGGCCGACGGACTTTGGTCGCGTCTACTTGTCGATCGCTACCCCACAACCCGGCGCAGCACATCCCGCACGACGTCATCCGGCACATCATCCCGCACCACCGGACGCCCGAAGTCTTCGAGCAAGATCCAGCGCACCTTCTTCGCGGCGACCTTCTTGTCCAGCGCCATCGCCGCGACCAAGGCATCCACGTCGAGGCCGGCGTGGCGCAGCGGCAGGCCGTAGCACTCGAACAGGCGCGCCTGCCGCTCGCCGACTGCCGCGGGCGTGACGCCCATGCGGCGGCCGATCTCGGCTGCGATCATCATGCCGATGCTGATCGCTTCGCCGTGCAGTACGCGCGTGTAACCCGTTACCGCCTCGATCGCGTGTCCGGCCGTGTGCCCGTAGTTGAGTGTCATACGGCGCCCGCCCTCACGCTCGTCTTCGCTGACGACGCCGGCCTTCAGCGCGGCGTTCCGCGAGACCATCGCCGTGATCGCCTCCTGATCCACGGCGAGCAGCTTGTCGGCGTCGCGCTCCAGCACGTCGAGCATCGGCGCGTCCATGATCAGCCCGTGCTTGATCACTTCGCCGAACCCCTCGCGGAACGATCGCTCCGGCAGCGACGCCAGTAGGCTCGTGTCCTGCATCACCAGCCGCGGCGGATAGAACGCGCCGATCAGATTCTTCCCGCTCGGATGGTCGACGCCCACCTTGCCGCCAATCGACGCATCGACCATGGCCAGCAGCGATGTCGGCGCCTGCACGAAGTTCACGCCGCGCAGGTACGTCGCAGCGACGAAGCCGCCGAGGTCGCCCACGACGCCGCCGCCCAGCGCGACTACGGTCGACGATCGCTCGCCGCGCTGCGCAAGCAGCCAGTCGTAAACCGACCGCACCGTCTCGAGGCTCTTGCTCGCTTCGCCGGCCGCAAACGTGAACATCGACGCGTCGAAGCCCGCCGCGCGCAGCGATGCGAGCGCCCGCTCGCCGAACAGCGAGCCGACGGCATCATCCGAGATCACAAACGCCGAGCCTCGCAGCCCGGCGTCGCGCATCATCGCGCCCAGATCAGCCAGCGCGCCCCAGCGGCTGTGGATGTCGTACGAATGATGCTCCGCGGTGACGCGGATCACGCGGCTCCCCCGGCCGCGCCCCCGGCCACCGCCGAGCGTTCGCGGAACGCCAGCAGCACCTGGTGCGTCACCTGGTCGGGCGTCAGGTCGTCTGTCTGGATGATGAAGTCGGCCTGCGCGTAGATCGCATCGCGCTCCGCCTTCAATTCGACGATCCTCGCCAGCGGATTGCCTCCCGCCAACAGGGGACGCTCCGACACGTGCGCCGTCGAGTCCTGTATGCGCGCCGCAATCGTCTCCGGCCGCGCATCGAAGCAGACGATAAAGCCGCGGCGTCGCATCACGGCGCGATTCGCCTCCGACAGCACGCTGCCACCGCCCGTCGCCACGACGACGTTGCTCATGCCGGCGACGCGCTCTACCACCTCGGACTCGATGGTGCGGAATGCCGCTTCACCGCCGGACGCAAAGATCGCGGAGGCCTTGTCGCCCGTCTGCTCCTCGATCAGCGTGTCGATATCGACCGCCGTCCAGTCGAGCGCAACCGCCAGCGGCCGCGCCGTCCGCGTCTTGCCCGTCGCCATAAACCCCGTGAGCCATATCTGGTCGTTGTTCATCATCTCACCATACACGCAGGAATGCCGTGCGTCGCTACGGCCATTCGTCTCTATCGTTCGTGATTCGTCACTCGTACGGACAGGACTTCAGTCCTGTCCCTTCCCGGCTGGCAAAGCGCGGGTGCCTTACACCTACCACCCACAACCTACAACCTACTCGCGCAGCGCGCGCGGCCCGATCGTCGCCTCAAACCCGCGCCAGTTACGCAGCATCTCGCCCAGCGAGTCGCCGCCGAACTTCTCCAGCGCCGCTTTCGCCAGCACGATCGCGCACATCGCCTCGACGATGATCCCGGCAGCCGGCACCACACAGATGTCGCTCCGCTCGTAGTGCGCGGGAATCTCTTCGCCCGTCATCAGATCCGCGGAAGGCAGCGCCCGCGGCAGCGTCGCGATCGGCTTCAGCGCGATGCGTACCACGATATCCTGGCCGTCCGTGATGCCGCCTTCGGTGCCACCGGCGTTGTTCGTCGCGCGCGCCCAAAGCTGATCCGGCCGCCACTCTCCCAGCGGCAGGATGACGTCGTGTACGTGCGATCCGGTCATCCGCGTCGACGCGAACCCCGTGCCGATCTCGACGCCCTTCACGCTGTGGATGCTCATCAACGCCTGCGCCAGCAATCCGTCGATCTTCCGGTCCCAGTGCACGTGACTGCCCAGCCCCATCGGCACGTGCATCACGCGGCCTTCGACGATGCCGCCCAGCGTATCGCCGGCGTTCCGTGCCTCGTCGATCGCGGCCACCATCTTCTCGGCGCCCGCGGTGTCGGCGCACCGCACCGGCGACTCCTCGACGGCGTTCCAGTCGATCTCCGGCGGCACGAGCGCCTCGATCGAGCCGATCTGCACCGTGTGGCTGCGAAATTCCATGCCAAGTTCTTCGAGCAGCCGCTTGCACACGGCGCCGACGGCCACGCGCGCCGCCGTTTCGCGTGCGCTCGCGCGCTCCAGCACATTGCGCACGTCATCGAAGTCGTACTTCACGATGCCTGCGAGGTCGGCGTGCCCGGGACGCAGCCGCGTCACCTTCTGCACTTCACTGTCGATCGGGTCGATCGACATCTGCTCGGTCCAGTTCGCCCAGTCGCGGTTCTGGATCGACAGTGCGATCGGGCTGCCCAGCGTCTTGCCGTGCCGCACGCCCGAGATGATCTCCGCGCGGTCCTGCTCGATCTTCTGGCGTCGCCCGCGACCGTAGCCGCCCTGCCGGCGCCGCAGGTCGACCGCGATGTAGTCCTCCGAAATCGGCAGACCCGCAGGCACGCCCTCGATGATCACCGAGAGCGACTTGCCGTGCGATTCGCCAGCCGTCAGGAAACGCAGCACGCTAATCGTCCTTGTAGAACACAGCCGGCACGCCGCTGCGCGTCGCCGCGTCGGGATTCACCGCCAGCGGATTGCCGCGATCATCCAGCAGGAAGTGCCCGCCGAATGCGCGCACCACCTCTTCGGCGTCCATCTCGTCCCACGCCAGGGCGTCGGCCACTTCGCGCTGGCACGTGGTCGTCATGATGCAGCGCTGCGACGAGCTGTGGTCGTCGCGATACGTGCTGTAGATATCGATCTGGACGTGCGCGACCTTGCAGTTCGGGATGTCATACAGCGCTATATCGGCCAGCTTCGCCGTCACGCGCATCCCTTCGATCAGCGGCCCGCTGACTTCGCGCCGCTCCCCGTCCACAGATGCGTACTGCCCGTCCGCGGACGCGCTGAGCCGGACGCCGTCCGGACGAACGTCGACGAGTTCGGCGCTCTGCACGCCGTGCCATATCGACGGCCGCAGCCCCTTGGGCATCCGCATCGATTTCCAGTGCAGGACTTCCTCGCTGACCAGCATGCGGATCGTGTCCACATCGCCCTGCTCAACGCCGCGCCGCCACGCCATCTGCGCCCGCGTCCCCTGCATGATCACCCAGCCCACCGCGAAGAACATCAGGAACAAGACCGCCACAGCGATCACCAACCCATAATCCGAAGCCGCAAGCAAAGGCAACGTCATCACTGGAAGTATGGCAGATAGGGCCCTCTGCCGTAGGATGTCCCAGTCAAGAACTGCACCCAGCGAGACATCCCACGTAGGGTCAGTCCGTAGACTGCCCTGCTCGGTGAGGCACTGATGCCCGAATTCGGTGACGCAACGAACCACCACCGCCGATCGATCCGGCTCCGGGACTTCGACTACGCAACCCACGGTGCGTACTTCATCACGATCGTGACGCAAGATCGCCGCGAACTCTTCGGAAGCATCGCCGAGGACTTCATGCATCTGAGCCCGGCGGGGCGCATCGTCGAGGACGAATGGCGGCGTACTTCAGAATTGCGCTCGAACGTCGAGATCGACGAATTCGTCGTGATGCCGAACCATTTCCACGGAATCGTGTTTCTGTTGCAGGACCACGAGGGCGCTCCGTAGAGCGCCCCTACACGGGTCTTCGGATCTTCCATGGCGGGTGAGCTGCCGGTCATCGTGCGGAACTTCAAGGGCGCCGTGACGCGGCGGCTCCGCGAGCACGGGTTCGCCGAGTCAATCTGGCAGCGGAACTACCACGAACGCGTGATCCGCAACGAGCGCGAACTGCAAACGATCCGCCAATACGTCGTCGACAATCCGCGACAGTGGGCGCTCGACAAAGAGAACCCGGCGACACCGCCGTAGTCCCCACTGCGCGCACCAATACATCGCGTAGGGGCAGTCCGTAGACTGCCCTCGTCCGGCCGCGACACGCCGTTACGTGCGTGTCAATATCGGTTACCCCAACGCCGCGCGCGCTGCTGCCAGCATGGCGCCTGTGTCGGCGTCCTTCGCCGTCCAGAGCTTGAACGACTCCGCCGCCTGGTACACCAGCATCCCCAGGCCCGACACCGCCTTCGCGCCGCGCGACTTCGCGGCCGCGGTGAGCGGCGTTTCTGCGGGGTTGTAGACGAGATCGAACACCAGCGTGCGCGGCTCGATCAGCTCAGCGGGCAGCGGCGATTGTCCCGCGTGCTCGGATCCAGCCACGCCAATCGGCGTGCAGTTGACGATGAGATCCGCTTCCTTCAGCGAACGCAGGTACGAGCCATCGCCCCAGTACGCCCAGCTGATCGTCGTGCCCGAAGGCGTCAGCGGCTTCATCGCCAGCACAACGCCCTCAGTCTTGCGCGGCTGGCGGCCAATCACGAAGATCACCGCCGCGCCCGCCTCGACGAGCGCCAGCGCTACCGCGCGCGACGCGCCGCCCGCACCGAGGATCATCGTCCGCTTGCCCTTCGCGTCGAACTTCGCGTCCTCGCGCAACGAACGCGCGAACCCCGCGACGTCGGTGTTGTGGCCGATCAGCTTCCCATCGCTGTGGACGATCGTGTTGACTGCGCCCGCCTTCGTCGCCGTCTCGCTCGCGCCGTCGAGGAACGGCAGCACAGCTTGCTTGTGCGGGATCGTCACGTTCGCGCCGAGAAAGTCCGCGCCACGCAGCGAGTTCACGCGCCCTTCCAGCACGTACGGCGCGGTGTCCCACGCCTCGTACACGCCGTCGATGCCGGCCGCTGCGAATGCTGCCTTGAACATCGCCGGGCTGACCGTGTGCCCCAGCGGGCTGCCGATGACTCCCGCGCGCTTCGTCAAGTTCGTTGCTCCTACTATTCCCGATACTGCTCGATGTTGCGCAGGTGCTGTTCCAGCGTCTCCGCAAACACGTGTGTGCCGTCGCCCTTCGCGAAGAAGAACAGGTAGTTCGTCGTCGCCGGCCGCACCACGGCCTGTATCGATGCCAGCCCCGGATTCGCAATGGGGCCGGGCGTCAGGCCGCCGTACAGGTACGTATTGTACGGCGAATCGATCTTGAGGTCGTCGACCGTCAACTCCTTCTTCCAGTACGTGTACTGCAGCACGCTCGCCGGGTCCGCGCTGGCGACGGCGTACTGCACCGTCGGATCGGCCTGCAAAGGAATGCCCGCGCGCAGCCGATTGAGGAACACGCCGGCGATGATCGGCCGCTCCGACGCCGTCTGCGCCTCCCGTTCGACGATCGCCGCCAGCGCCACCACCTCTTCCAGCGTCAGGTCCTGGCCTTCCAGCTGCACACCGTCCGCGACATTCGTCTGGAAACCAAGCAACAACGTGTCGACGACTTGCTCGGCCGTCGCGCCCCGAGGGAATTCGTACTTCGCCGGAAACACGAATCCTTCCAGGCTGTTGGCACTCACCTGCTGCAGGAACGGCTCGCTGTATTGCGACTTCACCAGCGCATCAAGGAACGCTTCCTTGCTGACGATCCCCGCCTGCTGCAGGATCTCGCCCACCTCCTCAATCCGCCGCCCCTCCGGGATCACGACGTACCGCGATGCGGTCTTCCCGTGCGCGATGCGATCGACCGCCTCGACGGCCGTCGTGCCCAGGTCGAACTCGTAGTCGCCCGCTTCGAGGGAGTTCTGCACGCCGCGCAACCCGACCATGATCTCGAACAGCCGACTGCTGCGAATCACGCCCTGCGCTTGCAGCGCCGCTCCGATCGTTTTCGCGCTTTCACCCTGCTTGACTGTGACGATCACCGGCGCGTCACCCGCTGCGATCGGCGTCACCCGGCGTTCTGGCGCGCCCGAGAAGATCGTGCCCGGCGTCTCCATCACGAACCACGCCAGACCCACAGTCAGCGCCACTACGAACGCAGCAACCACCGCGACGACGATGCGATATGTCATGCGCTCGCCTTCGCGCGTTCGGCATCGATGTACGACTGCAAGATCACCGCCGCGGCGGCGGCATCGAGACGCCGCTTGCCACGCGCGCTCCGGCCGCGATCCGGTTGCGCCTCGGACATGGCGTGTGCGGCCGTCACCGACGAGAAGCGCTCGTCGTGGTACAGCACCGGCACGTCGAGCCGCCTCCCCAGAGCATCGCCGAAGCGCCGCGTGCGCCGCACCTGCTCCCCCTCGTCGCCCGATTCCAGCACAGGCAGCCCCACCACCACCGCCGACACCGACTGCTCGCGTGCAATCTCGGCGACGCGTTCCAGATCCCGCTCCCGATTCTCGTGCTCAACAATCGTCAGCGGGACAGCGACGCGACCTTCGCTGACGGCGACGCCTATACGCTGCGCGCCGTAATCCACGCCCAGCATCCGCGACGCGTTCTGTTGCTCACTCATGGACAGAGGATACCGAGCCGGGTCAGCGAGGCCACGCAGGATCAATTCGTGAAATAGGTGCCCGGGGAGACGCCAGTCTCCTGCCGGAACATCGCGCCGAACGCGCTCGGGGTACTGTAGCCGACGGCGAGCGCGACCTGGGTCACCCCGTCGCCCGTCGCGAGCAGCCGCAGCGCCTCGACGACGCGGAGGCGGCGCCGCCACTGGTCGAGCGTGAGCATGGTCTCAACCTGGAACAGCCGCTCTATCGTCCGCAGGCTGCTGGCCGCGTCCGCCGCCAGTTGGCGGAGCGACCGCGAACTGGCCACATCGGCGACTAACGCCTCCGCGACACACAGGGCGCGCGGGTCTCGTGGCATCGTGAGCTGTAGCGGCGCTGTAGGCAGTGCCACCAACTCGTCCAGCAGCACGCCGATGAGGCGCTCGTGAGCGGGCACGCCGATCAGCAGCGGGCTTTTCGCGGCAGCGTGGAGAATCAATTCGCGCACCAACGGCGGCACGTCCATCGCCCGGCATTCGCGCACCAGCTTCGCCATCCCAGGCGTGAAGTACAGCGTGCGGATCTGCACCCTCCCCGACATGATGATGCTGTGTTCGATACCGGCCGGCACCCACACCGATCGATGCGACGGCACCACCCACGATCCCGTCGCGGTATGCACCGTCATCACACCGCTCGACGCGTAGATGAGCTGATCCCAATCGTGTTGGTGCGGCAGGATGGCCGCGCCGGCCGGATGCGTGGCGGTGTAAGATCGGACGCCAGCTTCGTCAGGTTGTCGTGTACTCGACATCATGGGCCACTATAGCGACAGCACGACTGACGCTCCAACGTGCATATTGGGCTCAACGAACCGCCAGGCAGGAAGGGAGGCGCCCTTGACAAGCAATCTCGCCCACTTCGCGATCAATGCCGACGACGTCCTGCGGGCGCGGCAGTTCTACGAGTCGGTCTTCGACTGGAAATTCGCGGCTTGGGGACCGCCCGACTTCTTCCAGATCACAACCGGCGATGCGGAGAATCCAGGCGTGCGCGGCGCGCTACAGCGCCGGCGAGAGCTGGCGCCCGGACTGCGCCTCAACTCGTTTGAGACGACCTTCGCCGTCACGGACGTTGATGCGACGGTGGAGGCGCTACGGGCGAATGGCGCGCGCATCCTCATGGAGCGCACAACGATCAGCGGCGTCGGACACCTCATCTTCTTTCAGGACACCGAAGGCAACGTGGTTGGGGCGATGCAGTACGACGCGGAGGCCGAATGAACCAACTGCATCTCGAATTCTGCTCGAGCGACGCCTGGGCGGAATCCATCAAGAAATGGATCATCCCCGGCGCGCTCGAAGGCGTCACGCTAGGCGACGATGTGCTCGAAGTCGGCCCCGGCCCCGGCCGCACCACCGATATCCTGCGTGAGATGACGGCCAAGCTCACGGCGGTCGAGATCGATCACGATCTCGCGGAGGCGCTCACGCTGCGCATGGCCGGCACGAACGTCGAGGTCGTCGAGGCCGACGCGACCGCGCTGCCCTTCCCCGACGGACGCTTCAGCGCGGCACTTTCGTTCACGATGCTGCACCACGTGCCGACGCCCGAACAGCAGGATCAGTTGTTCGCCCAGGTCGCGCGGGTGCTGCAGCCGGGCGGCACGTTCGCCGGCGTCGACAGCAAGGACAGCCCGGAGTTCCGCGGCCTGCACGTCGACGACATCTGCGTTCCCCTCGTGCCGGACGAACTGGCGGATCGCCTGAAGCGCGCCGGCTTCGCCGAAGTAGACATGCACGTCAACCCCTACGTCATCCAGTTCCGCGCAAAGGTGTAAGTCGAGCACGCAGCAAGAATGCTGTCATGCAGAGCGCAGCGAAGCATCTTGCTCGATCGGGATAGATGCTTCGCGTTGCTCAGCATGACAACGTGTGCGACGAGCGAATCCGCTTCCCGTCTCACGCTTCCCGCATCTAACTTCCCAGCGCAGCCCGCGCGACCCGCCGCGCCTCATCCAGAGCGGCGTCCAGCTCCGATGCGTCCTTGCCCCCGGCCTGCGCCATGTCGGGGCGGCCGCCGCCGCCGCCGCCGGCGATCGCGGCGATCTGCTTCACTAGATTCCCGGCGTGGACGCGCGCGTTCAGCTCCTTCGTCGATATCACGAGGAAGTTCGGCCGGTCGCCGACCACCGCACCCAACACGATGACGGCGCTGCCGAGCTTCTCGCGCAGCACGTCGCCCATTTCGCGCATCGCTTCGACGTTCGCCGCCGTGACGCGCGCCACGAGCAGCGACGCGTCGCCAATCTTCTCCGCGGACGCGAGCAGCGCATCCGCCTCGCCGCGCCCGGCTTGACGCTCGAGCTGCTGCAGCCGCCGTCGCTCCGTCTCCAGTTCTGACTGCAGTGCGTCAACGCGCGATTCGATCTCGCCCGCCGTCGCGTTCAGCTTTCGCCCCAACCGCGCAATCGTCGCCTGCTGCTCCAGTACGTACGCATCCGCGAGCGGCCCCGTCAGCGCCTCGATGCGCCGCAGTCCTGATCCGACGCTGCTCTCGGTCGCAATCACAAACGCGCCGATCTCCCCAGTCCGCCCGCAGTGCGTCCCGCCGCATAACTCCTTCGAGAAGCAATGCGAATGCCCGCTCCCTTCCCTCTCCCCAACCGCTTCGTGCCCTTCGTGCTCTTCGTGGATCGTCCCCTCGGGAGAACAGATCCCGACGACGCGCACGTTCGCCGTGTACTTCTCGCCGAAAAGCGCCATCGCGCCGCCCGCCACCGCCTGGTCGTACGGCATGTGCTCCCAGTGCACTTCGATGTCCTCGCGGATCTTCTCGTTCACCAGCCGCTGCGCCGCAGCGATCTCCTCCGGCTTCGTCGCCTCGATGTGCGTGAAGTCGAAACGCAGCCGGTCCGGCGCGACGAGCGATCCCGCCTGCCGCACGTGATCGCCGAGCACCTGGCGCAGCGCCGCGTGCAGCAGGTGCGTAGCGGTGTGATTGCGCTGGCTCGCCCGACGCTTCGCCACATCGACGCTCGCCGTCACGGCATCGTTGACGGCGATGCGGCCTTCAACGACGCGCCCGCGGTGCACGATCAGCCCTTCCGACGACTGCGTGTCGTCGACAACGATGCGACTGCCCTCGCCGGTGATCGCGCCAGCATCGCCTGCCTGCCCGCCGCCCTCGGGATAGAACGGCGTCTCGATCACCACGACCTCGACGTCTTCGCCGGCGTCCGCGCTCTCCTGCACGCCGCCCGCGCCGATGATCGCGGCGATAGTGGTACGGCCGTGCGTGCTGTCGTAGCCGACGAACGACGTCTTGATGTGCGCTAGCTCGCGATACGACTGCGTGCGGTCGGCGTCGATATCGAACTTGGCCGCCGCGCGCCCGCGCTCCCGCTGCGCCGCCATCTCCTTCTCGAAGCCCTTGAGGTCGACCGCAAACCCGGACTTCGCGGCGATCTCTTCCGTCAGCTCGAGCGGATACCCGAACGTGTCGTAGAGCGTGAATGCCTGATGCCCGCTCACGACCTTCTCGCTCGACGCCGCCGCGAGAATGCTCTCGAGGTGCGTCCGTCCGCGCTCCAGCGTCTCTCGAAACTTCGACTCCTCCGCCGCGAGCAGGCGCGTCGTGAAGCTCGCGCGATCGCGCAGATCCGGATACGCGCGCTCCATCTGCGCGATCACCGACTCCGCCACCTTCTCGAGCAGCGTGCCATCCGTCGCGCCAGAAAGTTGCGTCAGGTGGTACACCGCGCGGCGCAGGATCCGCCGCAGCACGTAACCCCGGCCCTCATTCGACGGCAGCACGCCGTCCGTAATCAGAAACACCGACGCGCGCGTGTGCTCCGCAACGATGCGGATCGCCGTGTCGAGCGCCGCCGTCTCGCCGTACGGCTTGCCCGTCAGCACCTCGATGCGCTCGATGATGCCGGCGAACACATCCGTCTCGTAGACGGTGTCCTTACCCTGCAAGATGCAGGCGACGCGTTCGAGACCGGAGCCGGTGTCGATGTTCTTCTTCGGCAACTCCGTGCGCGTCCCGTCCTCCGCCTGGTAGAGCGTCATGAAGACGAGGTTCCACACTTCGAGGAAGCGCCCGCAATCCGGCTCGAGGTTCGGCTTGCAGGTACCCGCGCGGCAGAACTCGCACGTCTCGGCGCGCGGACCGCGATCTACGAAGATCTCGCTGTTCGGCCCGCATGGCCCGACGTCGCCGCTGAACCAGTAGTTGTTCTTCTCCGGATAGCGCCTGATCCGATCCTCCGGCACGCCGATCGCGCGCCACAGATCGTGCGCCTCGTCGTCCGTGTCGAAGATGGAGACCCAGAGCTTGTCCTTCGGCAGCTTGAAGTGATCCGTCAGCAACTCCCAGGCCCAGCCGATCGCCTCCCTCTTGAAGTAGTCGCCGACGCTGAAGTTGCCGAGCATCTCGAACATCGTCAGGTGGCTGTAGTCGCCCACTTCCTCGATGTCCGTCGTGCGGAAGCACTTCTGCACCGTGCACATCCGCGGCGCAGGCGGCTCGGCGAGGCCGGTGAAATACGGCTTGAACGGCACCATACCGGCGCTCGTGAAGAGCAGTGTCGGATCGCCGTGCGGCACCAGCGACGCACTGGGAATGCGCAGATGCTCGCGTTCGGTGTAGAAGCGGATAAACGTCTCGCGAATCTCGTCTACGTTCATGGGGGAGAGTTTACAGTTCGCGGTTCACAGTAGACAGTTCGGCCGCCCGCAGGGCGCCCGCGGCAGCCGCCCGCGTTCGGTACGATTCGGCAACATGGACGTCAGCGCCTACCTGGAACGCATCGGCTATCACGGCGACACGGCTCCTACCCTGGAGAACCTGCGTTCGATGCACCGCGCGCACGCATTCGCCGTGCCGTTCGAGAATTTGGACATAGCCCGCGGGACCAAGATCGTCGTCGACGAAGATACGAACTTCGACAAGATCGTCACGCGCCGCCGCGGTGGCTTCTGCCTCGAGTTGACCGGGCTGTTCGCGCGGGTGCTCCGTGCGCTCGGCTTCAGCGTCGATGTGATCGGCGCTCGCGTCATGCTCGACGGTCGTCTCTCGCACCCGCGAAGTCACATGGTGCTTGTGGTCCACCTCGACGAGCCGTGGTTGGCCGACGTCGGGTTCGGCGGGCGTCTCATCGAGCCGCTTCCCCTGCGAGACGGCGTCGGTCTAACGATCGGCGACCGCCAGTACAACGTCGCCAACGACGGCGACCACTGGTTCGTTACCTCGACTGAACCGGGCAATCCACCAGGTACGTACGTATTCACCCATCAACCGCGCGCGTTCGACGAATTTCACGAAGTCTGCAACTGGCTCCAGACGTCGCCTGATTCCCGATTCACCCACGGAAGCATTGTCTCGATGGCACGGCCGAACGGCCGGAGCTCGCTTGCCGGCACGCGCCTGATCACAACAAACGGCGAAGAGCGCGCCGAACGCGACATTGCTCCCGAGGACGTGGGTGCCGTCTTGCTAAGCGAGTTCGGGATCAGGCTAACCTGAGCCTCCCCGGTTCAGGACCAGGCAGCTCCTGACAGTTCACCGCCGCCCCTTCACGGCCCAGGCCCGCGCCGAGAGGTGGATCGTGCCATCCGGTTCTGCGGCGAGCGTGACGCGCAGCCGTTCGCGCAAAGCATCGAGCGGTGCGGCGCCCAGCGAGTGCGCGTACGCACCGGCCGGTCCCTGCCCTCCAAGAAACGGCTCCCAGTAGTCCGAGAAGTCGGCGAAAACCGTCGGGACGTCGATCGCCCGTGCCTCCACTCCGACAAAGCCAGCGTCGCGAAAGAGTTCCGCGAGGTATCCGTCATTCCATGCGCTGAAACGGCCGGATTCGTACAGATCGCGTGCTGCCGGATCCAGTGCCACCGCAGACTCCCAGAACGAGCGCATCATCTGCATGCCGCCGGCATAGTCCCAGACGTACATTCCCGCCGTTCCTCCGGATCGCAACACCCGGTGGCACTCCCTCAACGCGACGGCTGGATCCGGAACGAAATTCAGCATGAGGCCGCCGACGGCCGCATCGCACGTGCCTGAGGCGAGTGGCAGCGCCTGGGCGTCGGCGATTGTGAGCGACGCGCGACGATCGTGGAGCCGCCCGCGCGCGAAGCCGAGAAACCCGCGCGAAGGATCGCTCGCGCGTACGGTCCGCGGCTCGGCCTCGTTGAGGACGATCTCGCTGAGCGCGCCCGTGCCGCATCCGATATCGAGCCAGTCGGCGCCGGCCGGAACGTCGAGCCAGCGCACGAACTCGCGCGCCACCGGGCGGCTCCAGCGTCCGACGTAGCCGTCGTACGCGTCGCCGGCGTTCCAAACATCAGATGGGTTGCGCGCCTGCTCGCTCACATTTTGTCCGCTCTCAGCTCAGCGTCCCGTCAAGATGCCGCGACCGCCGTCCGCGACTTCCGCCTGTGGAAGAAGAACCATACGCCGCCCGTCAGCACCACGGATCCGGAGAGGATGCCGAACGCCGCCGCTGACACGGTCGACGAAAGCGCCTGCAGGTACGACTGGTCGCCGTTGATCAGGACGTGCCAGAAGAGCAGCGCAGTGGCGACCGTAAGCCCCGCCCAGGCAAGCTTCCGCCATCGCCAGATCTTCTGTCCGTCCATGAACGACACCGGGATCATGTTCAAGAACGTTCCCTGCAACCCCGCGACAAACAGCGTCACCGCGACGCCCTCGAAGAACGCGGGTACCGCGGCGTCCGTGTTCTCGGCGAGCGCACGTATCGGTACCACCAGCAGCCAGGCCGCGACGCTCACACCCAGCATCGCGACGGCCGGCAAGAAGACAGTCCGCGCCGTCTGCTCGGTGCTGAGCGTCGACGGACGCAGGAAGACCGCCGCACCGACGAATCCATAGATCACCCCGGTCCCGAACCCGACCGCACGGCAGATTGCCACGTTCGCGATGGCGATCACGATCGCTACGGGATACGGCCGCACGTCCATCTCCTGGGCGTAACGCGTACGGCCCAGATACGCCTCGCCGCCCTCCGTGACATACGTGACGACCCCGATCGTGATCAGCAGGCTCAACGCGAGCACGGCGCTGTGGCCGTTCGCGCCGAATCCAGGATCCGTGAATCCGTAGATCAATACGCTGAGCACCAGCACGAGCGCCGGCCACTTCGCCGCGCTCATCCAGCCGGTCGCTCGCGTCTCGACTGCTTGTGACTTGGGCAGCCGCGCCGAGATCGAACGGAGCGGCCTGGTAACGGGCGCCAGCATCTCTTCGATCTCGTCCTTGTTCTCGGTGATCGTCGCGTTGAACAGCTGCGCCGCGACGAAGATGCAGAGCATCGTGATCAGTGCCAGCGTGATGTTCGTGCCCACCACATCTGGCGCAGTCGAAATGTCCGCCGGTGACGGCACCGACCGCACCATGCTCGGCCGGTACGCTTCCGCGACACCACCGAGCGACTTGAACCCCGTCACACGCACGAGCGAGTTGCCGCCGCCGAACGTCGAGAACAGGAAGTCGCCCGTCTTTGGATCGATGACGGCTCCCTCGGCGCCCTGAAGTCCCGTGATCACGTCCTGCGACTCATCGAGCCGCGGATTCCCGTTCGAGTCGAGCGGAGCGGTGATGACCGCCCCGCGCCCGTAGAGCGCGATGAGGATGCTGTTGCGCGGAAACGAATTCGACCCTTGCGGGACGTACGTGATGCCCTCCGGCCCGCCTGTGAACTGCAGGTTCTGCGTTGCCGAGGTCAGGTCGTACCCGCCCGCGCCGTCTTCCTCGAATTCGACCGAGTACCAGCGGCTTGCGTCGTACGACGCGACTTTCATCGACCCCGCGGCGGGGAACCCCGGCGGCACGAAGAACACCGCGCCCACCGAGCTGGCGACGCCCAGCGCGTTCAGGTCGGACACCTTCACGGGCGTGTCGGTGCCCGGCCGTGTCTGCGCCAGCTTGTTGGACGGGTAGACGGTGGTGAACAAGAGTCCGCCGGGCCCGAACGTAACGCCACCGTCATTGTTGAAACCAAGCGCTGTCTCGGGACTCGGCGTTCCAGCACCTACCTCCGGCGGAGAGTCGCTGCCGTACAGTTCCGCCTCGCCGTCGAAGCCGCTGACGTGGCCGCCTCCATCGCGCGTCAACCCGATCTTGTACAACCGCCCGACGCCCGAATTCGCCGCGCCACCGATGATAAGCGTGTCGGGATCACTGCTGCTAATCGCGATGCCGCCGTACCGGTCCGGCACGCCAGGCGGCGCGCCGATGCTGCGGCATGCGTAGTTCGCGTCGAACGGCGCCGCGACTATGGCGCCCGGAATACCATCGCAGACTCCACCGGCTGCTCGCGCCGCGGGCACGAAGCTCGAGCCGAGCGCACACGCAACCAGCATCGCGACCGCGAAGAACGGCACGCGAGACACGGCGAATCGTCTCCACATCGACGCCATCATCTCGCCCCGACTGCCCGCACCGCGAACACCCGCTGCGGTTCGGCGATGCCCTTCAGCGCGTGCTCGCCGCGATCCTCGAACGTCACGCCAGCGCTCGTGCGCGCAAGGCTCCGTACCGTGTCCGACACCAGCACCTCGCCCGGCGCAGACAGCGCACTGACACGCGCGGCGATGTTGACAGCGCCGCCGAAGACGTTGTTCTGTTCGCGGATGACATCACCCGCATGGAGACCGACGTGCAGTGGCAGTCCCAGCGCTTCACCCGACGCGGCGCACCGCACCGCCGCATCGATCGCTTGCGATGCGGCGGGAAATGTCGCCAGCACGCCGTCGCCGAGCGTCTTGGCGTCGATCGTCGTGCCGCCGGCTTCGGCGATGATCCGCCGCAGCTCGACGTCAAGGTCGCGCGACTTCGCACGAAACACCGAGTCGCCCATGCGCTCGGTGAGCGCAGTGGAGTCGACGATGTCGGCGAACAGGATGACGGCCATACCTGAGGCGAGTCGCGCCGCGTCGTCCCGCGCTGCGCCTTGGTATCCGAAGAACTCGCGAAAAGCCGCGAAGTATGCCGGGTCGGAGTCCCCCACGTCGGTAGCGAACAAGCGGGCGCCGGGTATGGCGGCGGCAAGTATCTGCGATGTTTCTATCGGCCCGGCGAGTCGGCGTTTCGGGTACATCACGAGGGTTGGGGCCGCGATCGAGGCAAGCTCCGGCCCTGGATCCCAATTCGCTTCCAGGTAGGAAGCGGCCACTTCCGGGCTCATAACCTCGCCAAGAAAGCGGATATACGCGCGACGTACGTCCGTGTCGGCGCCTCCAACTGCAATGTCGGCAATGGTGCCACGCGCCAATCCCCAGTTCGAGCGGGCCATGCTGGCTATGCTCCGTCCCGCCGTGTCACCTCCGGCCGTCGTAGGGGTGGATAGAGCCAGTCGCCGCACCAACTCAGGATGGCGAGCGGCGAACGCGGCTGCGACGTGGCATCCCTCGCCGAACGCGACGAGGTCGAGTTGTGCTAAGCCCGCCCGTTCGACTACAGCAGCGAGATCGGCCACTTGAGCGTCGAGGCTGAAATCCGTGACGGTACGCTGCGAGTACCCGACGCCACGCCGGTCGAAACGCACAATTTGCCGACCGGGTACCAGCTTGGTCGAGTTGAGTTCCATGATTCGCGCCGTCCCGATGGGGAGAAAGACGTAGTTAACCCACAGCAGCGGCGGCTCACCGCCATCGTTGACGAACGTAAACGCAATGCGCGTGCCATCGGCACTCACGCAGTAGCGGATCTGCGGCTCGGCCATCACCCAGCGTCCTTCCGCACCGCGAACACCCGCTGCGGTTCGGCGATGCCCTTCAACGCGTGCTCACCCCGATCCTCGAACACCACGACCGGCGGGCCTTCGCCCGCGACCGCGTAAGCGATGCTCACCCCGTCGCTTGTCTTCACGTAGCGGATCTGCGGTTCCATGCGCAGATTATCAGCGATCCGCACGCCCGCGGCTACGTCAACCACCGAGCACAGAGCCCGGACGGCGGACCGCCGCCTGTCAACCCCGGACTCCCCTCCCTTGACACCTTCCAACCCCCGTCGATACGATCCTGCAACGGCCCAGCGCTCGCCGCCGCACGCGCGGCGAGGCAACCGCCGAAACCTTGATAGAACACTCAGACGAACCTCCACAGATCCGGCAGGGCGCATCGCATCCACGATGGGTCGCCATCGTCATGGCCGCCGGGCAGGGTACGCGCATGCGTTCGGCCCTGCCGAAGGTCGCGCACCCGGTCGCCGGCCGGCCGATCGTCCGTCACGTCATCGAAGCCGCGCGCGCCGCAGGCGTCACCGAATGCGTCGTCGTCGTCGGCAGCGGACCGGAGTCGGCCACCGTCCGCGAAGCGGCGGGCGACGGCGTGCGATTCGCCGTCCAGCCACAGCCGCTCGGCACCGGCCACGCTGTCGAATGCGCGCGCGAAGCGGCAGGCGACGCGGACTTCGTGCTGATCATGAACGGCGATGTGCCGCTCGTTCTGCCCGCAACGCTCCGTCGCCTGATGGCCGCGATCGAAGCCGCCGACGGCGCGCCTGACCTCGCGCTGCTCACCGCGCACGTGCCGGTCGAGGCGTACGGATATGTCGAGCTCGACGGCGACCGCGTCGTGCGCATCGTCGAGACGAAGGACGCCGGTGAAGTCGATCCGGCGACTCCGCGTCACATCAACGCCGGCCAGTACGCCGCGCGCGCGTCATGGCTCTGGTCGCACCTCCCGAAGATCGAGCCCGCGCCGAACGGCGAGCGCTACCTCACCCACCTGGCGGCGATGGCGCACGACGAAGGCAATGCAGCAGTCGCCGTCGAAGCGGCCGACCCGATCGAGGTGCGCGGCATCAACGACCGCATCCAGCTCGCCGAAGCGGAAGCCGCCATGCGCGACCGCATCCGCCGCCGCCACATGCTCGCCGGTGTCACCATCGTCGATCCGCCGTCGACGTTCATCGACGCCGGCGTGATGATCGGCGGCGACACCACAATTGAGCCGAATACCCATCTGCGCGGAGCCAGCAGCATCGGCGCGAACTGCACGATCGGTCCTGGAACGATGATCCAGGGCTCGACGATCGGCGACGAGTGCAAGATCCGCTCCTCGACCGTCGAGGAGTCCACCGTCGAGGCGCACGTCGATATCGGCCCGTACAGCCACCTGCGCCCCGGCTCGCACCTCTGCGAGCGCGTGCACATCGGCAACTACGCCGAGATTAAGGCGTCACGGCTCGGGCGCGGCACCCGCATGGGGCACTTCAGCTACATCGGCGATGCCACGGTCGGCGACGGCGTGAACATCGGCGCCGGCACCATCACCGCCAACTACGACGGCGCGAACAAGCACGCCACCACCATCGGCGACGGCGCGTTCATCGGCAGCGACACCATGCTCGTCGCCCCGGTGAACATCGGGCGCGGCGCACGTACCAGCGCCGGTTCGGTCGTCACCCGCGACGTGCCCGACGGCATGATGGCGATCGGCTCTCCCGCCCGCATCCGCGCCCAAAACGCCGCCGCGAGCGAGGAGGCCGACCCTGGATAGCGATAGCACGCTGGGCATCGTCTTCTTCGCGTTGGCGCTGCTCCTCCTCGTCATCGTCGCCGCCGCCGAATCCGCGGTCGCCTCTGCCAACCGCGTCCGCCTGCGCGCGCTCGTGGGGAAGGGTGATCGCCGCGCGGTATCGCTGCTGGCCAACGTCGACCGCCGCGCATCGACCCTTGGCGCGCTCGCGGTCGTGCGCAATCTCGCGGTCGTGGTTGCGACTGCCTTCGGCATCTTCGTCGTCACGCGCGAGCAGGGTCACACGTGGGGCGTGCTCGTCACCGGCGCCGCGGCCTCCCTCGCCGCGGTGGCGGTGCTCGATGCGGTGCCGCGGCTGATCGTTGCCCGCAGCGCCGAGCAGTGGGGCATGCGCCTCGCCGCATTCATCGCGCTCTTCCGGATGATCTTCGGCCCGATCGCCGGCGCGATCAACCAAGGGCTGGCATCCGTCGTGCAGATCAACGCCGACGACGAGGAGGACGAGACGGAGGAGATCCTCCGCCTCGCCGAGATCGAGACCGACGGCGAGCCCATCGAGGAAGAAGAGCGCCAGATGATCCGCGGCATCATCGAGATGGAGGACACCGTCGCCCGCGAGATCATGGCTCCCCGCATCGACATCGTCGCACTCGACGAGACCGAGACCATCGATGACGCGCTAAAGCTCGTCGTGGAGAAGGGTTTCAGTCGCATCCCGCTCTACGACGAAACGATCGACAAGGTCGTCGGCATCATCTACGCGAAGGACCTCCTCCGCTGTCTCGCCGAGAATCGCCGCCCGCCGCTCCAGGACATCGCCCGCCCGCCCTACTTCATCCCGGAATCCAAGCGCGTCGATGAGTTGCTGGCAGAGTTCCGGAAGAGCAAGGTGCACATCGCGATCGTCATCGACGAGTATGGCGGCACCGCCGGCCTCGTCACCATCGAGGATCTGCTCGAAGAGATCGTCGGCGAGATCCAGGACGAGTACGATCGCGAAGAAGCGCCCATCGAGCGCGTGAACGACTCGGAAGCCATCCTCGACGCACGCGTCGGCATGTACGCGCTCACCGAATTGTTCGACTTCGTCCCGGATGAGGAAGAGCAGGACTACGACAGCGTGGGCGGCTTCGTCTACCACCTCCTCGGCAAAGTGCCCGTTGCCGGCGACGAAGTCCACGTCGACGGCCTGACACTGCGCGTCCTCAGCGTGCTCGGCCGCCGCATCAAGAAGATCCGCGCCACCCGCCACATCGAAGACCCCACCGCCGCCTCGGCGTAGCCCGACGATCTCTCCGAGCTTGTAGCGGAGGAGCTTCAGCTCCGGTCGCACCTTCACGCAGGCCTGCTCTTCGTCCACGTGGCGGCCCCGACCCGAACCCTTCGCGCCCCTTCGTGCCCTTCGCGGTTCCCAACGCCCGACGACCGACGACCCACCCGCTATCCTCCCCACATGTCCACCCGCCCCGCCATCGCCTACACCGCGACCGCCACGGCGACGCTAGCCATCGCGTTCCTGCTCCACTTCCCGTCGCTCTACGAGCCGCGCTGGTACGGCGACGAGGGCATCTTTGCCGCGGTCGCGTACAACGTCCGTCACGGCGCCACGCTCTATGCCGGCGCCTGGGATAACAAGCCGCCGCTGATCTTCTTCACCTACGCAGGAATCCAGTCCGCGTTCGGCACGGGCGTGTTCCCGCTGCATCTCGTCGCCACGATCAGCGTGCTCGCGACGCAAATCGTCGTCATGGCGATCGCTTTCGTGCTGTTCGGCGCGCGGCGCTCGCTCGTCGCAGGATTGCTCCTCGCCTTCGGCATGGGCACGCCGCTGGTCGAGGGCAATCTCGCCATGACGGAGACGTTCATGGTGCTCCCGGCATCCCTCGCCGTCCTGGCGTACGTGCTCGCGGAACGCCGCCCCGTCACAACACGCACCCCGTGGTACGTGGCCGTCGGCGTCTTCATCGGCATCGCTGCCGGTTACAAACAGGTTGCCGTCTTCGATGGCGCGGCGATCGCAATGATGATCTGGATCATGCACAACCACCCGCTGCGCGCGCTGGTGCCGCTCGCCGTCGGCTTCGCGGTGCCGCAGGCGGTGTTCTCGCTCTACTTCCTCGCCGCCGGCGCATTTGGCGAGTACTGGTACGCCATCGCCGGCTCGCTCGGTGTATACGCGGATCTCGGACCGTCGCAATCGCCGTTCGCGCGGTTCGCTGGCTTCCTGCCGTCGCTGCTGGCTGTCGCCTGGCTCGTGCGCCGCCGCCAACTCGGGCGGCCGGTGCGCCTCAGCATGTTCCCGATGCTATGGCTCGGATTTGCGATCGCGGGCGCCACGTCGAGTTCGTTCGCGTTCCCGCACTATCTGCAGCAAGCGATGCCGGCGCTCGCGCTGGTGCTGGTCGCCGACCCGCTCGGGCAGGAAGCGGAGGACGTCGGCAAGATCGCGCTGGCGGTCGGCGCAGTGCTCGTCGTAGCGGTCGTCTTCGGCCAGTTCGCCTTCGCGTACGAAGAGCGCACGCAACTCGATCCCATCGACTACTATCGCACCTTCGTCCAGCACGAATACGGCACGATGAGCGACGACGACTACGTCTTGAACTTCGACGGCAAGGTGTTCACCGTTCGCGATATAGCCGCCGAGATCGAGCGCGACGGCGCTGGCACGACGCTGTTCTCGTGGAGCGAGCTGCCGTGGCTGTACGCCGACGCCGGCATGACGAATCCGACGCGTTACTACACGTCATTCCTTGGCGACGTGATCCCTGGCGCGAAAGAAGAGATCCTCCACGACCTCGACGCGCACCCGCCGGCGTACATCGTGATCTCCGACGAGGCGTACGCTCCGTTCGAGGAACTCGATGCGTTCGTCGCCGCGCGCTACGTGCTCGTGACGGAAGTCAACGATTCGCGCCTCTATCGCCGCGGGCGCCTGCCCGGGCGGTGATGGTCACCGGCCCACGAACTTCGGCTGCCGCCCCTCCACGAACGCGCGCGGACCTTCGCGCGCATCCTCCGTCGACTGCGCGATCGCCATCGCCGATCCCGCCATCTCGAACGCCTCCTGCCAGTCGGCGTTGAGGCCGCGATACACCAGCCGCTTGGCGAGTTGCATTGCGACGGCGGGGCCTTGCGACAGCCGCTGCGCGAACTCCATCGCCGTCGTCATCAGGTCGTCTGCCGGCACCACCTTCGACACGTAGCCGATCCGAAGCGCCTCCTGCGCATCCACGAAGTCGCCCGTCCAGATCATCTCCAGCGCCTTCGCGATGCCAACGATCCGCGGCAGGAAGTAGCAGCCGCCGTCGCCGGGCACTAGGCCGACCTTCACGTACGACATCGCGAACTTCGCAGCATCCGACGCGATCCGCAGGTCCGCCATCGACGCCATGTCCATGCCGGCGCCCACCGCCGACCCGTTGACTGCGGCGATGTACGGCTTGTCGAGCAACTGAACCGCGCGTGGCACCATGTGTACGCCGTCGCGCAGCCAGTTCCGCCGCGATGCTGCCGTCGGCGCTGTGGCCGCCTGTGCGGTCTCACTGACGCCAGATCCGCCCCGGAGGTCAGCGCCGGCACAGAACGCGCGCCCGTTGCCCGTCACAATCACGGCGCGCACGTCGCGATCCAGCCGCGCGTCCTCCAGCGCATCCGCCCATTCGCGGATCATCGACTCCGTGAACGCGTTCATCCGCTCCGGCCGGTTCAGCGTGATCACCGCGACGCCGTCAGTCTTCTCGTACAGAATCGTCTCGTAGCTCATGTCCGCATCCTCTCGTCTCGTAGTCGAATCAGGCCCAAAGGATGACACCTGACCGCATCACAGCAAACAGCGGCCAGTCACGTTTGGCGCTTCCCGCTCCCGCTTCCTGCCGCGCGAAGCGCCCGCGTTGACCCTAACCCGCCCGCCCCACACAATTCCAACCGCAACCACGTAATTACGTCCGGAGGCCCCATGGAATTCAAGGAAGTCATCGGCCGCCGCCGCTCCATCCGCTTCTTCGACCCCGACCGGCCCGTCGAGCGCGAGAAGATCCAGAAGATGCTCGAGGCGGCTCGCCTCGCCTCCTGCGCCGTGAACGCGCAGTGGGCCCGCGCCATCGTCGGCTTCCGCGACGACCTCACCGAGGACCAGCTCAAGCGCCTCAAGACACCCGTGGCCGGCCTCAACGTAGAGCTGGCTCCCGTCCACATCCACTTCTTCAACGATCTCGGCGTCGTGCAGCGCAACGAGGGCCGTCCCCTCAAGGAGCTCGTCGACGTCGGAGCTCTCGCGCCGACGCACGGCTGGAGCCACAAGTTCGTCGACGATTTCGTCTACCCCCACATTCTCAAGCCCATGACCGAGGGTGCCGGCTACCCCGTCGCATCGACCTTCGACGTCGGCATCGCCGCCTGCCAAGCGATGCTCGCCGGCGTCGACGAAGGTCTCGGCGTCGGGTTCGTCACGCTCATGCCGAACGTGCTCAAAGAAGTATTCCAGGTGCCCGACGACTGGATCCCGATGCCCACCCTCCTCGTCGGCTACCCGGCCGAATCGTGGGAAGCCGGCGGCCAGCGCCCCCGGCCGCCGTTCGAGGAGATGTACCACGAAGGCAAGTACGGCCAGCCCTTCAAGCGCGATGACAAAGTCGTCGAAGAACTGAAGGCGGCAAAGATGATCCAGCCGCCCGCCACACCCAACAACCCCGCCCGCATCGAAGAAATCAAGAAGCTAGCCGAAAAGTACGGCCTCCCGATGTAGGTCGGAGTTCGTAGTTTGTAGTGGGTAGTTCGTAGTTCGAGGGTCCGGCGGCCGATGATTCCGTTCTCGTAGCGGAGGAGCTTGAGCTCCGGTCACGCCCGAGGAACGCGACCACCGCCGCACCACCCAGCCGTACGGACAGGCCTTCAGGCCTGTCCCATCGCTCGCACGAACAGAGGACGCGTTGGCCACCGACACCGCACCACCCGAACCGCCAATCACCCTCCGCCCCCTCACCGAATACGCCAGCGTGGCGACATGGCTCGACGGCCTCCAGCAACACTGGGGCGGCGACCCCGCGACCGACGATCCCGAGCGCCTGCCCATGCTCGAAGCATTCTGCATCTACGCCAACTGCGATCCCGACCAGATCATCAAGCAGACCACGATGATCAAGGACGGCCAAAAGCGCATCCGCACGAAAGGCCGCGAACGCTACTCCAACTTGATTGACGAGTGGCAGGCGACGATCGAGGGCTCGCGCATCCGCAAAGGCAAAGCCGGCAACACCGTGCGCAGCTTCCTCATCCACAACGGCGTCCTGCTAGCCGCGGGCATGCAGAGCTAGCGGCGAGCAGCCGTTCGACTCACCCCTCCAACCACGGATACACGTCACGAAAGGCGCCGGTATCCTTCACGAACGTGAACGTGCCCTCATCGCGCATCTCCGCGCCCGCGCGCATCAGCGCGCCGATGGCTGCGCGCGCGAGCAAGCCGCCCGTGCTGATGCGCTTCACACCCAACTCAGCCAGATCGCTCACCGAGAACGTCATGCCCGGCAAACCGATCAGCACGTTCACCGGTCGATCCACGGACGATGTCACCGCCGCGATCTCCTCTTTCGTCGAGATCCCCGGCGCATACAGCACGTCCGCACCCGCGTCCTGGAACGCCTGCAACCGCCGGATCGTGTCCGCCAGATCGCGTCGCCCGTTCAGGAAGTTCTCGGCGCGCGCCGTCAGCATGAACGGAAACGGTAGCGCGCTCGTCACCGCGGCCGCCGCACGCACACGCTCAACCGCCAGCTCGAACTCGTAGATCGGGTTATCGGGATCGCCCGAGTCGTCCTCGACCGACGCGCCTGCCAGACCCAGCGCGGCGACCTCACGAAACGTCGCCGCCACTGTCGCCGGATCGTCACCGAACGCGTTCCCGAGATCGGCGTTGATCGGCACATCCACGTTTGCGACGAGCGCGCGCAGGTGCGCCATCGACTCTTCGCGGCTGAACGTGTTGTCACGCCTGCCGATCGAGTACGCGAACCCCGAACTCGTCGTCGCCAGCGCCTCGAACCCCATCCCCGCCAGCACCCGCGCCGACCCCACATCCCACGGATTCGGAATCACGAACGCCCCCGCCCGCTCGTGCAGCGCCCGAAACGCCGCCGCCAGCTCCGCCTGAGTCCGCATGCAGAAATTCCTCTCGCTGCGCGATCTTTAGATGGTTGGCGCCCAGTCTATCAGCGGTAGGCTATGCGGCCATCGGCCCGCGGAACAACAACAAAGCCCGCCTTCGAGGCGAGCCTTCTGTATCAGTCCGTTTGCGCAGATTCTGACGCGCGACTACAACCCACTCCCCACAACCGCGAACGCGCGCTCCACCTCATCCACCAGATCCGACGGGCGAAACGGCTTCGCGATCACGCTGTCCGCGCCGCTCGTTTCGATGCCCTCAGCCAGCGCGTCACCCGTGATCAGGATCACGTGCGGCGGCGAGGGGCTCGTCTTGAGGGCGCGGCAGACGTCGATGCCGCTGAGCTTCGGCAGCCCGACGTCGAGCAGCACCACATCCGGATGCTCGCGCCACGCCACATCCAGCGCCTCGCTCCCATCCACCGCCTCCACAAGACGCGAGCCCGTCGGCTCAAGCGCCGCCGTCAGCAGCGCCCGCACCACGGGCTCATCGTCAACCACAAGAATCGATCGTTGCCGGAACGTAACCGCTCCTCCAAATCCTCCCTCTCCGCCGGGCGGAGAGGGCCGGGGTGAGGTCTTCGCTCGCCCCATCTGTGAAATCCGTGAAATCTGTGGTTCCCGTCAGTCCCTACCCATCTGCGAAATCTGCGAAATCTGCGCAATCTGCGGTTCCGTCCGTCCGCCCTACCGCTTCGCTGTCAGCGAAAGCGTCAGCCGCACGTCCTTCAGTACCGACTTCGCCGCGTCGCCCTGGCCGATGTCCAGGCAGTCGCAGTACGCCGCGAAGATCGATCGGTCCAGCAGGCGCAGCCCCTGCTCGTTCAGCTCCTCGAAGTGGTCCCGCCGCAGCCGCAACAGGCGGCGCAAGCGATTCAGGTACCCCTCACGAAGCTGCTCCGGCTTCGCGTGGGTGATCTCCTCAATGGTCGAGCGCAGGTCTTTCATCGGTGGCTTCTCTCGTGATGCGTGCGCGTTCTCTCGCGATGCGTGAGCGTTCGCCATCTAGCCCGCAGCCTGTTCGCTGTTGTCGGTCAGGTCCGGACCGCTGTCCAGCCCGACGATGCCCTTGCGAATCGCGTACCGGATCAGGTCCGTGCGGTTCTGCGCGTGCAGCTTCGACATGATGTGCGCCTTGTGCGCCTCGACGGTCTTCACGCTGATGAACAACTCGCCGGCGATCTTCTGGTTCGAGTAGCCCTCGGCGATCAGCTGCAGCACTTCGCGCTCGCGGCTGGTCAGCAGGTCGTAGCCCGTCTTCGATTCCGGCTTCTTCGCCTGCCACAGGTAGTCCTGCACGGCGTCGCCATCGCTGATCGCGCTGCTGAAGTACGTGTTGCCGCGGTGTACCGACTGGATGCCGAGCAGCAGTTCCTGCACGTCCGACTTCTTGACGACGTAGCCACTGGCGCCGGCACGAAGCGCAGCCAGGATCTGCTCGTCTTCCATGTAGCCCGTGAGGATGAGGATCTTCGCCTTGGGAAGGCGGCGGCGGATCTGGCGCGTCGCCTCAAGGCCGTTGAGGCCCGGCATCACCATGTCCATCAACACTACATCCGGGTGAAGCTTCTCGGCGGCTTCCAGTGCCTCACGTCCGTTGGCGGCGTCGCCGACGACGTCAACTTCAGCCTGGTTCTCCAGGAGCATCCGGAGCGCCTGCCGCAGCACTGCGTGATCGTCGACGATCAGTACTTTGATGCGGCTCGCGTGCTGTCGGGGTGCGGGTGCGTTCGTCATCTCGATTCTTCCTCCCTGAATGTCTGAAGCGGTGCCCCGTCCGGGGCTGCCTCCGATGCTGCTTCCATGCTGCTCCCTAAGGGTATCCCCCTAAGGGTTTCCTACACTAATAAGGTCGGTCCGCGGTCGAAACTCCGCTTCCGGAGGAAGCCATGCTCCCCTTCAACGAAGCTGCCTCTTCGTACACGCCCTGGCGGCTCGCGCCTTCGACGCTGGCCGGGTACTCGCGCGTCTCGCCGCAGCGCTTGCAGCGCCCGTGGATCACATCGTCTTCGGGATGCGCCAGGACCCAGTGGTGGACGCAGGCCTGTGTTGTCAGCGTTTCTGCCATGCTCTTCTCCTCCTGAACACGGCGGATTATCAGCGTTGGCGTACGGCCTGCCCATAAGGGTTTCCCCCTAGAAACCGTAGGGGAATACCCCTAAATGCCTTAGGGCGCATAGGGGAGCAGAAGGGGAATCGGAGGTAGGGGATGAGGGGGTTCGAGATTGGGGCTTAGAGGGTGGAACGCCCTAAGCTTCATCCCATGAACCTGCTAGGAGCCATCTACTACGTGCGCGTCGCGGATGTTGAGCGGAGCCTGCGCTTCTATCGCGACGGTCTCGGATTCGTCGTGTCCAGCCGCCTTGAGGAGGGCGGACACACGTTCTGGGCCCAGGTCACGAACGGCGCGTTCTCGCTGATGCTCTCCGACCGCCCCTCCCGCTTCGTCGAAGACGGAAGCCACGACGGCGAACACGAACACGACGCCGACGGCCATCACATCTTCCGCGGCGTCGAGGCCGCGGCCGCCGGCGAACTCAACCTCGTCACGTTCCTCTACGTCGCGAGCGCCGACGACGCCTACCGCGAACTGCTCGCCAAGGGCATCACGCCGCTCGACGAGCCGGCCGACATGTTCTACGGCCTGAGAGAGTTCCTGGTGCGCGATCCGGACGGCTACTACTACGCCATCGGCTCGCGAATCGCTTAGCGGGAATCAGAGCCCGTCACGCGCCCTCGCCGGCGTCATCGCCTTCGTCGGCGTCGCCGACTTCCACCTCGCCGATGATCTCCTGCGCCCGCCGCAGGTCGCGCCGCAGCACCCACAACTCGTAGGCCCACGGCGGCCCCATGCCCCCCGACTCGGCGCTCACAGGGTCGCGATTCTTCACCATCGCCGTGATCCCCTCCGCGGCGAGCATCTGGCGCATCAACTGCGCGTTTAGCTCGCCGTCCGGGCGCATGACGAGCGCCAGTTCGTCGGGCGAAGGCAATCGCGCCGGAGCGTCATCGCTACGCCGCACGAAGAGTCTGAGGATCCCGGAGATGATGCTCACCCCGACAGCATACGGTGAGCGGCTGACTCCCTATCGAAAAGAAGGAAGCTGGCGGAGGGGGAGGGATTCGAACCCTCGATCCCGATTAGCTCGGGATAAGCGCTTAGCAGGCGCCCGCACTCGGCCACTATGCGACCCCTCCGCGCGTGGCGAGGAGCATTCTACCACGACGATGCCACACGCGACGCGGGCTGAAAGCCCGCGCCCTGGACAACAGGGTGCCTTTGCGGCACCGCTTCTACGCCGCTTCCTGCTCGTCCTCGTCCGGGTGCACGAATGACAGGTCGCCGCGCTCGAACAGCCGCACCAGCGCATCGACGACGCGCGGGCTGAACTGTGTGCCGGTGCACGACACGATCTCCCGCACCGCCTCGTCAACGGGTCGCCCGCGCCGATACGGCCGGTGGTTCGTCATCGCATCGAAGCTGTCCGCGACGGTCGTGATCAGCGCACTCTCCGGGATCTCTTCGCCCGTGAGCCCGTCCGGGTAGCCCGCGCCATCCCAGCGCTCGTGATGGTGCCGCGCTACGCTGGCGGCCAGCTCAAATCCAGGTTGCTCACTCAGGAACGCCGCGCCCCACAGCGTGTGCTGCTTCATCAGCACCCATTCCGCTTCCGCCAGCGAGTTCGAGCTGCCCAGCACCGAATCGGGCACGCGAATCTTGCCGATGTCGTGCAGCGTCGCCGCCATCCCCAGCGCCGACGCACGCTCGTCGTCGTAGCCCAGCTCGCGCGCGATCGCCTCGCTGATGGCGCGGACGCGTTGCAGGTGACGGCCCGTCGTGTGGTCGTGCGCCTCGGCGGCACTTGCCAGCATCAGCACGGTGCCTTCGTGCGCCTGCTGGAGCTGCGATGTCGAGACCTGCAACTCTTCGACCAGCGACGACATCCGCACGATCGCCGTCACCTGCGTCGCCACAGCACCGAGGAACTCCACGTCGCGAACGGTGAACCCGTTCAGGCGCTTGCTGGCCACGGAGAGCGCACCGATCAGGCGGCCTTGCCAGATCATCGGCGCCACGACCGTCGAACGCAGCCCGCCGCTGATCAGCGCCGCCTTCTGTACCTCCGGCAGCAACTCGGTCGTCGCGATGTCGTCGATGATGATCGGCTTCTTCGTCTGGATCAGCAACGCAGCAATACGCCGGCGGTCGGAGCGCAACTGACGGCGGCTCCATTCCTCCATGTCGTCAGCATTAACATTCTGGTCCCTCGCTGAAGACGCTTGCCTCGCCTCCTGTCCCAGCCCTTCGACCAGGAAGTTCACACCGTCGTACCCAGCGCCGACCGACAGCCGGTGCGCCACCAGGCGCAGCTTATCGTCGAGCGCTCCCGGAGATGTCAGCAGCGGAACGATCTCACCCACCATCTTTGCCGCACGGTCGCTGCCCAGTAGCCGAAACTGCGTCTGGTCGCCCTCGGCCACGCGCTGCCGCCGCGATGCGTACATCGCGCTGTCCGACAGCCGGATCAGGTCGTCCACCGCCTCCGCCTCTTCCGGGTACACCGCCAGGCCGATGCTCACGACCACCGGGATGCGCGAGCCCGTCCGTTCGTCAATCAAACCGGCGCCCACCAGCGACTCCAGTACGCCGTCGCGATACCGCTCCCCCGCGGCGCGGTCAGCGCCGGGAATGAGCGCCACGAACTCGTCGCCGCCGTACCGTCCCACGATCGCGCCAGCGTGCGCGAGTTTCTGCGCGACCAGCACCAGCACTGCATCGCCGACCTGGTGGCCGTATGTGTCGTTCGCTGCCTTCAATCCGTCGACGTCCACCATCGCCACCGCCAGCGATGAGCCGCCACCGGCAGCGATTGCGGCGCGCATCTCGTCGGCGATCGCCGCGTGATTGAGCGCACCTGTCAGTTGGTCACGGCTCGATCGTTCGCGCTCAAGCGCCAAGCTCATTTCCAACAGCGCCGACTTCTCCTCGAGACGCGCCTTCGACTCCTCCAGCTCCGCGTGCGCTTCGGCGAGCTGGCGGTACATGCGCTCCAGCTCCTCCGTGCGGCTCCGCGCCGCCCTCTCCGCGCGATCGCGCTCGATCGCGATCCCGGCCACATGCGTCGAAACCTCGAGCAAGCTCCGCTCGTGCCGTCGCACGCCGCCCGGCTCAGCGTGGTACACAGCAAACGTCGCCAACACCTCACCTGTGACCGAAACGATGGGCGTCGACCAACAACTCCGCAGGCCGTGCGACAGCGCCAAGTCGCGGAAATCCGCCCACAACGGGTCGTTGGCGATGTCATCCACCACCACCTCGCGCCGGAGATACGCCGCGGTGCCGCACGATCCCACATTCGGGCCAATCGCGACCCCGTCGATCGCCTGCGCATACGCCGCCGGCAGGCTGGGCGCCGCGGCGTGGCGTAGCTGTGTCCCGTCGGGCGAAAGCAACAGCACTGAACACAATGCGCCCGGCGCGTGCTCCTCGAAGGCGAGCGCCAGGCGCTCAAGCACATCCGTCAGCGGCGTCCCCACCGCGACCATCTCCAGCAGCTGCCGCTGCGTCGCAACCATCGCCTCGGCCCAACGCCGCTCCGTCACATCCTGCACGATCCCGTACAGCAGCGTCCGCCCCTCGACCTCGACCGGCGCGGCGAACAACTCGACGTCGCGAATCTCACCCGACTTCAATCGGTGCTTGCGCTGGAGGACCGACGAATCCCCGTCACCCGCCCCGCGCACGTTCTCCAGGATCTGCTCAGGAGCCGATGTGCTAATGCTGGAGATGGGCATGCCCGCCATCTCTTCGATGCTGTAACCGTAGAAGTCGCTCGCCGCCTGGTTCACTTCCTCGATCAGCCCGGTCGCCGGATCGACCAGCAGGCGCACTACGCGGTGTGTCTCAAAGATCGCCTTGTAGCGCGCCTCGCTCTTCCGCAGCGATTCCTGCGCCTGAGCGCGTTCGCTCACATCGATGGCAACGCCGATCACACCGGTTATCTCACCTTGCGCGTCACGTGCGGGCGCAAGATGGACCTCCAGCGCGATCCCAGAATCCTGAAAGACGTACGTCAGCGACTCGCCGTCTTGTGCGCGCCGCGCGGATTCGACGATCTCGGGCCACTGCGCGTATACCTCGAAGACCGATTGCCCGACGAACTCTCCTGGCTTCTGCCCGATCCGGTGCAGTCCGGCGCCGTCGTACAGCGTGAAAACCCCGTCCTTGTCCGTGGCGAACAGGATCAGCGGAGCGTTCGTGACGATCGTACGCACGCGCTCTTCGCTCTCGCGCAGCGCCTCCTCGGCGCGCAGCCGATCGCCGACGTGCAAGACGAGACCGATCGTGCCCGTCACCTCACCCGCCTCGTCGCGCACCGGCGACTGGTGAACCTCCAGCGCCGACTGCTGGCCGCGGAAGAGGTACGTCACCGTCTCGCCGGCTAGCGCCCGCTGCGCGCCGAGCACGATGTCCGGGAATTGACCGAGCGTCTCGAAGAGCGAACGTCCGACGAGTTGCCCTGGCGAGATCCCCAGGGGCTGCATGCCCTTGCCGTCGAACAACGTGAACACACCCTGGCTGTCTGTGGCGAACAGGATCACTGGCGCGTTCTGCATGAAGGTCCGCAGGCGTACGTTGCTGTCGCGGAGCGCCGCTTCCGCGCGAACGCGCGCGGTCGCATCGATGAGGACGCCCGCCATGCCCGTGACAGCGCCCGAGGCGTCCTTGAGCGGCGTGTGATGCGCTTCGAAGGCCACGGGGCCCATCTCAACGATATCCGTGAACGATTCGCCGGCAAGCGCCCGGTGCATGTTCTCCACGATGCGCGGTGTATCGCGGTGAACGTCGAACACCGACCGCCCCACGAACTGCCCCGGCTGCAACCCGACGCCCTTAAGACCCGCTCCTTCATAGAGCGTGAAGACACCCGCACCATCGGTCGCGAAGAAGATGAGCGGTGCGCTATCGATGAACGTCTGCAGACGTTCATCGCTCTCCCGCATCGCCGCTTCCAGTTCCACCCGCGCGCCGATGTCGCGCGCCACGATTACGGCGCGCGCTTCGCCGGCTTCGTTGTGGTAGATGTTCGCGCCAACATCGAGCGGTGCCCAGGCGCCATCGGCGCGCCGCAGCCGGAACGTAATCGTGCCGGATGCCGGCTCGGTGATTGCCCCTGCGAATTCCGCGCCAACTCGCGCCTGATCGTCGGGATGGATGAACTCGAACGCGCTCTTCCCCAGAAGGTCGGCAGGCTCATGCCCGAGCACGGTCCTGAAGTTCGGGCTGACGTACGTGTATCGCCCCTGGGCGTCCAGTTCGCATACCAGGTCAAGCGCGTTCTCGGCCAGCGCCCGATAGCGCGCTTCGCCTTGCTTCAACGCGTCTTCGACCAGGCTGCGCTGCGTCACATCGCGGATGAACGCGCCGAACTGGCGCCCGCCCTCCACCGAAACCTCACTGAAGGCGATCTCGATCGGGAACTCGTGCCCGTCTTTGTGCAAGCCCGTCGTCCGGACGGCGTGCCAGTCGACGCGACGCGTACCCGTCTCCAAGTAGCGCCGCAGTCCCTCTCGGTGTCCCTCGCGCAGGTGCTCCGGCTGAAGCATGGTGAGGTCTTGCCCGATCAATGCCTCTGGCGCATAACCGAAGACATCCAGCACAGCGGGATTCACCGATTCGATCCGACTCGCGTCGTCCATCACCAGCACGGCGTCGGGCGACGCCTCCCAGAGCAGGCGGAAGCGCGCCTCGTTGTGGTGGGCCAGGATTTGCGTTTTCGTCCGCTCGATCGCGATCGCCGCCAACGTCGCGCCCATGCCGGCCACGTGCATCTGCCACTCATCCGGCAGCCGGGGCTCCAGCGAGTACAGAGAGAAGGTCCCGAGCACGCGGCCATCTTCGGCGACGACAGGCAGCGACCACGCCGACCTCAAGCCGTGCTCGGCCGCCAACTCGCGGTGATCAGTCCACAACGGGTCCGCCACGATGTCACGGGTGAGGACCGGCGCACGGCGGTGCACCGCGCTGCCGAACGGCGACGCGGTTACATCGATCGCGATACGCTCGATCGCCACAGTGAAACTCGTCGCCAGCGTCGGCGATGCGCCACATCGAAGCGAGGCGCCGGTTGCGTCCAGCAGGAGGATTGAGCAGAGCGCGCGCGACTCGCGCTCGCTCCAGCGCGCGATCTCAGTGAGGGTCTCGTGGATCTCGCCACCAGCCTCGATACGTTCAAGAAGCCGCCGCAGGGGTGCGTTCATCGCAGCGCGGTTCCGCCCTTCGGGAATCTCGACGACAATCGCGCCTTCGCGCAGGCGCTCACCGGAGTTATCGGCACCGCACGAGCAGCGGCTGAGTGCGATCGTGGCCGGATCAAAGCCGACGCGGCGCGGAAGGTGCTGCCACCCACTTGACCCAGCCACGCGTGCGCGACACCCTTTGGCGATGCGGGAAGACCAGCTCATTGCCTACCTCCGCTCTCGCATGCCGGATGCCGGCGAGGTCAGCGTGGCGAACATCGCCCGCATCCCCGGCGGCGCCTCGCGCGAGACCTGGGCTTTCGACGCCCGCTGGACCGAAGCGGGCAAGCCCGTCGAGCGTAGCTTCATCGCCCGGCGCGATCCCACGGCCAGCCTGCTCGAAAGCAACAACGACCTCGAATTCGACCTCTACACAGCGCTCGAAGGCAGCGGCATCCCCGTCCCGAAAGTCCACTGGATCGAGCGCGACGGCGCAGCTATCGAGCGCCCGTTCTTCATCATGACCCGCTTGCCAGGCGCAACCGACGCTCGCACCCTCGTCACGTCACCCGAGTACGCGGGCATCCGCCCTACCGTCGCGCGCCAGAAAGCCGAGATCCTCGCGAAGATCCACGCCGTCGACGTCGATCGTGTCCCGTCGCTACAGCGCCCGCCGTCGCTCCAGACGTCGGCATTGCACGAAGTCGAGAAGTGGGAGCGCACGATGCGCCAGGACACCCTCGAGCCGCAGCCCGTGCTCGAACTCGCCTTCCACTGGCTGAAGCGCCACCTGCCGCCTCCGCCCGATCGGCTCGCGCTTGTGCACGGCGACTACCGCACCGGCAACTTCCTCTACGACCAGACCGGCATCACCGGCATCCTCGACTGGGAGATGGCGCACGCCGGCGACCGCATCGAGGACCTCGGCTGGGTGGTGATCAAATCGTGGCGCTGGGCCGGCGATGATCGCGTCGGCGGCCTCTGCTCGCGCGATGAGTTCGTGCGGCTCTACGAGGACGCCGGTGGCGTGAAGGTCGATGCGGCGGCGCTGAAGTTCTGGGAGGTCTTCTCGAACGTGAAGTTCGCCATCATCTTCATCACCGGCACCAAGTCCGTCGTCCAGGGCAAGACACCCGACCTGCTGCTCGCACTCACGGCGTTCGTGAACCCCGGGCTGGAAGCCGAATTACTGGAGCTGATCGCATGAGGCCGTACCCGGAAGAGGTCCTTCGCGCCATCCAGTCCGGCGTCGTCGCGCACTTCGCGCCGGAGTTGAAGTCCACGTACGGCACCGCCCAGTTCGCATTCTCCATGCTGCTCTTCACCATCGTCCAGCGCGACTTCGACTCCGCCGCAGCCGATCTCGTCGATGCGAACGCGGCACTCCGCGACCTGCTTGCATCAGTGAGCGCCGCGCTCCCGAACGTCGATGGCACCGACGCTCGTGCTGCGGCCGCCACGGTCGCAGACCTGCCCGCGGCAGCGCCCTCCCTGCGCCTCTCCGCCCTCCGCGCCGAGAACGAAGCGCTCCGCCAGATCATCTGCCACCTCACCCCGCTCATCGAACCTGCTGCCGACGATCCGGCCCTCGCCGCGCTCAAGCCCGCGCGCGAGAAGATCTACGCCTACCTCTCCGCCGACGCCAAGCGCCGCATCTTCCCCATCCTCAGCGCGTAGACCCTGCCTCCAACCTCCAACCTCCAACCTCCAACCTCCATCGACCAACTACAATGCTCCCGTGATCGAACACATCCGCACACGCCTCAGTGCCCACGAACCGCAACTCATCGCGGACGACACGCTGGCCCGCGCGGCCGTCCTGCTGCCGATCTACGAAAGCGGCGACGATACGCACATCCTCTTCACCAGGCGCTCCGAACTGGTCGAGCATCACAAAGGTCAGATCTCCTTCCCCGGAGGCGCCTACGACGACACCGATCCCGACCTGCGATTCACCGCCGTGCGAGAAACGTGGGAGGAGATCGGCGTCGATACGGACCACATCGACGTCCTCGGCCAACTCGACGAGATGATCACGATCTCGAACTTCCTCGTGCGCCCGTTCGTCGGCCGCATCACGCAGCCAGGCCCGTACCCCTTCGTACACAGCGAGATCGAAGTCGCCGAGATCCTCGAAGTGCCGCTGGACCACCTCCGCGACGAAGCGAACGTCGTCGCCGAGCTCCGCACCTACCAGGGCCGAGAGATCATGGCCTACAGCTACCGCTGGCAGGACCACTTAATCTGGGGCGCCACCGCGCGCATCCTCAAACAATTCCTCGATCTCGTAGCCAAGTAGTCACGCAAGAACGGCGAGCTAACGGACTCGCTTCGGAAGCGGTGCGTCAAGGAACGAGCGGACGCAATGGAGCGCGGACGCCCCACCCGTTTCGCGCCGCTGTTCCGCACTTCACTTCCCGGATCCGCGTACAGTTTTCGTCTGAGCCTCTCTCCACGACGTGGAGAGAGGTGGCCGAAGGCCGGAGTGAGGTGCACGCGCCAACCACGTACCATCAGCGCTCGCGGGATGCGGACGGGGCGCCCGCGCTCGATTCATGTCGAAGTTCAATGACCTGTGAACCGCAAGCCGCAGACTGAACTACAAACTACCCACTACAAACTACGAACTCCCTACCCCGCCTTCGGCGCGCCCTCCCAGAAGATCCGCAGGTCGTTCGACGTCCGGACGCGGTTGCCGCCGTCGCGCTTCGCCAGATACATCGCCTGGTCGGCGACCTTCACGAGCGTCTGGTAATCCTGGGCGTCGAACGGGAACGTCGCGATCCCCACGCTCAGCCCGATCGCCAGGTCGTCCGGCAGTTGCTCGTTCACCGTGCTCATGTGGTTGATGATCTGCTCGGCTCGATCGAATGCCGTCTCGCGCGTCAGGTTCGGCAGCACGATCACGAACTCATCGCCGCCGTACCGCCCGACCAGGTCCTGCGACCGCAGCCCGCGCTTCAGCGCCGCCCCGACGTGCCGCATCACCTTGTCACCGGCGTCGTGCCCCAGTTCGTCGTTGATCCGCTTCAACCGGTCCATGTCGCAGAACAGAATGCTCAGGTAACCGTCCGACGACTTCGCCCGGCGCAGCTCGCGCATAGCGTCCTTCTCCAGCGAGCCGCGGTTCAGCAGCCCTGTCAGCCGGTCGATGCGCGCCGCCTTCTCCGAGCGGCTCAGAAGCTTCGCGTTTTCCGTGTTCAGCCGGTCGATCTCATCGACCTGGAGGGAGCGTGTGTTCTCTTCTTTCGCAAGCTGCCCGACGCCGACGGCAATGAACAGCATGTACACGCACCGCAACGCGAGCACGCCGAACTCGTTCGCACTGCCGTCCCACGTGACGAAGTACGCGACCGCGTACGCAAAGGCGTACACCGCGCACGCCACGATGGCTTGCCGCAGATCGAAGCGCATCGCCACAGCCATCAGCGAAAGGTAATACAGCGGGAAGAACGGACTGCTCGCCCCGCCCGTCGATGAGATGAACACGGCGATCACCGCAGCATCGAGCAGGGTCGAGCCCATCGACGCCCCGAACACCGGCCAGCGCCGGTAAGGCTGCAAGATCGCGATCGGCAGCGCGTAGGCCCACGACAGCACCACGACGACCCACACGACCTGCATGTGCATCGCGCGCGTGTCGAGGACGGTCAGCAGGAGTGTCGTGTTGACGGCCAGCACCAGCAGCCGAAGTCGGCCGATCAGCGCTTCCATGCGCATGCTGCGTTCCGTGTGCGCAGGCAGCACGAACAGCCATGCCAGGCGAATGCCGCTGCCGATGCCATCCCGGTCAGGGCGCATGATCCTAACGCCGCGGACACCCCCACGGCCCCCTTACCATGAGCATCGACCGGTCGGCAGCGCACCTGCGTGCCCGGGAGGACAAACTTTCAGTCTCCGCCGGAGTTAACCCGGTGGGGGGCAGTTCGGCGTGCCCGGGACGCACGGTGTCGCCGTGTCTTCCGCCGCAGGCGTGTCCGTCGGAACCCCACCCCGTGGCGTCCGCGTGGCGGTCGGCGCCTTCGTCGGCGTGCCTGCGGGCGGCGAAGGCGTCACACGCGGCGTACGCGTGGCGGTCGCAGCCCTGGTCGGCGTCTCGGTCGGCGGCAGCTCCGTCGGCGTCTCGGTGGGTTCCGGCGTCGCGGAAGGCGTCAGGTTCGGCGTCGGCGTCTCTACGGTGACTCCCAGCGTCACGGTGCGTTGCGGCGATGCGACGCGGGTTGCCCCAGCCGTGCGCGTGGCGGTCGGCGACCCGCTCGCCGTACCGCCACCCCCGTCGCCGCCGCCGCTGAACGCGCTCACGAGCAGCGCCCCACCGGCGAACGCTATGACCAGTAATCCGATCACGCCGCCGACGAAGAGCAGGATCTTGTTGCGGTCCCAGCTATCGCCGCTCGGACTCGTCGGGAATATCGGTCCGGAGCCTCCGCCACCGCCCGCGCCCGCAAGCACGCCTCCGGCGGCATACGGGCTCGTCGGCAAGCCGCCTCCTCCTCCCGCACCACCGCCTCCGCCGCCGCTCGCCGAGCCGGGGACACTGCGCGCCCACGCGCCCGACACGTCGCCCCAGATGTCGCCCTTCAGCGACATCGGCGCCGGCACGGCCGCGAACGCACCAAGGATCTCCAGCGGCGCGACTAGCCGCTTCTTCGACCCCTGGCACACCTCGCAGTCCTTGATGTGCACGTCGACGGCCCTGCGTACCGGCTCCGTATACGGCGGAAACTCGAACGCCGCGAGCACCTTCTGCAAGTCCTCGCAGTCCCGGCTGCCACGCCGCGCCACGACGTAGCTGCCGATGACATCGCCGGCTGCCGACTTCATGCGGCTGACCATCGTGTATGCGTTGCCCTTGCTGACGCCCAGCACGGTCGCGATCTCTGCGCTCTCTAGGCCTTGGCGCACGTGCAGATCGAGCAATGCGTAGTCGCGCGCGTTCAGCGCCGCCGCCGCTTCCCACACCAGCGCCGCCGCCTCGTGATCGCCCGCCGCCACCTCCGGATTATCCAGCCGACACGGATCGGGTACGTCGAACGACCCGAACGCCTCTTCGTGCACCGGCGACGGCATCGGCACCATGCGGTTCCCGCGCTCGGCCCGCGTCACCGCGGCGTTGTGGGCGATCGTAAACAGCCACGACTTGAAGCTCGTCGCCTTCGTCAGGCTCGGCAGCCCCTGCATCGCCTTCATGAAAACGTCCTGCGTGACGTCAGCCGCCTCGTCGGAGTCCCGGACGATGCGCCAGGCGAAGTCGTAGATACGGTTGAAGTAACGGTCGTAGAGCTGACCGAAGCTGTCGAGATCGCCGGCCATTGCCCGGCTGACGAGCAGCGCGTCGTCCATAACATCTCCAGTGGCATCGGCGCGCGTGCCTGCCGCGAGGTTCCTCCTCGTGGCAACCTGCAGGCCAGATGCGAACCGAACGATAACATAGCCCCGAATGCCACGGCACCGAGCCGCGCCTCCGATGGTAAGACCGCCCAGCGCTCAGATTCTTACAGAAGCACCCCTACAGTTATGTCACCATACGGCCATGCGTCGTATCTGGCGGGCGATCTCCGATAAGCGAATGCTATGGGTGGCTGCGGAATCTTTGTTCTATTTCGATTGACAAGTGCCGCACGCCTGTTCTACAGTACACCTGTTCTGAACAGGAGGTTCACCCCATGCAGTTCGCCATCGTCCTCTCGCTCGTCCTCTTCATCTCGACGGCCCTGCTGCTCTTCCAGTTCGTCACCGGCAGCCTCATCGGCGCCGACGACGACGCCCCCCGCGGCTGGCCGAACCGCACCCGCCGCGCCCACTAACCGCACACCACCTGCCGCATCCCAACCGTCGTGATCCCGCGAGCCGCCGGCCTTCGCGCTCCTCCCGCGCGAAGGCTTCGCGACCCGTAGATCGACTCCCCTCACATGGGCGGCCGTTCCCAAGTCCTGCCGGGGACGGCCGCTCGCCAGCTCACCCCCGCCACCATCGAACCCCACACCCACCCGCGACCAACCCCTACCTTCGTGCTCCTTCGTGCCCTTCGTGGTTCCGGTCCAGCCAATTTGTGCAATCTGTGAAATCTGTGGTTCCTACCGTAAGCTAACCCCATGCGCATCCTCGCGATCGACATGGGCACCGGCACGCAGGACATCCTCCTCTTCGACTCCACCCAGCCCGTCGAGAACAACATCAAGCTCGTCATGCCAAGCGCGACGAGGATCGCCGAGGCGCGCATCCGCCGCGCGACGGCCGCAGCCGAGCCGCTGCTCCTGACCGGCGTCATCCAGGGCGGCGGCCCCTGCAACTGGGCCATCGAAGACCACCTGCGCGACGGCGGCGTCGCGTACGCCACGCCCGAGGCCGCGCAGACCATCGACGACGACCTCACACAGGTCACGAACATGGGCATCCGCATCGTCAGCGATGATGAAGCGAAGCTCCTGCCCGACGACATCCATCGCGTTGAACTGAAAGACCTGCACCTGCCCGCGATCCGCGCCGCCCTCGCCGCCTTCGATGTCTCGCCGGACTTCGACGGCCTCGCGCTCGCCTGTCTCGACCACGGCGCGGCGCCTCCCGGCGTCTCGGACCGACTCTTCCGCTTCGAACACCTGCGCCGCGTCGTTTCTGGCAAGAACGACCTGACAGCGTTCGCCTTCCTGCCCGAAGAGCTGCCCGACTACCTCACGCGCGCCCGCACGATGATGGACACCGCGCGCGCTCAGGATCCCCACACGCCGTCTGTCTTCCTCGATACCGGCCCCGCGGCAGCCATCGGCGCACTACAAGACCCGCACGTCGGGGCGGCCGAAACGCAACTCGTGCTGAACCTCGGCAACATGCACGCGCTCGCGTTCCATTTGCGCGGCACGTACATCATCAGCCTGTACGAGCATCACACCGGCGAGATGTCGCGCGAGCAGATCGAGGACTTCACGGAGCGCCTCATCGCGGGCACGCTCGCGCATGAAGAAGTCTTCAACAGCAAAGGCCACGGCGTCTTCTACGCCGACGGCGATGGCGCAGCGTCGAACGGCGCCCCACCGCTGGTCGCTGTCACCGGGCCTCAGCGGGGGAAGATCCGCGACAGCCGCCTCAACCCCTACTTCGCGACGCCGCACGGCGACATGATGATCAGCGGCTGCTTCGGCCTGCTGCGCGCGTTTGCCGCAAAGTATCCACAGCACGCCGACGAGATCGATCACGCCCTATCCGCCTAGCCCGTACCCGATCGATCGCCGTAGGGGAGCACGGCTGTGCGCCCGCGCACGTGACGCAGTCCACTCTCCAAGAAACTCGACGCACCGTCGTATGGCCCCTCGCCGCCGGGCGGAGAGGGGTGGCCAAAGGGCCGGGGTGAGGTTCGTGCTTACCCGGTGCCTCGCGCCAGAAAGCGCGCCACCGCAGACGCCGCACGATCGACGCTCGGGTACACCGCCAGGCGCGCGTCCGTCAGTCGCTGCTGGCCGCCGCTGACGGCGCGCCACTTCGTCTCGTCCATCGAGTCCGCAGGGCCGAGCACGAACGCCATCGGCTTCGTCGACTTCACGCCGATCGCCGCGAACCGGTCGACGAGACGCGCCAACCGCTCGATCGCGTCCGGACGTCCGAGCACCCAGTCCTCGCCCACGTTCGCAATCATCGCATCGAAGCCGTCGTCCTCCAGCATCATCTCCAGGATGCGCGCGCCCGAAACGCCGCTGCCCGCGAGGATCGATTGGTCAACCGGATTGTCCACCCAGTCC
>JANNPX010000030.1:0-3567 GCA_031400455.1 Chloroflexota bacterium | reverse complement strand
GACGACCCGCCCCAACCCGAAGCAACAGCAGGCCCTCGACCTCGTCGCCGCCATCGCAATGTAGACAGTAGCGCCCACCCCGTTTCAATCACAACCGATTGAAACGGCAGGGAGATCGTCAGCGGCGATCGGGGAACTTCGCCCTAACTTTCCATGCGACTCGATGTGTGGCGACGAAGCCGTTGGATTGGCGTAGCAATCTGGTGTCGAAGCAGATGCGTGCGCGTCTTCGCCGGATTCGCCGCCACTATGACCGAAGCTACGCCCTTTCTCCCTGGCCTGTCACCGGTCGGGCGCAAATCGCTCACAGCCAGCCAGGATGCCGGCAACCTCACCTCCAACGGCGGCCTGATCGTGCTGCGCGAGGCGGCGCTTCGCCTCGGTATCGCCGATGTGGTGGCGAGCCGGCTGCCCGACCCGCGCAATCCGCTGCTGATCACGCACACGTATTCCGCCATGGTCACAGCACGCATGATGGCGATCGCCGCCGGCTACGAGGATGCCGATGATCTCGACGCGCTGCGCAACGATCCGGCGCTGATGATGGCCTGCGACCGTGCGCCCGAAAACGGGCTCGACATTCCAAGCCAGCCGACGATCTCGAGGCTCGAGAACATCGCGGACGTCAAGTCGCTCTACCGCATCGGCATCGGCTTCATCGATCTCTTCTGCCGCGGCTACAAGACGCCGCCCGCCTCCATCGTGCTCGACATCGACGACACCAACGACATGGTGCGTCATGGCGGAGCCATGCTGCGCATGGACGCGGCCAGCAACTGGCGTTGTTCAACACGCATGCGGGCGGGCACTGCTTCCAGCCGATCCACATTTTTGAAGCAACGTCGGGCAAGCCCATTCTTTCGCTGCTGCGACCGGGCAAGCGGCCATCGGGGGAGGAGATCGCGCGCGTGCTCCGGCACGTCATCCATCGCATCCGCCGGCACTGGCCGAACGTGCGCATTCTGATCCGCGGCGACGGGCATTACTGCGCGCCGGAAGTGCTGGATTTGGCTCGCGCCGTTTGAGGTGCGACTATATCCTTGGCCTGCCGACCAATGCGACACTCGCGCGGATGGCAGAGCCCTGGCTCGAGCAGTGCCAGTGGCGCTGGAAGCTCGCCCTCGGCAAGGTGCGCCGCTTCCATCAGTTCCTCTACGCGGCAGGCTCCTGGTCGCACAACGAGAAGGTGATCGCCCGCGTCATGGCGCAGCCGTGCTTCCAGCACGAGGCGACCGGGCTCGGCACCGACGCCCGCTTCGTCGTCACCAATCTCCCCGGCCGCGCCAAGATCCTCTACGAGAAGGTCTACTGCGCCCGCGGCCGCATGGAGAACCTGATCAAGGACATGAAGCTCACTACGCGCTCGGACAAGACGGCATGCTCGCGATGGGAGGCAAACCAGTTCCGACTTTTTCTCCACATGGGCGCCTACTGGCTGCTGCACTCGGTGCGGCTTGCTGCACCGAAAAGATCACGCTGGCGCGGCGCCACGTTCGCGACGATCCGCTCAGTGTTCGTGAAAATCGCCTGTCGCGTCGAAGAGTTGAAAACCCGGATCAAGCGGTCGTTCCCGGCGAGCCTGCCGCACGCCGACGCGCTCGGTCTGATCGCCGCCCGGCTTGCCATGCGGGATACGTGAGCGACGCGGCCGGTCGAGCCGCACGGGCCCCGAGCAGCAACCCTCACGCGTGCCTCAGCGTCCCCGAAAAAGTCCCGCCGTCAACACGGCCGAAGACGTGTGCCTGCCGCAACACCGCGCCGATCATGAAAATTATGGGTAGAGTCGAGGATGGGCGCGGTAGCTTGGGGCGACTGGCCATCGCTCCGTTTCCCATCCCCGCTCATCAAACCGGACGTGCCGGTTTCCGGCATCCGGCTTTCCGACTGGCTTCACTGCTGGGCCCACGGCGTCCGATGTGCACGTGCCGGAGCCGCAACACGCCGAGATCTTCATACACCACGTCGTGGCTGAAGACCCGTGTGCCGCGTCCCGGAACTTTGTGCCGTCGCACAAGGAAGTGGCGCACACGGTCATAGACATGATGATCGATCGCCCGGTACGCCTGCAATCGCGTGCCGTGGCTGAAGTAGCCCGTCCAGCCCCGCAACAAGCGGTTGAGCCGATCGCGCACCTCGGGCCACGCACCCATGTTGCCGGGCACCAGCATCTCCCCCACCTTGTCCTTGAGCCGCTGCACGCTTTTCCTCGACGGGCTCGCGCCCAGGTACCAGTGGCCGTCCTTCCGAAAGCGATGCGGGCCGAACGCGTAGCCAAGAAAGTCGAACCGTTCCTGTCGGGCATCCCGAACGGAGGTCTTCGCCTCGTTGAGGGCGAGCCCGAGCCTCGTCATCACGTCCCGCGTCCACGCCAGAGCCTCGGTCGCGCGACCGCGACTGAGGATAACGAAGTCGTCGGCATAGTTGACGATATGAGCCCGGAATGCCTCGCCCCGCCCGGTCGTGCGCCAATGCTTCAGGAAACGGTTCATGTACAAGTTGGCGAGCAGGGGGCTTGCGACCCCGCCTTGCGGCGTGCCGCGCGTGCTGCTCTTGCCACCGGTCATGCGCCGCGTCCCGTTGCCATCCCGCTCCTCGACCGGCGCCTTGAGCCACATCTTGAGAAGGGCCAGGACATTCCGGTCGACGATACGCCGAGCCACGCAGTGCATGAGTTCTCGGTGCGGAATGTTGTCAAAATATTTCGACAAGTCGGCGTCTACCACGTCGGTATAGCCCCGGCAGACGAGCCGGTGAACCTCCTTGATCGCGTCGGTACCGCTTCTTTTCGGACGGTAGCCGTAGGCACTGTCATCGAGGTCTGCTTCGAAGATCGGCTCGATCACAATCTTGACGGCGGTCTGCACCACCCGGTCCCGAATGGTAGGGATACCAAGTGGCCGCTCACCGCCGCCGGGCTTGGGGATCAGCACCCGTCGCACCGGTTGTGGTCGATATGTCTTCTGTCGCAGTTCCTCGCGCAAGCCGGCCAGCCACTCCTCACGCCCCGTCGCCTCGATCATGGCGAAGCTCACTCCGTCCACTCCCGGCGCTCCCGCATTGGCGCGGGTAAGCGCATAGGCATGAGCGAGAATATCAGTCCGCCAGACCTTGTCGTAGAGCTGATAGAAGCGGAAAGTCGGCTCCGCCTTCGCCTTGCAGTAAAACTTCCTCTGCAGCGTCCGGATCTTTTCGGGTGTTGCCAGGCTCATCGCCAATCGCCTCATCCTCGACTGCTTCGAAAGCGCACCAGAAGTCAGGGTCCTTTGCTCCGCCGGCATTACCCGGCCTCGACACTCCTACGACCCTGTCCGACTTCCGTTCGACCCATCAGGCAACCCTGACGTTGAAGGCACGTGCCTCCGGCCAAACGGATCTCCCCCGATTACCCGGGTCACCCTTCCAACGTGCCGTGCCCACTACCCCGGTGGATCGAGACGGGTGCAAATGTCGGTTGCTTCCCCATCCCACGCGGCCTTCCCCGTTATTCAGGCGGGTCGGCATCCACGACTTCACTTTCGAGGCCTGCTCAGGCTTCACTCGCGTTACGGCCCGCCGGATTGCTCAACC
>JANNPX010000060.1:0-5486 GCA_031400455.1 Chloroflexota bacterium | reverse complement strand
CACTGTATCGAGGCGCACCACGAGGAGATCGAGGTCGAGTCGACCGAGGCCGTCATCGTGATGATTTCGGACGCCATCAGCGGCAGCCGCCCTGGCGCCCGCCGCGAGACGCTGGAGCTGTACATCAAGCGCCTCGAAGCGCTAGAGAGCATCGCCAACAGCTTCAAGGGCGTCGAGAAGTCGTTCGCCATCCAGGCCGGCCGAGAGATCCGCATCATCGTCAAGCCCGACGAGATCGATGACCTCGACTCGATGCGGTTGGCGCGCGACGTCAGCAAGAAGATCGAAGAGTCGATGGAGTACCCGGGCCAGATCAAGGTGACCGTCGTCCGGGAAACGCGCGCGAGCGAATACGCACGGTAGGCCCTTCCCCGCGTGGGCCTCGCACGGACAGGTCTCTAGACTGTCCTGCCCGACACAGCGAATCGTTTGTAGCGCGCGCCACCCAACGGCGCGCGCTACTCTCTTGTAGGGGCGGCCCTGTGTGGCCGCCCGGCCCGCTCACGAACACGCGGAAGGCCAAGTAGTGCGAATCCTGTGCATCGGCGATGTCGTAGGAAAGCCCGGCCGCAAGGCCGTGGCCGCACTGCTCCCCGGCCTGCGCCGCGAGCTGCAGCTCGACGTTGTCGTTGCGAACGGCGAGAACGCGGCCGCGGGCCGTGGACTCAGCGCCAGCACCGCGAAGGATCTCTTCGCCGCGCAGGTCGACGTCATCACATCCGGGAACCACATCTGGGCCCAGCCCGACATCATCCCCCAGCTCGATAGCGATGCGCCGATCTTGCGTCCCGCGAACTACCCTGCCGGTGCCCCCGGACGCGGCATCTGCCGCTTCGGCGAGCTGACTGTGATCAACCTCATGGGGCGAACGTTCATGTACGAGATCGACGACCCGTTCCGCACCGCCGACCGCCTGCTCGAATCGGTAGCGCCCGGCTCCCTCGTGCTGGTAGATATGCATGCCGAGGCGACGAGCGAGAAGATCGCCCTTACCTGGTACCTCGACGGCCGCGTGTCGGCGGTTGTCGGCACGCATACGCACGTCCCCACCGCCGATGCTCGCATCTTTCCCGGCGGAACGGCGTTCGTCTGCGATCTCGGTATGTGCGGCCCGCGCGATTCAGTGATCGGCGTCGACCCGGCGCCTGTGATCAAGAAGTTCCTGACCGGCATGCCTGCGCGCTTCACCGTCGCCGAGAAGTCGCGCGTTTCCGTATTCAATTCGGTGCTGATCGAGCTCGACGACAGCACGGGCAAGGCGCGCTCCATCGAGCGCGTGGACAGGGAGTGGAGTAACGATGAGCAAAGGTGACTTTCACACGCACAGCACGGCCTCCGATGGGCGGCTGACGCCGACCGAGCTGGTGGATCTCGTCGCGCAGCAGGGCGTGACGTACCACGCGCTGACCGATCACGACTCGACCGAGGGCATCGCCGAGGCACGCATCGCCGCCGCGAAGCACCCCGGCTACGTGCTCATTCCCGGCGTCGAGATGGGCTCGGATATCGAAGGCCACGAAGTACACATGCTGGGCCTCTACCTCGATCCGGCCGACGACAAGCTGCAGGAGATCCTCGCCGAGCTGCGCGAGGGCCGCGTGGCGCGCGGGAAGGGCATCGTCGAAAAGCTCCGCGCCATGGGCATCATGGTCGAATGGGACCGCGTGCAGGAGATCGCCGGCGAGGCGGCCGTCGGGCGCCCCCATGTTGCGCAGGCGCTGGTCGAGGCCGGCTACGTGAAGAAGGTCGCGGATGCCTTCGACAAGTGGATCGGCCGCAACGGCCCGGCGTACGTCGACCGCAAGCGCATGTCGCCCGAGGAGTGCGTGCAGTGGATCGTCGCGCGCGGCGGCCTCGCCTGCTGGGCGCATCCCGCCGAGCTGGGCCGCAACTGGGACGACGTGGAGCCGATCCTCAAGAGCCTGAAGGAAGCCGGCATGCGGGCCATCGAGGTCTATTACAAGAGCTACGGCGTCGAGACTATCGCCCGCTTGGTCGCGCTCGCCGACAAATACGAACTCCTGCCGCTCGGCGGAAGCGACTACCACGGCATCTTCGGCAACGACGAGCGCCTGCCCGGCGACATTCCGCTGCCGGATTCGTCAGTCGAGCGGTTGCTCGAACTGGCGCGCACGCTCCCCAACCGCGCGTTGGTCGTGTAGCCATGCAATGCTCCACACATCCCAACGTTGAGACGGAACTGAGCTGCGGCAAGTGCGAGAAGCCGATCTGCCCACGCTGCCTCGTGCATACCCCCGTCGGCGCGCGCTGCCGTGAGTGCGCCCAGGTGCGCCGCATCCCCACCTACAACATGTCCAATACGACCTTCGCGCGTGCGGGCGGCGGTGCTATCGCCGCCGGTATCGCGATCGGAACGGCCTGGGCGTTCTTCAATCTCGTCACGTACATCTTCTATGGTGTGCTTGCGGGCCTCGCGATCGGCTACGCCATCGGCGAACTCGTGTCGCTGGCAACGAATCGCAAGGCGGGACCACCGCTGCAGGCGATCGCAGTGGGCGGCGTGGTGCTCGCGTATACCGTCCGGACAGCGCTGTTGCTTGTCGTGGGCGACTGGGTGCTGGCGGATCTGCGATCCGATGGTTTTGGATTGATTGTCGCGGTACTGGCAGGATTCATCGCAGCCGGGCGGCTGCGTTAGCGCCTAGCGCAGGACGACCCAGAGCACGATCAGCGTCACGATGACCATCGTCGCGAGTACGGTGATACGACGTAGTTCGTGGTACGCGTAGCTGGTGTCGCGCGTCGCCAAGGCGCTCAGGTCGACGTCACCGCGCTTGCGCACGCCCTGCTGCTGGATGGCACGGACGGTCGTGGGCAGCTTGGTCGATACCTGCTTCGGCGCGGCAGCGACCTTGGCGACCGCGGGCGGGGCGAACGCGGCGGTGGCCGTCGCTACGGTCGCCAGCGCCTCCGGAGCGTCGTCAATCTCGTCGAGCGTGGCGTCATCTTCGGGCGCCGGAGCGGCGCCGGGGGCGTCAGATGTGGGCCGCAGGTAGCTGCGATCCGTTCGCTTCTTCGGCGCCTGAATTCGGCCATCGCGGACGAGGGGACGATTCGATTTCGGCAATTCGGTGTTGCTCCTGCCCGTCGGTGCTTACCCGCCCGGCGGGGTGTTCTACGGCCCCGCATTATAGCCGCGGCCTATCCCGCCTCACAACGAGCCTTCCCTTCATCCAACGTCCGCGAAGCTGCGCCGTTTCACGGCGCGGTGCTGCGCTCCGCTCAGTAGGCGCCCTGCGCCTCGAAGATGCGGCGCGGGTTGGCGATGGTCATCGCGCGAATCTGGTCGTCCGGGACGCCCGCCTCCCGGAGCGCGGGGATCACCTTGTCGGGAATGTGCAGGTAGTTGTAGTCCGGCAGCGCCGCCCGCATCTCCTCCGGGTACCAGTCGATGTAGCACATGGTGTCGTGCGACAGCACGATCTGGCCGGAGTGTCCGCGTTCGCACAGCTTCGCGATCGTCGCGACCCGGCGATCCGTCGGCAGCAGCTGATGCAGCCCGAAGCGGTCCATGCCGATGTATGACCCCGCCCCCACCAGCTTCTCCAGGTAGGCGATGTCTTCCGTATCGCCGCTATGCCCGATGACTACGCGGCGCAGGTCCACGCCCTCCTCGACGAAGATGCGCTGCTGATCGAGGCCACGCTCTGTTGCCGCATGCGTGTGCGTCGAGATCGGCACGCCCGTCCGGCGGTGCGCCCGGGCGACGCCGCGAAGCACCTTCTCCACGCCGGTGGTCACACCCTTCTCGTCGGTCGCGCATTTCAGAATCGCGGCTTTCACGTCGGTACCCTGGATGCCGGTCTCGATGTCGTGGACGAAAAGATCCGCCATGTGGTCCACGCTGCGGGTGCCGAAATAGTGCGGCACTTCGTCGTAGGTGTAGAGCCCCGTCGCTGCAATGACCTGCATGCCGGACTGTCGCGCGACCTCGCGCACCAGCGTCACGTCTCGCCCGAGGCCCAGTACCGTCAGATCGACGATGGTGGCCACGCCGTGCGCCTTTGCTTCCGCGAGCGACGCCGTTGCCTGTTTGATGCGCTCCTCACGGTCCCAAATGTGCGGGAAGTTGGCGTTGAGGCCCTCGGTCTGCACGTACACATGCTCGTGCATCAGTGTGAAGCCGAGCGCAGACGTGTCGATGGCGCCGGTGACGGTGTTGACGGTGGCCATCAGAACCTCCAGTAGGTGCGAGATTCCGTGGGATTGTACGCAGGGCCGGGGCTACGGCGAAGGGTGCGGCGGTTCGGAGGCGCGGACTCGCCCCACCTGATGCCGCGTGATATCGTGCCCTCACCTCCATCATCCAGAAGCAACGGATACTGCAGATGACCAAAATCAAGGTAAAGACGCCGCTCGTCGAGCTTGATGGCGACGAGATGACGCGCGTGATCTGGGCGCTCATCAAGGACAAGCTGATCACGCCCTATCTCGACGTCGACCTTAAGTACTTCGACCTGGGCGTCGAGTCGCGTGACGCGACGGACGACCAGATCACGGTCGATGCGGCGAATGCCATCCAGCAGTACGGCGTCGGCGTGAAGTGCGCGACGATTACGCCGGACGAAGCGCGGGTCAAGGAGTTCGGACTCAAGCAGATGTGGAAGTCGCCAAACGGCACGATCCGCAACATCCTCGACGGCACGATATTTCGCGAGCCGATCGTCTGCTCGAATATTCCGCGGTTGGTACGGACGTGGACGGCGCCGATCGTCATGGCGCGTCACGGCTACGGCGACCAGTACAAAGCGACGGATTTCATCGTGCCGGGGGCCGGCGAGCTGACGATCACGTTTACGCCCGCCGATGGTTCAGCGCCGATCACCCGCAAGGTGTTCGACTTCCCAGCGGGCGGCGTTGCACTGGCGATGTACAACCTCGACGAGTCGATCCGCGGCTTCGCGCGCGCCTGCTTTAACTTCGGGCTACAGCGCAAATACCCCGTGTACCTTTCGACGAAGAACACGATCCTGAAGGCGTACGACGGACGCTTCAAGGACCTGTTTCAGGAGGTGTTCGACGCGGAGTTCGCCGGCCGGTACGCCGCTGCGCACCTGACCTACGAACATCGCCTGATCGACGACATGGTGGCCGCGGCGCTCAAGTGGAATGGCGACTTTCTCTGGGCCGCGAAGAACTACGACGGCGATGTGCAGTCGGACAGCATCGCGCAGGGCTTCGGCTCGCTCGGGCTGATGACATCCGTGCTGCTGAGTCCAGACGGCCGCACCGTTGAGGCCGAGGCCGCGCACGGTACGGTCACGCGCCACTTCCGCCAGCACCAGCGCGGCGAGCCGACTTCGACGAACCCGATCGCATCAATATTCGCGTGGACGCGTGGCCTCGCTTATCGCGGTGAGTTCGACAGCACGCCGGACGTCGTGGCCTTCGCACGCACGCTCGAGAAGGTGTGCGTCGATACCGTCGAGTCCGGCGACATGACGAAGGACCTGGCGCTGCTCGTC
>JANNPX010000022.1:0-74603 GCA_031400455.1 Chloroflexota bacterium | reverse complement strand
AGCGTGACGTCGGCGATGGAGTGCGCGATCGCGCTGCAGCGCGCGTTCGCGGTGCACACGGAATCGATGCCGGAGCCGCTGCACGTGCGCGTCGGACTCAACGCCGGCGAGCCGATCGAGGAGGATGGCGACCTGTTCGGGTCGACGGTGATTCTTGCGTCGCGCATCGCGGCGAAGGCTGGTGCTGGTGAGATTCTGGTGCCGGATACGGTGCGGGGGTTGCTGTCGGGCAAGAACTTCTTGTTCACGGATCGCGGCGAGTTCGTGCCGAAGGGGTTTGAGGACGCCGTGCGGGTGTACGAAGTGCGGTGGCGGGAGGAGGGCGCCTGATGGAACTGAACATGCGCTACGCCACCACCACCGACGGTGTACGCGTTGCCTACGCGGTCGCCGGCAAGGGGCTGCCCGTTCTCCGCCTCCCTTACAGCGTCTTCAACCACTGCCAGCTCGAGTGGCGCCAGAGCACCTTTTTCGAGCGCCTCGCCGCCTCGCGCATGATCATCCCCATCGACCCGCGCGGCGCTGGCCTTTCGGATCGCGACGTCACGGACTTCTCTCTTGAGGCGCGTAAGCTCGACATCGATGCCGTCGCCGCGGCCCTGGGTCTGACGCGCTTCGCACTCCACGGGATCGGCTCATCAGGCCCCCTCGTCATCAGCTACGCGGTCGAGCATCCGGATCGCGTGTCCCACCTCATCCTCGATGACGCGTTCGTGAATGGTCAGGACTATCTCAACAACCCGCAAAACGCCTCTCTCTTCCAGCTAGCGGCTGATTGGGATGCGTTCACAGAAACTATCGCGTTCTCCTCCCTGGGATATGGGGGCGACGAGGCGCTCCGGCACGCGGCGTACCTTCGCGAATGTACGACGCCCGAAGCCTTCGCCAGGTGGTCGGACGCGCAGGCCGATGTCGATGTGAGCGGGATCCTTCCGTTGGTGCAGGCGCCGACTCTGATTCTGCAGCACAAGGGCCTCCGCTATATTCGCCCCGACGAGGGGCGCGAGATCGCGAAGCTCATCACGAACGCTCGCCTCGCCGTCCTCGAGGGTAAGCAGGCTGAAGTGGAAGGCGTCCTGTCCGCCATCAGCGACTTCCTCGGCGATGACGTGCCTCGTGTGGCCGTCGAGCGAGCGGGTGCCTTCCGCACCATCCTCTTCACCGACATCGTCGGCCACACGGAGATGATGCAGCGGCTTGGCGACGCGAAGGGGCGCGACGTGCTGCGCGAGCACGAGCGGATCACGCGCGAGACACTGAAGGCGCACGGCGGGGCGGAAGTGAAGACGATGGGCGACGGGTTCCTCGCATCGTTTGGGAGCGTGACGTCGGCGATGGAGTGCGCGATCGCGCTGCAACGCGCGTTTGCTGTGCACACGGAATCGATGCCGGAGCCGCTGCATGTGCGCGTCGGACTGAACGCTGGGGAGCCGATCGAAGAAGACGGCGATCTGTTCGGATCGACGGTCATCCTTGCGTCGCGTATTGCGGCGAAGGCTGGGGCGGGGGAGATCCTCGTGCCGGATACGGTGAGGGGGTTGTTGTCGGGGAAGAACTTCCTGTTCACGGATCGCGGGGAGTTTGTGCCGAAGGGATTTGATGACGCGGTGCGGGTGTACGAAGTGCGGTGGCGCGAATGATGGCGCCCGTTAAGATACGAATCACTATCCACGCTTAGGGAAAGGTTGGGGGCAATGTCCGAACTCACGATTCCACGCACGCCGGCGGATATCACGGCGGAATGGCTGACCGCGGCGCTTCGCGGGTCGGACACGATCAAGAAGTCGAGCGTTACCTCCTTCGATATGGAGGCCGATATCGCGGCGGGCGCGGGCTTCATGGGCCAGCTGGCGCGCGTGAAGCTGCGCTACGACCAGCCGGAGCCCGGAGCGCCGGCGGCGCTCATCGCCAAGTTCCCGACGTATGGTCCGGATAATCGCGCGATCGCCGATATGTTCCGCATGTATGAGACCGAGACGCGGTTTTACGAAGAGGTCGCCGCAAACGTCGAGCTGCGGACGCCGCGCCGCTATCACAGCGCTCGTGCCGCGGACAGCACGGACTTCATCCTGTTGATGGAAGATCTCGCGCCGGCGCGCGTCGGCGATCAGGTCGTCGGCTGCTCGAAGGCGCAGGCCGAGCTGGCGATCCGCGAGTTGGCGAAGTTTCACGCGACGTGGTGGGAGAATCCGCGGCTGGCTGAACTCGATTGGGTGTGGGCGTTCAACCATCCAGTGCGATCCGCAGCCGCGCAGGGCGCCTACGCAGGAGCGTGGGGGCCATTCAAGCAGATCTGGGCAAAGCACGTGCCCGCCGATGTCCTGGCGATCGGTGAAAAGTTCCACGATGCGCTCCCAAAGCTCCTCGACCGCCTCGCTGCGCATCCCGTAACGATCACGCACGGCGACTACCGCCTCGACAACCTCTTCTTCGCCACGCCCGAGGGCGGCGATCCGCTGGCCGTCGTCGACTGGCAGATCATCGCGCTTGGCAACGGGTTGTTCGATGTCGCGTACTTCATGGCCGGGGCGGTGTCACCGGCGGACCGCCGGGCGCTGGAGATGGATCTGCTCCGCATGTACCACGGCATCCTCGTGGAGCGCGGCGTCAAGGACTACAGCTTTGACCAGTGCCTGCTCGACTACCGCACGGCGGCGATGTTCTGCTGGCAGTACGCGGTCATCATCGTCGGGACGCTCGACGCGTCGAACGAGCGGGGATTGGCGCTGTTCACCACTGTGCTGGAGCGCTTCGTCTCGATCATCGTCGACCTGAAGGCGGGGGAGTTGCTGCCGTCGTGATGCGCCCGGCGTGCGCTTGCAGGAGTGACGCTCGCGGCAGGCGCGCCGAACGATGTTAAGGAGCTAGTCGATGCCGAACCGGAACATGTTTGAGGACGACCCTCTCGAGGATTTCTCCGCGCGCGAAATAACCCTCGACGGCGTCACCAAGGTGGTGCACATCGCGGGATCCGGACCAGCAGTCATCGTCATGGCGGAGATGCCGGGCATCAGCCCGCACGTCGCTCGCTTCAGCCGCTGGGTGCGCGACGCCGGATTCACCGTGTACATGCCGTCGCTGTTCGGCCGGGACGGCGCCGTGCCGAACGTCGAGGAGGGCACGGCGATCTTTCGACAAGCCTGTGTCAGCGCGGAGTTCCGCGCCTTCGCCGCCAACGAGTCGAGCCCGGTGAACGTCTGGCTGCGCGCGCTGGCGCGGCTGGCGCACGAGGAGTGCGGAGGTCCGGGTGTCGGCGCGATCGGGATGTGCTTCACGGGAAACTTCGCGCTCACGATGATGCTGGAGCCGTCGATGCTTGCGCCGGTCCTGTCCCAGCCGTCGCTACCACTCAATGACCCTGCCGGGATGCACATCGGCCCCGACGAGCTTGCCGCCGTCCGCGAGCGCCTCAATCGTGAGGACCTCACCGTCATGGCCTACCGCTTTGAGGGCGATGCGTTCTGCAAGGCTCAACGGTTCGCGGCGTATGCCGAGGCGCTCGGCGACCGCTTCGTCGCGCGGGTGCTTCCGGACAGCGCGGCCAACACCGAAACGCCGCAGTTCTTCAAGGACGCCGTGCCGAACCCGCACAGCGTAGTGACCGCGCACCTGATCGATGAAGCGGGCCAGCCGACGATCGCCGCACGCGACGAGATCCTGTCGTTCTTCGCGCAGCGGCTTAAGTCGTAGGCAAGCGATCTCACATTGAGCGCAAGATCCGGATAGAGGGCCGTGCCTCGGCCGCCGTATTGTGCGGCTGGAGGTGACATGATGGTCGCAATGATGACGCAGACGGCTGAAGCAGCACTGGATGACGAGCAGCGGTGGCGGGCCGTGCTGGATACCGATCGCGCGTTTGACGGCGCGTTCGTGACGGCGGTGAGGACGACGCACATCTATTGCCGACCGTCGTGTCCGGCACGGAAGCCGATGAGGAAGAACGTCGAGTTCCTCGCGTCGCCCGACGTGGCGGAGCGGGCGGGCTATCGCGCCTGCAAGCGCTGTCACCCGCGCGATGCTGATCCGCAGCGCCTGCTGGTGCAGCGCGTGTGCGATCGTCTCATAGAAGGAGAGAATGCGCCCGCGCTGGCCGAACTCGGCGCGGAGTTCGGCGTCAGCCCGTTCCACCTCCAACGGACGTTCAAACGCATCACGGGCGTGTCGCCGCGGCAGTACGCTGCCGCGCATCGCGTTGGCCGGCTGAAGGAAGAACTGCGGACGTCCGATGGCGTGACCGGCGCCGTGTATCGCGCCGGCTTCGGATCGAGCAGCCGTGTCTACGAGCAAACGGGCCGCGTACTGGGCATGACGCCGGCGGCGTATGGCCGCGGCGGGCGTGGCATGCGCATCACGTATACGGTACAGACGTGCGCGCTCGGCCAGGTGCTCGTCGCGGCGACCAATCGTGGCATCGCGTTCGTCTGCTTCGGCGATGAGGTGCTGCCGCTCGAGGAGGAGCTGCACGGCGAGTATCCGGCGGCGGACATCGCGCGCGATGATCGGGCGACGAAGCGATTCGCCGCTGCCGTGCTGCGCGCGGTTCGCGACGGGCATCCGGATCACACGCTGCCGGTCGACGTGCTGGCGACGGCGTTCCAGGCGCGCGTCTGGCAGGCGCTGCGCGAGATCCCGCGCGGCGAGACGCGGTCGTACGCGGAGGTCGCGCGCGCGATCGGGCAGCCGAAGGCGGCGCGCGCGGTGGCGCGGGCGTGCGCCGACAACCCGACGCCGATCATCGTGCCGTGCCACCGCGTGGTCCACGCCGATGGCACGCTGTCCGGCTTCCGGTGGGGCGTCGGGCGCAAGGAGAAGCTGCTCGAACGGGAGCGGAAGTAGCGGACGTCCGCGCACGGGACGACGATTACAATTCCACGCCGATCTCCGCGAGATCCTTCGTGGCGGGCGCATCGATATCCACCTGCAGTGCGTTGAGCGTGCGGGAGACCATGTTGTAGAAGCTCGTGACCATCGTCAGCTCTACGATCTCTTCGGCGTTGAGGAACGCTTCGACCGCCGCGAAGGTGGCGTCGGAGACGCGGCTGTTCGCCGTCAGCTCGCCCGCGTACGCCAGGACCGCCATCTGCCTGGGATCGAAGAGCGCGACGTTGGGCTCGGCGATGCCGCGGATCTGGCTGTCGGACAGCCCGACGCGGCGGCCGAAGGCGATGTGCTGCGAGAACTCGTACGGGGCGCGACAGAGGTAGCCGGCGCGGAGGATCGCCAGTTCGCGCAAATTGGGATCGAGCTTGCCTTCGCCGAGGAAATAGCTGCCGAACTTCATGAAGCGGCGCAACGCGACGGGGCTGTGCGACATCGCGCGGAAGATATTGAGGATCGGGCCCTGCGCCTCCAGCCGCTCGAAGAGCCAGCGGTGCTCCTCCGGCAGATCAGCCGTCTCGTTCAGCCGCACGCGCGCCATCGCACACCTCCGTCGATCGACGGCGAGTTCCGCGCTCCCCGTGGCGCGCTCGCCGTCGAGATAGTAGCGCTCGCCCGGCCAAAGCGCGCGGTGTGCAGGCACTGCTGCTAACCCGTTGCGGACACCCGGCGCCAATCTCGGCAATTCGCGCATTCCGCGCGCAACTCCCATCGCCGTAGTTGATCGCGGGTTCGCGAACCGCGACGCTACCGCTCGGAGGTTCGAATGGAGTACCGCGATCTTGGCAGCAGTGGTCTGCGTCCGTCGGTCCTGGGCTTCGGGCTCTGGACGCTGAGCACCGGTTGGTGGGGCGAGTACACCGACGCCGAAGCGGTGGCACTTCTGCGCGACGCGCGGGCTTTCGGCGTCAACTTCTTCGATGCGTCGGACAGTTACGGGAACGGGCGGTCCGAGGAACAGCTCGGCGCGGCGTTCGGCAACGACCCCGACGTGATCATCGCGACGAAAGTCGGCTACGACTTCTACGCCCATGCGGACGAGCGCCGCGGCCAGCGCGAGATCCCGCAGGATTTCAGCCCCGCGTACATCCGGCGCGCGTGCGACGAGAGCTTGCGCCGGCTGCGGCGCGATCGCATCGACTTCTATCAGCTCCACAATCCGAAGATGGACACCATCGAGCGCGACGAGACGTTCGGCTGCCTCGATGATCTCCTGCGCGAGGGAAAGATCCGGTCGTACGGCGTCGCGCTGGGGCCCGCGATCGGCTGGGAAGTGGAAGGCGTGAAGGCGGCGCGCGAGCGGAACATCGCCGGTATGCAGATCATCTACAACCTGCTGGAGCAGGACCCCGGCCGCGCGCACATCGCCGCGGCGCGTCAGGGCGGCGCGGGCATCATCGTGCGCGTGCCGCACAGCTCGGGGATGCTCGAAGGACACTACACGATCGACACACAGTTCGCCGAGAACGACCACCGGCGGCATCGACCGCGGGCGTGGCTGATCGACGGACTGCAGAAGGTGGAGCAGCTACAGTTCCTGCTCGACGGGCGGCCAGGGGCGACGCTCGGCCAGATCGCGTTGCAGTGGATCCTGTCGGATCCGGCGGTGACGCTGACACTGCCGAACATATACAACCGTGAACAACTCGCCGAGTTCTCGGCGGCCAGCGAAGTTGCGCCGCTGACCGCCGATGAACTGGCACGCGTCCACTCGCTGTACGATGCGAACTTCGGGTTGGAAGTTGTGGTTCAGAACGCAAGGGCGAAGGACGCCGCGGGAGCAGCGCGATGACGATGACCAGTCCGAGCCGCATGGACGATCTCGACCAGCGCTTGCTGAACGAGATGCAGGACAAGTTCCCGCTGATCCGCGAGCCGTTCCGTGAGCTGGCATTGCGCACGAACAGCACCGAGGTCGAAGTGCTCGCGCATCTAACCGCGATGCGCGAGTCAGGCGTCCTGCGCCAGGTGAGCCCGATCTTCGACACGAAGGCGCTCGGCTACGCAACATCACTGGTGGCGATGTCCGTGCCGGAGGAGCGCCTGGCCGAAGCGGCTGAGATCGTCAACGGGCACCCGGGCGTTAGCCACAACTATCGCCGGACGCACGAGTTCAATCTGTGGTTCACCATCGCCGTGCCGGCCGGCGCGGACTTGCAGGCGCACGTCGATGCGCTGCACCGCGACGCGCGCGCGACATCGACGCGAATGCTGCCGACACTGCGACTGTTCAAGATCGGTGTCACGCTGGACATGACGGGGCAGCGTGAAATGGACCACCGCTCGAAGCCGCAGTACACACACGAGCAGCGGGAAGTCGCGGCGACACAGACGCTCACGGCGCGCGACATCGACGTCGTGCGAGCCGTGCAGGGCGACCTCGCGCTGGAGCCCGATCCGTTCGCCGCTCCGGCAGCCGAGCTGGGCATGAGCGTCGAGGATCTGCTCACCGCGCTCGAAGACCTGCAGCGGCGCGGCTACCTGCGGCGCTTCGCGGCGATCCTCCGCCATCGCAAAGCCGGCTTCGGAGCGAATGGCATGGCCGTGTGGAAGGTGTCCGAGAGCGACATCCGCGAGACGGGGCAGGCGATGGCCGGCTATACCGCGATCAGCCACTGCTACCAGCGGCCCGTGTACAGCGACTGGAAGTACAACCTGTTCACGATGATCCACGCCCGCAAGAAGAGTGAGTGCGAGGCCTTCGTGACGCAGCTCGCCCGCGACCACAAGCTCGACGATTTTGACGTGCTGTACAGCACGACCGAGTACAAGAAGATCCGCCTCGCGTACTTCACCCCAGCGTTCGAGGAGTGGGAGCGCGGGCACCTGTCGCCGAGCGACGCCGCTGCATCCGCCGCGCCCGCCGTCGCGTAATACTGTCGTAAGATTGCATTGCAGATGAACCGTAGGGGCGCACGGCCTGTGCGCCCCGGGCCGCGAGGGAACAATGTCCGACGACCAAGAGCCACGAGAATATTTCCGGTTCGCGTTCTATCGGTTCGCGGACAGTTGGCGCGCGCTCGACCAGTCCGTCTACAGCCGCGCGCTGTATGAGCTGGGCCGCGTGCTGGATGAACCCGTTGCGCCGTGGCAGCACTGCTATAGCCTCGTCGGCCTGCGCGCCGATGTCGACTTCGCGGTGTGGCTGAAGACGACGGACGGCACGGAGCCGCTGCAGGAATTCGAGCGCCGCATCCGCGCGACGGAGGCGGGGCGGCACCTGGTGCTGGCGCACAACTTTATTTCGATGACGAAGCCATCGCCCTACGCGCGCGGTGTAGTAGATGCCGAGCGCGAGGCGCTGCGTGCGTACCCGGACGGAGCGCCGTACGTGTTCGTCTATCCGATGGTGAAGACGCGTGCGTGGTACACGTTGACGCCGGAAGAGCGCGGCCGGATCATGCGGGGCCACATCGCCGTCGGGCAGAAGTACCCGAAGATCCGCATCAACACGTCGTACAGCTACGGCATCGACGACCAAGAGTTCATCGTGGCATTCGAGGGCGATGACCCGGCCGACTTCCTCGACCTGGTGCAGGAGCTGCGATACACGGAAGCAAGCTCGTACACGCTGCGGGACACGCCGATGTTCACGTGCGTACGGCGCAGCCCGGCGGCGCTCGTCGAAGAGTTTCGCGCGGCGGCGCTAGTTTCGCGATAGGCGATGTTCCAGCGAGCACCGCGGAGACGCACGCCCGCGCGGTCGTCTCTATGCGAGGAGCGCGGACACACAGGTCCGCCCCTACAACGATCGTCAGAAAGAAAACGGGCCTCAGTGGAATGAGGCCCGTTCGCCATTTCCGGGATCTAGGTGGCTGCAATCCCGGAGTGCGCGCGAGAGAACGAGTGCCGGCAGCACCTGGCCGGAGGATGTCGCCTCAATGGCGGCATGGCCGCCGCCGGCCGGGCGCTGCGCGGTCAGGTGGCGCGCAGTGAGCCGCTCCTACTGATGCCCGGTACCGTTCGACGGCGCATCAGCGCCGACGGCGGCCGCCGGGGGGTCCGCATCACCAAGCAGCTCTCGCCGCATCACCTTCACGTCGCTGGGCGCTGATATCCCGAGTTTCACCCGGTCGCGCTCGATGGCTAACACCTGAATTGTGATATCGCCTTCGATCCAGATCCCCTGCTGCAGCTTGCGTACCAAGACGAGCATCCTGCTGGCCTTCCCTTGCCCATCGCCTGGGCTCCACCGACCGGGTCGCCCCGCGCCGGATGGACTCCGCACCACGCGCTTCCCCGGCAGCGCTTCATTGCGCCAGCCTCGCGTGGATCACTTTTCGACAATTCATGCTTGACATTGGGCGGACATTCGGGCTAACTAGGAACCTGAATGCCGGATGTCGGAACCCGGAAACCGGACGCCACACCTGAATTGCCGGAAATGAATTGCTGGTATCTTACTTCCACAATGCAGACCTGTCAATACCCAACGTTAGTCACGAACTTGACAGCCGATCTTGAGATCAGGATGGGCCGCCGTGACGAGGGGTGCTTCCGCAGATGACGAGTAAATGGGGTTTGCTGACCAACCACGCGCTGGTGCTGATCCACGTGATCGAGCATCCGCGGTCAACGCTTCGCGACATCGCCGACAATGTCGGCATCACGGAGCGAGCCGCATTGTCGCTGCTGAGGGCGCTGGAGGCGGATGTGATCGTCGCGCGACGGCGCGAGGGGCGGCGCAACGTGTACACGGTGAACGTCGATGCGCTGATGGCGCATCGGAGCCACGGCACCTACAGCATTTCGCAGATCGCCGATGCGCTCTTCGCTCTGTCCGGCCGCATCCCCGGCCAGAATCTTCCGCCGGGAATGCAACTCACCCGCGACATTTCCTAGTGGCTACCCGCGGGTAGTCACCGGCTGCGCTTCGGCTGCGCTTCGGCTGCGCTTCGTCCGCTCTACGCGGGTGCGTTATTGCACGGTGAAGTCGCTGTGCATCCCTTGCTGATAGTGGTCAACGGTGCTGCCGGCCTCGCCCGGTGCGATAAGGCACGCCAGTTCGTAGGCGCCGGACGCGAGGTCCAGGGTGACGGTGCCGCCGGACTGAGCGGCGACATCTTCGATCTCGCCCATGTTCTCGAAGGTACCGTCCGCGTTTCGCTTAAGCACGGCCAGTTCGTGGACCTGATCCTTGCTCGCGTTAGTTGCGATGAACTGAATCTTGCCAGCCTTCACCGATGGCTTGTCGGCGGTGATGGCGAACTCGATCAGCGTGACCGCAACCGATGTATCGAAGTCTCCACTTGCCGTCGTTGCGCCAGCAGCCGGGGACGATGCCGGTGAAGCGGCCGCCGCGGCAGTGCCGGCGTTGGAGGGGACGAGTTCGACGATGGTGGAGGTTCCGGCGGGCACGTAGCACTTGAGCTTCTGAACAGCGCCGCCCGACGGGACCGTGTAGCCGACGCTCAGAGTCTTGCCCTCACGGACGACGACTTCTTCGAGCTTCGTGCCCTCGATGCCTTCCAACTCGTACGTGTCGCTCGTGCTCTCGTTCTTGATCGTGAGGTTCAGCTTCTCACCAGCGGTGACGGCGATCGTCTTCGGTGTGCAACCGTCGTCGGCCTGGATGAGCTCCACCTTCCGGCCGCCCGCGCCACTGCTGGAGCAGGCGACGCCGAACACAATGACTCCTACCGCGGCCACGAGCAGGCCGCTCATCTTCTTCATGACATTCCTCCGTGAATCAGGTTCTGGCGATCAGCTCGCGGGCTGGTTCGGATGGCGATGAGGCTCCGGCGACGGGTCGGATCTGCGGGCTCTTGCCCGACGGAAGGAAGAGATATGCGCCGAGGACGATCGCGATGTATCCCCAATAGAGGATGATCTGCGCCATCGCGGGAGCGGCGTCGTACCCGAGCACGGTGTGCAAGAACTTACCGAGCGTGGACGTCATGGAGAGTGAGGACTCGAAGTCCCACGGGCGGGATCCCAAGTCGGTGATGAGAGCCGCCTCCTGTAGTTCGGTCAGCGCATTCGAAAGCAGCCCCGCGGCGAGCACGATGACGGCGATGCCGGATGCGAGGAAGAACTGCTTGAGTGGCAGTCTTGCCGCACCGTAGTACAGGACAACGCCACACGCCCCGGCGATGGCGAAGCCGATGACGCCGCCGAGTACGAACTCCGTGCCGGATGCGTTCGTCGAGCCGGCGAACAGGAAGAGCGTCGTCTCGAAGCCTTCGCGCGCGACTGCGGAGAAAGCGAGCAGCGTCAGCGCGAACACGGATCCACGCGAGAGTGCGCCATCGATCTGGTGACGTAAGTCTAGGGAGATGCCAGCGGACTGGCGCTTCATCCAGAAGACCATCCAGGTGAGGACGACGACCGCGAAGAGCATCGTGAAGCCCTCGAAGGCCTCGAGTACGCGACCGCTCAACTCGCGCGACGTGATCTCAAGCATGCCACCAAAGGCCAGTGACAGCAGGGTGGCGGCGCCCACGCCGATCCAGATCTCGCGGAAGTGGCGCTTCTGGTCGATCTTGCGGAGGTAGCCCAGCAGGATCGTCACTACGAGCGCGATTTCGACGCCTTCGCGGAGGGTGACGAGGAGGGAGAACAGCATCGGTGGGGTGACCTTCTATTCCTTCGGTATTGCCAAAGCAAGATTAGCCTAGGCTAACATGGTAATAAGGTCAAGACTAAATTGACATCTTGTTGCCGGCTATGTGGCCAGATATCTACAGGATCAGAGTCGGCTATAATCACGCATCGCCCACGAAGCGCGAGCAGGATTCGAATCTGAAATGGCGCACAAACCCTCCTCGATCATCGAAGACTATTTGATGGAGATCTACGACATGATGCGGGCCGAGCGCCCGGTCATCGCCGCGCGCCTGACCGAGAAGATGGGCGTCACGGCTCCCACAGTCTGGAATACGGTGCACCGGATGCAGCGCGACGGCCTGGTGGATATCGACGCCTCCAAGGAGATCACCCTCGCCCCATCCGGTCTCGAAGCGGCGGAATCGATCAAACGGCGGCACCTGCTGACCGAGCGGCTGCTGGTCGACTTGCTGGGACTGGACTGGGCGGACGCGCACGAAGAGGCGCACTTGATCGAGCACACGATCACGCCGCGCGTCGAAGCGCGGATCATGGCGGTGCTGGGGAACCCGACCACCTGCCCGCACGGCAACCCCTTTCCGGGGTTGGACCCGGCGACTCGACCGACGACGCGGCCACTCGCGACGGCGAAGGCTGGCGAGTCGTACGAGATCGACGGCATCAACGAGCCTGCGGAAGAGGATCACGACCTGATGACGTTCTACCAGCGCAACGGCTTCGTGCCGGGCGCCAAGGTGAAGATCACCGACGTCGCGGCGTACAACTCGACGATCACGGTCGACATCAACGGCCGCTCTGTGACGCTGGGCATGCCGGCGGCCGAGAACCTTCGCATCGTCGTCGAGGCACCGGCGATCGCGCCCGCGTGAAAGCGCTCTGGCTCAAATTCCTCGACTGGTTCTCGCAGCGCTTCGGCATCGGTCGCAGCGTCATTCCACGCGAGCCGGTGATGCTGCGGCCGATCGGCGTCGTACGCAATGGCGTCAAGCATCCGCGCATGGACGGCTGGGCGGACGTGCGCTCCGACATCCTCATACGCGAAGACCTGTCCGACGCGCTCGACGGAATCGAAGGCTATTCGCACGTCATTGTCATCTTCGCCTTCGACAAAGTGCCCGAAGACGCACAGCTCTCTCGCGTCCGGCCGCGCGGCGACGCGCGCATTCCCGAGCAGGGTGTGCTTGCCACGCGCAGCCAGGTGCGGCCGAGCCCGATCGGCGTCTCAGTGGTCAAGCTGCTGCGCCGCCGCCACAACGTGCTGCGCGTCGAAGCGCTCGACGCGATCGACGGGACGCCGGTGCTGGACATCAAGCCGTACTTCCCGAACTACGACGCCGTGCCGGATGCGGGCATCCCGGAGTGGGCACGCGAGTTGGGGCGGAGCGGGTAGCGTCTCAGCCGGTCAGCCGGTCAGCCGGTCAGCCGGTCAGCCGGTCAGCCGGTCAGCCGCCCCTGCGACTCCAAGCGCGCGACGCGAAGCGTGTGGCATAGGCGTCCCGCCTGTGAGTCCGTCCGCCTGCTGCTCGTAGCGTGGACTTCAGTCCGCGCGTTCGGCGATCCGCCCACCGTTGGTCTTCACGCGCGGTACATTCGTACAAGACGACGCGCGCGCTCGACGATACGATGGCCGGAAACGAAGGAGCATCGCTATGTCAGACGAAAAGCCGGTGTTCGGCGGCGTGCATATCTTCTTCCGCGACATGGCGGCGACGAGGGACTTCTACGGGCGGTTGGGGCTTGAGCTAGAGCGCGGGGAGCACTTTGCGCGAGCGATGCTGCCGAACGGGCAGTCGTTCGAATTCGGCTCGGCTGCGTTGTCGAAGGGGTACGACCCGGGATGGCGTGAACCATCCGGTGCCAGCGCGAACGCGCTGCAGTTTCGGCTTTCGTCGCGGCAAGCGGTGGACGATCTCTACGCCGAACTGACGGGTGCGGGCTATCACGGGGCGCTCGCTCCGTTCGACGCGTATTGGGGCTCGCGGTACGCGGAGGTCGACGACCCGAACGGGAACATCGTGGGTCTGCAGAGCCCGCGCGATCCCGAGAAGGTATCCCCGCCGCCGCAGGTGTGAGACGGGCGGTTATGCGACGCCCATCAGCACGTCGAGTCCAATCACCAACTCTTCGCGCTTCATGACTTCGCGCACGGCCAGCAGCACGCCGGGCATGTACGCCTCGCGGCTGATGGAGTCGTGACGGATGGTGAGGGTTTCGCCGGGGCCGCCCAGCAGCACTTCTTGATGCGCGACGAGGCCGCGGAGGCGCACGCTGTGCAACGTGATGCCATCGTAGGCGGCTGAGCGCGCGCCTTCGATTGGCTGCGCATCGGGGATGTTGCGGGGGAACGGCCTGCCGCCGCGGCCTTCGATCATGCCGCGCGCGGTCGAGATCGACGTGCCGGACGGCGCATCGACCTTCGCATCGTGGTGCAGCTCAATGATCTCGGCCGACTCGAAAAACCGTGCGGCGATCTTGGCGAAGTGCATCATCAGCACGGCGCCTATCGTGTAGTTGGCCGCGATTAGCGATCCGAGCTTCCGCTCCGCGCAGCGCGTCGCGAGGTCGTCGACGAATGATTGCGGCAGACCTGTCGTGCCGATCACCATCCGGACGTTGTGCGCGAGTGCGGCATCAGCGAGGACCGGCGTCCACGCGGCGTTCGTGAAGTCGACGACGACGTCGGGGGTGGTCTGCTGGAACGCCTCGGTTGCGTCGGCGAACATGGGAACGGTCGCGCCTGACGGTAGCGTGATCGGCTCCGGCGATGCGAGTTTGTCGACGACGCCGACTGGCGTCACGGACGAGTCCGCGTCGACGGCATCGAGGATGACGCGCCCCATCTTCCCGGCGCCGGATACGAGGACACGGATCGGTTCGGGCATGTGCTGATTATTCACCACAGAGGCACAGAGGCACAGAGGGTTGGTTATTGGGAGGTGTGGGGGGTTGGAGGTACGTCGGAGAGGGCAGTCTACGGACTGCCCCTACATGGTGACTGGTGGCTCCTGCCGTGCGCCTAAGCGGCGCGGCGGGTTGGGATTGCTTCTTCTGCGACCTCCGCTGCGTCGACGGCTGCGGCTGCGGGGGCAGTTGCCGTGCGCGGGGCGGTGACGACGTCGATGTGCTGGTTCGTGGCGGCGGTCATCTGGACCCGGGCGCCGTTGACGATGATCTGTTCGCCTTCGCCGAGCGCGTTGCCGTCGGCGTCGTAGACGCTGGCCTTTCGCACCACGAAGAATCCGCCGACGACGCCCCGCAGCGCCTGCGCCGGATCGGCGCCTGGAGCGAAGGCAACGCTGCCCTGGATCTGGAACGGCGGCGCGAGCAGGAGCACAGGCGCCTCGATGCCGCCGGCGGTGGGGGCGTAGCTCGGGCCTTCGAAGTTGGCGAAGACGATCTCGTCGCGGTTGACGAGCAGCGGTGCGGTCAGGTGCAACTGGTCGGAGGCGCGGTACAGAGGACGGACCGCGGGATTCAGCAGCGTGATGTGCTGTGAGACGGGGCCGTTGTTCAGATGCTCGATGCAGCGGGCGAGGTCATGCATGCCTTCCGGATGGCCGGAGGCGACGAACGTCGTGGTGACGACTTCGATGCGTGCGTCTGCGGTGCGCTGGTCGGTCTTCTTCATGGTCAAGCCCCTCTGACGGACTGATGCCCGTTTCGAGCAGTCTGGGGGGCAGCGCCCGGGCTTCCTATGGGTGCCGGCGCCTAAAGCGGCGGCACGAATCCCCGACAGGGAATGCCCGATGGCTGATTCAGCGGAGACGATACGCGCGTACCGTGTCGCGTTCCGGGAACTCGGTTTCAGCGCCGGTGAACCACCAGCGGGCGAGTTCGATGCCCTTGATGGTGGCCGCGATGGGAGGGCGCCGGCGCAGGAGCGGCAGGCGCTGCCGCAGTGCCGCAGCGCACGCGGGGTCGCCGAACATCGCGATGGTAACGTGCGGCAGGAACTGCGCGTCGGGGATGCCGAATAGGTCGTCCGTCGCGTCGGCCAGCCTTGACCGGATCTCGCCGAGCGCGCCGCCATCGCGGACTTCGAGGAAGAGAGCGCCCGGGAAGACGTTCACGGGGCCGACTTCGATGCTGATCGGCTTTGCGCCACGCAACAAGGTGGCGCCGCGCTGCGTGGCCCGGCCGACCTCCTCGCGAGTTACGTCATCCGGGCGCTTCTTGGCGATCACCTGGAACCCGACGCGGCGCAACGAGATGTGGAGCATCTCCCGCTCATAGAGCCGCAGACCGTCGATGCCCGCAAGCTCGTCGTGCAGTTCCTCTATCGCGTCCGCGATCGCCAGCTCGCCGAGTGGAACCTGGAACGACAGGAACTGCGCCCGCCCTGCCGTCATCCGCTCTCGCCACTCCGCCATCGGCGTCAGCGCACACCCCGCCTCGAAGGATCGCCATGCCTCGTCAAAGGAGGAGGAGAACCCACGCGCCTCAGTCATCAGGCCGCCCCACGCTCTGCAACCTCCAACTTGCGAGATCCAACATCTAGATCACCACCAGATGATGTCGTCGAGGTTCTCTTCGTGCTCTTCCGATGGCAGGTCCTTCGACCAGAGGTTAGTCTCGAGGTACTTCCAGCCGGAGTCGGCGAAGATCATGACGATGTTTCCCTTGTCCAGACGCTCGGCGAACTTCAGTCCGGCGTGCAGCACGGCGCCGGCAGAGACGCCGCCGAACACACCCTCGCGCTGCATCATGAGGCGCGCGGCGCGGAAGGCGTGGCCGCTGCGGACGAGGATCTTCCCGTCGAGAAACCCGAGGTCGAGGATCGGCGGGATGAAGCCATCGGCGAGGCTCTTCAGGCCCTGGAGCTGGTTGCCGGGATGAGGCTCGACGGCGATCACCTTGGTGCGCGGGTTCGCTTCCTTCAGACGATGGCCGGTACCCATGAGCGTGCCGCCGGTGCCGAGGCCGGCGACGAAGACATCTACTTCCGGCACGTCGGCTAGGATCTCCGGGCCGGTCCAGATGTAATGAGCGCGCGCGTTGTGCTCGTTGCCGAACTGGTCGAGCATGAAGCCGCCCTCGTCGTCGGCCATCTTGCGGGCGACGGCCATAGCGCCGGTGACTCCGGCCTCGGCGGGCACCCAGTGGACATCCGCCCCGTAGACGGCGAGGGCGCGCGGGATCTCCGGATAGACGTTTTCGGGCATGACAATGCGCGCGTCGTATCCCATGGCGCGACCGATCATCGCGAGCGCGATGCCGGTGTTGCCGGTGCTGGCTTCGATGACGGTATCGCCGGGGGCGATGCGGCCGTCGCGTTCGGCGTGCTGCAGCATGTGCTTGACGATGCGATCCTTCACGGACCCCGTCGGATTCCACCCCTCGAGTTTGGCGTAGAGGTGGACGTCCGGGTTCGGCGAAAGCTTTCGGAGCTCCAGCATGGGCGTGCGGCCGACGGTCTCGAGGATGTTGAGGTGGTGCATGGGGAGTTCGTGGTTGGTAGTTTGGAGTTGGTAGTTCCTAGTTAGTGTAGCGGTGCGGCGGGCGCCACCGTGGACGAGAGCGGCCGCCGTGGCTACCGCACCGACCACATGGCGTCGATGAGCGAGGTGAGCGTACTCCGGCGCGTACGAACTCCGGGCTTACCCTGATTCCTTGACTTGCCGGAATCTGGCTTCATATACTGTCGCGCGTAACCCGCCCCGTGGCGGGGACTATTTTTGTTACGCGCATTTACAATCGAGCCCGCCGTGGCGGCCAGAGCGCTGACCGTGATTGCAGGGCGTTCGAGCCCGAGTGGCGCAGTGGTAGCGCAGCCGATTTGTAATCGGCAGGCCAGGGGTTCGAATCCCCTCTCGGGCTCCAGATTTGGTTGCCCCTGGTGGGCCCGGTGCGTGACTGAGGCGCCTCCCGCCGCGATGAGATCGATCTGCCCACATAGCTCAGTTGGCAGAGCACACCCTTGGTAAGGGTGAGGTCATCGGTTCAAATCCGATTGTGGGCTCCATCAGAAGAACTGCTCCGCACCAACGGGGCGGAGCGAACGCCGAGCAGGGCCGTGGGTTGCCGCGAGAGGCGCGCCCGGCCATCAGATATCCACCCGCGCGTGCGGAGATGAGCAGCAGGCCCTAACAGCCAGAGGAGTAGCCCGGACATGGCGAAGCAGAAGTTTGAGCGGACGAAGCCGCACGTCAACATCGGCACCATCGGTCACGTGGACCATGGCAAGACGACGCTGACCGCAGCGATCACGAAGGTGCTATCGCTGAAGAAGCTTGCCAACTACCGGGACTTCGGCAGCATTGACAATGCTCCGGAAGAGCGTGCGCGTGGCATCACGATCGCTATCACCCACGTCGAGTATGAGACGGAGAACCGGCACTACGCGCACGTGGACTGCCCGGGTCACGCCGACTACATCAAGAACATGATCACCGGCGCTGCCCAGATGGACGGCGCGATCCTCGTGGTCGCCGCGCCTGAGGGCCCGATGCCGCAGACGCGTGAGCACATCCTGCTGGCACGCCAGGTGCAGGTGCCCAGCATGGTCGTCTACATGAACAAGGTCGACCAGTTGGACGACCCGGAGCTGCTGGAACTGGTCGAGATGGAGCTGCGCGAACTGCTGACTAAGCAGGGCTTCCCGGGCGACGACATTCCGATCATCCGTGGCAGCGCGCTGGCAGCAATGAACAGCACCAGCGACGACCCGAACGACCCGGCCTACGCCAGCATCCTCGAGCTGATGAAGGCCGTCGATGACTACATCCCGACGCCGGAGCGCCCGCGCGACCTGCCCTTCCTGATGCCGGTCGAAGACGTCTTCGGCATCAAGGGCCGCGGAACCGTCGTCACCGGCCGTATCGAGCGTGGCATCTGCAAGGTCGGCGATGAAATCGAAATCGTCGGCATGAGCGCGACGCGCAAGACGACCGTCACGGGCGTCGAAATGTTCCAGAAGACGCTCGACCAAGGCGAGGCGGGCGACAACGTCGGCTGTCTGCTCCGTGGTATTGAGCGCGAGGACATCGAGCGCGGGCAGGTGCTCTGCAAGCCGGGCTCGATTACGCCGCACAAGAAGTTTGACGCGGAGGTCTACGTCCTGTCGAAGGACGAGGGTGGACGTCACACGCCGTTCCTTCCGGGATACCGCCCGCAGTTCTACATCCGGACGACGGACGTGACGGGTACCATCGCGCTGCCGGAAGGCGTCGAGATGGTGATGCCGGGCGACAACGTCAAGATGACGGTGGAGCTGCACACGCCGGTTGCGGTCGAGGACGGTCTTCGCTTCGCTATCCGCGAGGGCGGCCGAACGGTGGGCGCAGGCGCGGTGACGAAGATTCTGGAGTAGAAGTTCACAGAACGATCCGGCCCGCCCGACGTACGACGAGGGCGGGCCGTTCTATGCGAGTATGGGGCCGTAGGCCAGCGAGACTGGCAGCAGGGACGACATGGCGAAGAAGGGCGATCGGCAGATCATTACGATGGCTTGCACCGAGTGCAAGGAGCGGACGTACACGACGTCAAAGAACCGGCGCAACGACCCGGAGCGGCTGGATCTGAGCAAATTCTGCCCGCGCTGCCGTCTGCACCGGCCTCACCGCGAAGTACGGTAGGAGAGACGTCATGAGCCGCGCACTGCGCCGCCAACCGCTCGTCCAGAAGCCGCCCGCGAAGGCGCCCGCGTTCCGCCCGGGCGCGCGCCCGGCGAAGAAGTCGGAAGCGGCGACGGCGGCCGAGGCGATCGCTGCGAAGCGACTGCCGCTCTACTTGAAGCCTTTTCCGCGGCCGGTGCGCAGGTTCTTCGGCGATATCTTCTCCGAACTGAAGAAGGTCACGTGGCCGACGCGCGAGGAGACGACGCGCCTTACGGTGGCCGTGATCATCGTGTCGGCGGCGATGGGACTGCTGCTCGGCGGCGTAGATATCGGGTTCAACTGGGTGGTCGATAACACCCTCCTGAGGTAGACCTCCCATGGCCCGCAAAGGCAAAGCCGCCGCACAAGTCGCAGCCGTTGAGGATGACGCTGCCTCCGAATCGCCCGAAGAAGCGGCGATCCAGGAAGGCCGCCAGTGGTATGTGATCCACACGTACTCCGGCTACGAGAACAAAGTAAAGACCAACCTGGAGCACCGCATCCAGACAATGGACGCGAAGGATCTGATCTTCCAGGTCGTGATCCCGACGGAAGACGAAATCGAGATCCGGGATGGCCAGCGCCGCACCGTCGCCCGGAAGATCTTCCCCGGCTACGTGCTGACGCAGATGATCGAGTTGAAGGAAGACGACGTCGAGTCGAGCCGTGCGTGGTTCGTCGTGCGCAACACGCCCGGCGTAACGGGATTCGTCGGTTCGGGTACGCGCCCGGTGCCGCTGGAGCCGCCGGAAGTGAAGCGCATCCTGCGCCAGATGCGCGTGGAAGCGCCGAAGGTGAAGGTCGGCTTCGAGGTTGGCCAGAACGTGCGCATCGTGGACGGTCCGTTCATGGACTTCCACGGCACGGTCGACGACATCAACCTGGAGAAGGGCAAGGTCAAGGTGCTGGTGTCCTTCTTCGGGCGTGAGACGCCGGTCGAACTGGACTTCCTGCAAGTCGAGCGCATGTAAGGCGCACCGGCGGCGCGGGCACGATGCCCCTGAGCAGAACAGATATCCATGCAGGGCGCACGGTAATGCGCCTACAGTGGGCGCGAATGCCCGGCGGAGCGAAGAACGATGGCGAAGAAAATCCGGGCAGTGATTACGCTGCAGATCCAGGCTGGTAAGGCGAACCCCGCCCCGCCGGTCGGTCCCGCGTTGGGCCAGCACGGCATCAACATCATGGGCTTCTGCAAGGAGTACAACGAGAAGACCTCGAACCAGGCGGGGAGCATCATCCCGGCTGAGATCACAGTGTTTGAGGACCGCTCGTTCTCGTTCGTGCTGAAGACCCCGCCGGCGTCCGACCTGCTGAAGAAGGCGGCCGGACTCGAGAAGGGCAGCCGCGCGCAGAAGCGCGAGAAGGTCGGCACGCTCACGCGTGATGATCTGAAGAAGATCGCTGAGATCAAGATGAAGGACCTGAACGCGAACGATGTGGACTCGGCGATCCGGATGGTCGAGGGCACAGCGCGCAGCATGGGCATTGAGGTTAGCTAAGAGTTCACAGTTTGTAGTGGAGAGTTGGCGGCGGGTGCCGTCGTAGCAGGTGACGTAGACCGAACAGCTAGTAGGTCGACTCGGCCCGCAAGGGTGACGCCACCGGAGGAGAACGAGGAAGATGAAGCGCGGCAAGAAGTACGAAGAAAAAGCGAAGCTGATCGACCCCGAGAAGCTGTACACCCCCGAAGAAGCCATCAAGCTTGCCAAGGAATGCTCGTTCGTCAAGTTCGACGAGACGGTCGAACTGCACCTACGCACGGGTCTCGACCCGCGCCACGCGGATCAGCAGATCCGTGGCACCGCGCTGCTGCCGCACGGGCTGGGCAAAACGGTACGCGTGCTCGTCTTCGCCGAGGGTGAGGGCGCACGCCTCGCGACCGAAGCCGGCGCGGACGAAGTCGGCGGCGATGAACTGATCAAGAAGGTCGAAGGCGGTTACACCGACTTCGACGTGGCGCTCTCGCAGCGCGACCTGATGGGCAAGGTCGGCCGTCTGGGTCGCGTGCTCGGTCCCAAGGGCCTGATGCCGAACCCGCGCTCGGGAACGGTCGTCGAGGCCGACGACATGGCGAAGGCCGTGAAAGACGCGCGCCAGGGCCGCGTCGAGTTCCGGCTCGACCGCACCGCCATCATCCACGTTCCGGTCGGCAAGGTGAGTTTCGACGAGGATGCGCTGGAAGAGAACATGGCGACGCTGGTGTCGGAGATCGTCAAGGCGAAGCCGTCGGGCGGCAAGGGACACTTCATCCGCTCGATCTCGATGTCGACGACCATGGGCCCCGGCATCCGGCTCGATCCGACGCCGACGCTGGCGATGAAGGTCGGGTAGGGACGAGTTCGCAGATTGCAGTTCGTAGGGCGGACCATATGGTCCGCCCTTTTCGTTCTCGAAGGCACCTGCCCGGCCCGCACCGCGGTCTACCCGCGGGCGAGCACTTCCCCATGGAGCACGACGAAGAATGCGTCGGGACGGGTAGCCCACTGGCGCCATCCGGCTGCGATCTCCGAAAGCTCGCTACGAGTCGCGATCTGATACTCGACCGCCTGGTCGCCAAGCGCCGTCTGCTCGCAGCGGTCAGCCCACAGGCCCGCCCACCACGCACACGACTCCGGCTCGGCGTACGTCCACGTCGAGCTGGAGCAGCGCACGTCGGTGTAGCCTGCGTCCAGCGCCCATTTCTTGAGGAAGCGTCCGGCATCCGGCTCGGCCTGGTTGCGGCGCGCGACCGCGCGATAGATTTCCAGCCAGCGGTCGAGCCGCGGGTCGACCGGCGCCCACGAGAAGGAGGAGTAGTCGCCGTCGCGCGCAGCAACGACGCCGCCGGTTCGCGTGACGCGCCGCATCTCGACAAGTGCCGCGACCGGATCGCTGAGATGCTGCAGGACCTGGTGTGCGTGGACCACGTCGAAGGAGGCGTCGTCGTACGCGAGCGCGTACACGTCACCGGTCTCGAACGCGGCGTCAACGTGCTGCTCCGCGGCGTAGGCGGCGGCCTGAGCCAGCACGTCGTCGGAGCGATCGATTCCGATGACCCGCCCCGGCGCGACGAGGCGGGCGAGATCGACCGTGATCGTGCCGGGACCGCATCCCACGTCGAGCAGATCGAGCCCCGGCTTCAGCGAGTCGAGCAGGTATGCCGCCGAGTTCTCCGCAGTGCGAGACTTGTGACTGCGAAGCACGGCCTCGTGGTGCCCATGCGTGTAGACGTCGTCCGTTGTCATGGCAGTACCCTCGCATTCTGGGAGAGCCGCGCTGTACGGCAGGCACGGCGTGGCTAGAGTGTAGGCTTCGCAGGGGATCGTCACCACCGCGCATCCCGATTGCGCCGTGGTGGCCCGCCCGCTACACTCCTGTTGCTTGAGACAGCAGGCGTTCGCGGGAATCGCTCGCGGCATAATCACAGCCTGCCGAGGCGCAATACGTGGAATCGAAGTCGAACGCTGCGGCGTACTTCGCGCGTGTGCCCCTGCTCAGGCAGGGGTTTCTTGTTATCCAGCGGCACGACGGGTGCCGGAACGAGCAGGGCGGACACGCAGGTCCGCCCCTACAGACGGGGACAACGTTCAGCAGCATGGCTGCGGACGTATGGTTCGCGAAGGTGGAGTGCCTATGCCAACGGCGAAGAAAGAAGCGAACGTCGCGGAACTGAAGGATCTCGTCGCGCGGGCGAGCATCGTGGTCGGCGCGGAGTATCGCGGGCTCACGGTGAAGGAGATCACGACGTTGCGTCGCGCCTTGCGTGATGCCGGCGTCGAAGCGCGCGTGGTGAAGAACCGCCTGTTCCAGATCGCGGCATCGCAGGCCGGGCTGGCTGAGGCGGGCAAGGTGGCGGAGGGTCCGTCGCTGGTGATCTTCGGGTTCGGCGACATCGTCGCGCCGTCGAAGGTGATCGCCGACTACGCGAAGGCTGCGCGCAACGCGTTCGCGCCGAAGCACGTGTTCATGGATGGCGCGATCGTGCCGGGCAGCATCGTCGGCGAACTGGCGAGCCTGCCGAGCCGCGACGAACTGATCGGGAAGCTGGTTGGCGCGTTCATCCAGCCGGTACAGCAGTTCGTGAACCTCACGACCGACAGCATCCAGTCGTTCGCACGGCTGGTGGATGCGCGGGCAAAGCAATTGGAAGAGACGGCGGCATAAGCGCCGGTCAGTGGTCAGCGCGTCAGCAGTCAGCGCGCGAGACCGACATCGAAGTGCTGGCTGGCTGAAGTGCTGAAAAGCTGAAACACAACGGAGGAACAATGGCGAAGGTTGAAGAAGCGTTTGACATCATCAAGGGCATGACGATCATCGAGCTCCGCGATCTCAACAAGAAGATCGAGGACGAGTTCGGTATCACGGCCGCCGCTCCGCAGATGATGATGGCGGCGGGCCCTGGGGCCGGTGCGCCTGCTGCGGCCGCCGAGGAAGAGAAGACGGAGTTCAACGTCGTCCTGAAGGATGCCGGCGCGAACAAGATCAACGTCATCAAGGCCGTGCGCGAGGTGACGACGCTGGGTCTGAAGGAAGCGAAGGACCTGGTCGAGAGCGCGCCTGTGACCGTCAAGGAAGGCATCGCCAAGGCGGAAGCTGAGGCCGTCAAGACGAAGCTGACCGAAGCCGGCGCAACGGCAGAACTGACCTAGTCTGCCTGGCGCATCGCTGGTGCGAGAATCTGCACCGACTGCATGCCGCGAGCGCTCATAGCGCTCGCGGCGTTTGTCGTCCACCGCCGTTGCGACGTCCGCGCGGAGTCAAGTCCACGCTACGGGTGGCGGCCGGTGCGCACGCCGGTGGCGGCCGTGCGCGCGGTAATGGCCATGTTGTGGGGTGCACCGCGAAGGCTACGTGAAGCCGCGGCGGCGTCACGCACGCTCAGCCGAAACGCGGCGCGCGCAGCTTCATTCCCGTGCGGCGCTTACCATCCCGAGCGAGGTCGTGGCGCCGACTTGGTAGACTGCTCACTACGTGAACTGTTACTCCTGCGACCAACCGGCGGTCAACGCCTGCAAGCGCTGCGCGAAGCCGTACTGCGAAGATCACGGCAACGCGACGTATTGCGCCGCGTGTTTGCAGCCGGGGAGCGCCATGCCATCGTTCAACCTGTATCGCGGCGCGCTGCTGGTCATGCTGGTCGGCACGGCGATCGCCGTGTTCCTGCTCGTCAAGCCGCCTGGCGAATCGAAGGGCTCGCCGGTCGTAGTCGGGAAGACGACAGCGACGCCCGGTGGCCGTAACGCGACGGCGAAACCGGCGGAAACGCCGCAGCCGACGAGCGGCGGCGCGACCGGCACGCCTGTCAGTACCGATGCCACCGGCACGCCGGGCGCTGGTAATACGCCTGTTCGTACGCCGACGATGAACCCGTTCGGCGAGTACACCGTGCAGGAGGGCGATACGCTCTTCGACATTGCGAACGCCAACCTGCCGCCGGGCGACGACCCTGTGAGCTTCGCCAAGGCGATCGCCGCGCTCAACAACCTGGACTATGAGGCACCGGTTCTGCCGATCGGCACAACGCTGCTGCTGCCGAAGCCAGAGTCGTAGCCGTGCGAGATCCGGAATCCCGCGCCCGTACCGCACTCCTCCGCAGCATGCTGATCTACGCGGTCATCCTGGCGGGAGACATCTTCCTCCTGTACTTCATCGCGACCAATGAGCCGCAGGGCGTCGGGTATCTGACCCTTGCCGTGGTGGCAGTGGTGGGGTTGCTTCTGGCGCATCAAGTGTGGATGCAGTTCCGCGACCTGCGCGCTCCGCTGACCGAGAGCGAAGGAGTCGTGCAGAAGAAGTGGTCCCGCGCCGAGCTGCTCATCGTCTGGCACAGCTACTACGTCGCCGTGGATCGGCGGGTGTTCCGGCTGCAGCCGGAGGATCATGTCATGGTGGAAGAGGACACGTATGTCAAGATCGTCCACTTCCCGCGTACGTTGAGCGTGGTATCGATTGAGCAGGTGGGAGCGTCGGCGCGCCCCCAGGCCGAATAGGCCGAGGCGGCGGCGCAGTTCATGCGCGCGCAGCATCGAGCGTACGAGGGCCCTGTGATAGCATGCCGCCGGTACGCCGAGCGAAGGCGAACGGGGCAGTGCTGGGAAGCCGCAGGGGAGTTGGTTCGATGCGCCTGATGCTACTTGCCGTGATGGTCTCGGCATGGGTGATGAGCTTCGCCGTCGCCGCGCCGACAGACGCAGCAGGTGTGCCGTTTGCTGACGGGCGTGTCACTTCACACCAGCAGGTGCAGCAGCCGGTGGATCAACACGATGGGTCGCGCGTTGAGGTGCAGCTCGTCGTGGCGGGTATCGTCGCGGGACTGGTTGTGGGCGTCGGGACGGGCGCGTACCTGCTGCGCCGAAAGCTTGGGCTGACCGCGTACTCGCCGGAACAGGCGGGTGGCGGACACCATTGATCACAGTTGTTTCGACACGACGTGCTCGGGAACTTCGGGTGAGAATGTAACGTACTGTTGACAGGGGCCGATTCGGCGAGCAAAATGAACTCCATTCAGTGACGCGGCGGTGGGTGTGTTCCTCTCAGCAGCGGGGCGGCTGGAGGTTAGTAGAAGAGGCGGGACCAATGGCAGAGTACGATCTTCGATACTGGCAAGCGCAGCGCGTCTCGCGTCGTAAGGTATTGGCGGGCGCAGCGGTCGGCGGCGCGGCGATCGGCAGCATCGCCATTGTCGGCTGCGGCGGCGGCAGCAAGACGACCACGGGCACGCCGGGCGCAAAGCCGACGCCTAACACCACCTCCACATCCGGCGTGAACGACGGCTCGCAAGACGGGCCGGCGAAGCCCGGGGGCATTCTCAACGTCCGGCAGGGCGGTCCGCTGCCGAGCATGAAGGTCTTCGGCCCGAGCATCCTCGCGCTTGCTCAGGGGCTGTACCTGGGATTTACGACGTACGACCACATGTGGTACACGCCGACGGACACTGGTGTGCGCGAATTGTTCCTGGCCACACAGGTGGAACAGCCGGACCCGCTCACGGTTATCGCGACGTTGGGCGATGCGGTGTTCCACGACAAAGCGCCCGTAAATGGACGCAAAGTCACAGCCGAAGATGTCGCCGAGAGCTTCAAGCGGTTCCGCGCCGAGATCGGTGTCGGCTACGACTTTCTGCACAACGTGATGGATGACATCACATTCACGGGCGAGCGCACGGTCACGATCAAGATGAAGTTCCCATGGGCCTGGGTGTTTACTTCCTCGAACGCAGGCTCGCCAATCACGAGTTCGATCTTGCCGAAGGAGATCCTGAACAACGATGACATCCTGACGAAGGATGCGATCGGTTCCGGCCAGTGGGTGCTGAAGAGCCACGACAACGGCGCCAACATCCAGCTCGCGAAGTTCGACAAGTTCCGCCAGTTCGCCGGTACGAAGTCCATCGCGGGGCAGCCATACCTCGACGGCATCAACAACAAGCTGATCACCGACGACGTCGCTGCGCTCGCGGCATTCAAGGCTGGCGAGATCGACACGTACGGCTTCACGAGCAAGACGGAAGCCGAGGATACCAAGAAGGAATTTGGCGATAAGATCGAAATTGGAAGCAGCCTCGGCAGGGACTACACGACGCTGATGCTCAAGTACGAGCCGCCATTCACGGACGAGCGAGTGCGACAGGCGTTCAACCTGCTCATCGACCGCGACGAGGCGATCCAGTTGCTGGCCGAGGGGAGCGGAATCAAGACGGGTCCCATCCCGCCGGCGCACGCGCTCTACGCGCTGCCCGAAAGCGACCCGGAGCTGGCGGAGTACTTCCGCCACGACATCGCGGACGCGAAGAAGTTGCTCGAGGCTGCGAGCTTCGACTTCAGCCAGGAAATAGAGCTCAAGCACTCGGTACGCCCGGTCGATGCCAACCTGGCGCAGGTGTTGCAGGCCCAGCTCCAGCGCGGCGGCGTGAAGGTGAAGCTGCTTCCCGAGGACCTGGTGAAGTGGTTCAGTCAGTCGCTAGGCACGGGGAACTTCCACATGACGTGCTTCCTGCACCTGGCGTATGAGGATCCGGATCTGCCGCTGCGCTTCTACCTGGGCGCGGAAGGCGACCGCAAGAACTTCATGGGCTACAAGGACGCCGACGTGGACACCGCGGTGCTTGCCGCGGCGCAGGAGCTGGACGAGAAGGCGCGCATCGAAAAGGTAAAGGTCGCGCAAAAGGTGATCATGAAGAAGTACTCGCCGATGCTCAACATCTTCTCAGAGATCGGGTATGGCGGGCGCTACTCGTACGTCAAGGGGTCGATCACCGGCCGCGGATCTTACGGATTGTTCAACCGCACGTCGTGGCTGGACAAGGCGTAGCGCCGAACGGTGCTGGAACAGCGTCGGAGGTAACGCGGGCATATGTTGCGGTATACGTTGAGGCGACTCTCGTTCCTGCCAATCATTCTGATCGCCGTGTCGATCGCCGTGTTTGTGCTGCTCCGCGTGCTGCCCACGAGCGATATCGCCGACGTGATCGGTGGGCAGAACGCGACGCCGGAGCAGAAGAGAGCGATTCGCGAGCAATACCACCTCAACGATCCGATCTTCCCCATCACCTTCGACACGAGCGTGCCTTTCGTCGGAGTGCAGCGGAATAGCCAGTACTCGCGCTGGCTGTTCGATGCGCTCCGTGGTGACTTCGGCAAGACGTATCTCAGCCAGAAGAGCGTGCGGTCGGAGTTCATCCGCCGCTTCCCGGCCAGTTTTGAGATCGTCGCGTTGAGCCTGTTCTTCAGCGTCTCGTTCGGCATCTTGTTCGGCATCTTGTCGGCCATGTATCGGAACAGTCCCCTCGACTACTTCGTCCGCATCTTCTCGGTGTTCGGGACATCCGTCCCGGAGTTCTTCCTGCTGAGTCTGCTGATCATCATCCCCTCATACCTGTGGAACTATTCGGCCCCGGTGGGTGGGTATGTGCCCATCTACGATGACCCGTGGACGAACCTTCGCTTGTTCCTGCCCGCCGCGCTGATCATCGGTATCGGCGGGTCGGCCGGCCTGATGCGACTCGTGCGGACGACGATGCTGGAGGTGCTGCGAAGCGACTACGTGCGCACCGCGAAAGCCAAGGGACTTCGGCAGCACACGGTGGTCCTGACGCATGCACTGAGAAACGCGAGTACGCCGATCCTCACGGCCGTTGGCACCGCGTTCATCGCCGTGTTTGGTGGCTCCGTCATCGCTGAGCGGATCCTTAGCATCGATGGCAACGGCCTGTTCCTCTTCCAGTCCACGTTTAGCCGAGACCTGCCGGTGATCCAGTTTCTGGCGATCTACACCGCGACCGTGGTCGTGCTCGTGAACCTGGTTGTCGACCTTTCGTACGCGTTCGCTGACCCACGGGTGAAGTACAGCTAATGGCAACCGTAGCGAATCCGAATGCGACGATCATCGCGGGTGAGACCTGGGAGCTCCCGAAGGATCGGCCGTGGCTCGCGAAGATGGGTCGCCTCGCACGCGAGAACCCGATCGGCGCGGTGTCACTGCTGGTGGTGGTTGGCTTTGTGTTTCTAGGGGTAGTAGGAGCCAGCCTGACGCCCTATCCGCCGCGCGAACTCGATGCGACGTCTCAGTTCCTTAGTCCCCGCCTCGCGCATCCGTTCGGAACGACGAAGTTCGGCCAAGACATCTTCAGCCGCATTCTTGCGGGCGCCCGTATCGATCTAAAGTTTGGCGTCGTCATATTGTTTTTCGGTTTCTTCCCGGGCACAGCGCTCGGCATCTTGTCCGGCTACTTCGGTCGCTGGCTCGACTATCTCATTCAGCGGTCCGGCGAAGCGTGGGGAGCGTTCCCGCAGCTCTTCCTCCTACTGACGTTCGTCGCGGCGTTCGGGCCGGGGCTCAGGACGGTCGAGATGGTGGTGGCGATCGGAGCGCTCTTCGGCGGTTCGCGCATCATGCGGGTCGTTGCGCTCGTCGAGAAGCAGAAGGAGTACGTGATCGGCGCGCGCTCCACAGGCGCGAGCGAGTTCCGGCTCCTATGGCGTCACGTACTCCCGAACATCATGCCGTTCATCTTGGTCGGGTTGAGCAGCGTCTTCGCGGCGGCGGTGTTGGTGGAGTCCGCGCTGAGCTTCCTCGGGCTCGGTGTGAGCCCCGGAGAGCCGAGCTGGGGCGCCGACCTGAGTACGGGCGTCGGCAGGGGAAGCACCTATCCGTGGCTCGTGATATTCCCCGGCGCTGCGATCAGCCTGGTCGTGCTGGCGTTCAACCTTCTTGGCGACACACTGCGCGACATCCTCGACCCGCGTCTACGCGGCTCCACCGGCGCGAAGCGGTAGGCGGCTCCGGTCAGCCGACAGCCTTCAGTCACGCCACGTGCCAGGACAATCGCCCAGCGACCGAGCCGCCGACCTTGACGCGCGGTTGTCAACTCTCCGGTGTCCGCATACCGGATAGACGGTAATCTGAGCTTGTGGCGGACACGCGATTCTATCCCCAGGTGAACTTTGCGTCGCTCGACGAGGAAGACTCGTCGTTCGAGCGCTCGCGCGTGGTCGTGCTGCCGGTGCCGTACGACTCGACGGTGACGGCTCGCGCCGGCACGCGCGATGGTCCGCGGGCGATCATCGAGGCGTCCGCCGACATGGAACTCTATGACGTCGGCCTCGGGATCGAGCCGTGGCGCCACGGAATCCACACATTGCCGGAGTTGGCCCCGCATACCGGTTCGCCCGAGGCGATGACGGATCGCATCGAGTCGGTGGTGAGCGAACTGCTGTACGCTGGCAAGTTCGTCGTGACGCTGGGCGGCGAGCATACGGTCGCGGTCGGCGCCGTGCGCGCACACGCGAAGCGCACGCCGGGGCTGTCGGTGCTGGCGTTCGACGCGCACTCCGACATGCGCGACGAGTATCTCGATTCGAGATACAACCACGCGTGCACGCTGCGCCGCGCGCAAGAGCACGCGCCGGTGACCCAGGTGGGGCTGCGCAGCGCGTCGTTCGAAGATGCGCAGTTCGTGCGAGAACAGGGGCTCGGGTTCTACTCGCCGAAGGAATACCGCGAAGCGGGCGCGCAGGCTGTTGTCGCGCGGCTGAGCGACGCGGTTTACATCACCATCGACCTCGACAACTTCGATCCGTCCGAGATGTCGGCAGTCGGCACGCCGGAGCCCGGCGGGCTGCACTGGGACGAGGTGTCGGACCTGCTGATTGCCGTCGCGAAGACGAAACGGATCGTGGGGTTCGACGTGACTGAGCTATCGCCATCGCTGGGGCCGCGCTCATGCGCGCAACTCGCGGCGAAGCTGACGTACCGGCTGATTGGCCTGGCGCTGGGCCCGGTGGAGTGATCGCGATGCCAGAACGCAAGGGACGCAAACGCAAGCCTGTGAGGGAACGTAGCCGCGGAGGCACAGAGAACTCCACGGCCGCTGCCGTCGCGGATGCACCGCGGCCGCGAAACGCGGCGACCACCGCGCGGCGCGCCGCGTCGAGCGAGGGGCCGCTACCGTCGAACTTCGCGCGGGCGACGGGGCTGATTCTGGCGGTCGTCACGGCCATGCTCGCAATCGGCATGGTGTACCAAGCGGCGAGCGGCGATGCCGGCGGCATCGATCAGATCGGCCGCATGGTCGCTGGCGTGCTGCTCGTGGTGTTGGCGGTCGTCGTCGGCGTACTGTCCGTGGCTCCGGCGATGGTGCGGGACTACTTCCAGAGGAGACGGTCGTGAAGGAGCGCGCCGGAATCCGGACAGCCGAGAAGCTCGCAGGCATCGTCGCCGTCGTCGCTGCGCTCGTCGTGCTGAACGGCGCTTGGGTGAATCAGCACAACTGGGAGAATGTCTCGTGGCGCGTCGCTGTGGCGGGGATGCTCATCGTGCTGGCGATCATCGTGGAGACGAACGCGTTTGGCGTGCTCCGGCAGCGCGAGCGCCAGGACGACGCGCCTGTGCCGGACTTCATGCGGATGCGGAGCGGCGAGACAGCTATGCCGGCCGAGAGCGAGTCGGTGCTCGCAGACGCCGTTGGTGCGCGCGAGAGCAGCTAGGACGCAGAACGGGCTCCCCACCATCGTGCTACGCTCAGCCGAGGTTCACCACATGCATTCATTCATTCGCGTGGCGAGGGGGCTCGCGATAGCCCTGGCGATCGCCTTGTCGATGGCGTCGTCCGTGATTCCGGCACGCGCGGTCGGCTACGCCGGCGATACGGCGGAGGCACCGCACGATCGAGTTGGCGGACGCGTGTTCTCGACGAGTTTCGAGTCCGTCAGCGAATTCGACGACTTTTACATCGTCCCGCAGAACTATCTGGGCACCACATCTCACGAGCAGTCGACCGAGCAGGTGCGCACCGGGACGTATTCGCACAAGGGGTGGATGTACGGTGCGAACCCACCGAATACACCAGGCGTCAACAACGGTCATCGCGGCTATCCCACGATCCAGCTCCAGAACACACCCGGCGGCGCCTTCGTCTGTCCGTGCGAGGTGAAACTCCACGTCTGGCTCGACGTGCCGCTCAATGTGCCGGGCGAGTGGTTCAGCTTCGCGACGTTCACGTCCAACGCCACCGACTCTTGGAGCCCCGTCTTCGTTGCTAACGTCTCGGCCGCGAACCCGTCGCCCGGTGCCGTAGCGGGCGGCGTCGTGCATCTGATGCACGTGCCGAGTGCAGGGTTACGCGAACCCACCTTCCAGACCAGCACGATCCTCTTTCCGATGCGGCAATGGGTCGAGTTGAAGTTCTCTCTCGATATGGATCCCGTCCACGGTGAAGCAAAGGTGTGGCAAGACGGACAACTCGTGTCCGCGGCTCCGTTCGCAGGCGGCGACGGCACGTTGGCGCAGGCGCATTTCGGGATGTACGCGGCGGCCGAGCTCGCGTCCGGCGTGGTGTACAACGATGACCTCGAGATCAGAGAGGTGGCCGCGCAATCGGTCGGCGGTATCGCCGAGCCCCCGGTAGTCGCGAGTGCGGATCGATCCGCGGAATCTTCGGCACGCGAATCCAGGATCGCGTTCGCGATCGTCGCGAGCGCCGCAATGTGCCTGGCGTTACTTGTCCCAGCAATGTGGGTTCGTAAGCGCCGCTCACGATAGTCGCGCCCCAACAAGACCGCTGTGCCTCTGTGGTGACGTCAGGCGGAAGCCGCAGCGCGGAGCGTGCGGATGTCGTGCAGGTGCTCGCCTTCGTGCTCCACCATGTGCTCGACGATCTGGCGGATGCTCGTGCGGCCGCGCTCCGTGTGCTGTCCGGTGCGCGCCCAGTTCCAGTTGACGAGCGTGGTGAGCAACTCGACGGTGTTGGCGCGCCAGCCGGCGAGTTCGCGCACCATGTCGTCGATGTTGCGCGTCATATAGGCGTGTTCGGTGACGAACGCTTCCTGGTCGTACGGCTCCAACACCGGATCCGTTTGCGTCGACATCATGTAGATGCGCTTGTGGTAGACCTCCGCCGCGTCGCGCAGGTGCCCGACGATCTCGCAGATGCACCATCCGTCCGGCGCTGCGCGGAACGCTGCTTCGTCTTCCGTGACGCCCTTGAGCGCGTCCCCAAGGTCGCGCGGGAGGCTGCGCAACGCGTCGACCAGGTCGAAGTGCCCGGTGGTGCCGGGCTCGTTGCGGGGGTAGGTGAAGAGATTCGGCGTCTGTTGCGGCATGTTGTCCTCAGCCCGATGCAGCGGGTTCACGAATCGGCGCCGGCGCTTGCTGGTTCAGTGTGCTGACAGTGACCGCGCTTCCGTCACGAAGGTAGATGCGGGGTACGCGCGCGGTAATACCGGCGAGGATCTCCCACGAGATCGTGTCCGCCAGCCCGGCCAGCTCGTCCGCATCGATGCGTTCGCCGCCTTGCTCGCCTATGATAACGGCCTCGTCGTCCGGCGCAACGCCGGGGATGCCGGTCACATCGGCCATGCACATATCCATCGCAATGCGTCCGGCGATCGGCGCGCGCTGACCACGGATGAGCACGTGCGCGCGGCTCGAGAGGGCGCGGCGATAGCCGTCTGCGTAGCCGCACATGATCAGCGCGATGGTCGAGGGGCGCTGCGCGATCCATGTGCGGCCGTACCCAACGGTCGCGCCCGCTTCGACGTCGAGCACGCGGGCGACGCGCGCCTTCAGCGAGAGCGCTCGCCGCAGCTCAATTCCGGCGGCAATTCCGGGTGCGGGCTCGTAGCCGTAGATGGCGATGCCCGCACGCACCATTTCCAGCGCCATGTCCGGTGCGTTCAGCACGCTGGCTGACGCGGCGCAGTGGCGGATCGGGATCCACGGCAGCCGCGTCGATGCGTCGATCAGGGCGTCGTATTGTGCGCGGGTGAACGCGGCTTCGCCTTCTTCGGCGGCAGCGAAGTGCGTGAACAGACCTTCCACTTCGATCGAAGGCAGGGCCCGCGCGCTTTCAGCGAAGGTGACGAGCTCGTCCAGCGGCAGGCCGTGCCGGTTCAGTCCGCTCTCCAGTTCGATGTGGATGCGCTGTGTGACGCCCTGCTCTGATGCGAAGCGTGAGAGCGCCAGCGCGGCCTGCATGCTGCAGACCGTCGGCGTGAGCCGCAGCTCGACGATGCGCTCGGCCTCCGCCGCGTGCGTGTAGCCGACGATGAGGATTGGCGCGTCGATGCCTGCATTGCGCAGCTCCTCGCCCTCGTCGACGCAGACGACGCCGAGTCCCGCCGCGCCCGCATCGAGCGCGGCTGCTGCGACGCTGACGGCGCCGTGGCCGTAGGCGTTTGCCTTCACGATGGCGTACAGCTTCGAAGGTGCGGCGCGATCTGACAGCGCCCGCACGTTGTGCGCGATCGCGTCGAGGTCGATCTCGGCCCAGACGGAGCGTCCGTTCCAGCGCGTGTTCATGGGGTGAGTGTAGCTGGTGAGCGCTTCGGCTAGTCAGCTTGTCAGCCGGTCAGCACGTGAATCGCCCGCGCGGCCTACGGCACGAGCGCCCACGTCTTCGGGAGGCGGTAAACGAAGGTGTCGCCAGTCATGCGCTCGCCGTCAAAGACTTGGCCGCGGCCGCTGCGATCCATCTTCTGGTAGAGGTTCTGCAGCGTGATGATGCGGCGATCGATGAGATTGATGACGAACGCGCCGGCCTCGCCGGGGCGCAGGCTGGCTTCACGAGTGACGTCGTCGACGACGCGGAAGAGCGGTGACTCGTCCGGCGCTGCGTGTTCGAGCGCGGTGTGAATGGCGGCGTAGCGGCCGGGAGCGTTGCGCTCGTCGAACATCGCCAAGCCGTTGGCGACGCGTTCGCGCAGACCGGCGTACAGCGGCTCCGCGCGCTCGAGCAACTCGTCGATATCGGCGGGATTGGTGGTGCACGCGCGCAGCAGCGCCGGGAGCGCTTCACCATGTGCGATGAAGCTGACTCCGCCCGACTGGTCGATAATGGTGAGCCGCAGCAGGTTCATGGCGCGCTCCGCGTTGCGAGGGCTTCTCCTTCGAAGGTAGCATGCAGCCGGAAACGCTGTCAAAACGCCGCGGCCCGCGCGGCGCAGATCCTTGACAAACGTGAGGCGTGTCCTCGCACCCCGCACGCACTCCGAAAGCTTGTCTCTATGCGCCTACTCCGTCGCCGTGCCGTACCGTGCGCTGCCGCGCTGCTCGCGTCGTGCGCGATCGTCGTGTCGGCGTGCGGCGGATCGAAGTCAACGTCGCCTTCGCCGACTCCATCCGCCGTTCCCGGAACGCCCGACGCTTCGAGCACACACGCGCCATCTCCCACATCCACACCCGCATCGGCTGACGCTACGGCGGCGGCTCGATTGCGCGAGGAGGGCGACTTCGCCGCCGCGGCCGACGTCTATGCCGCCATCGCGGCGAGCACCGACGGTGACAACCGGCAGGAGGCGCGGCTGGCACAAGCGCAGATGTTGCTCCGGCTAGCGCGGCCCGCCGATGCCCAACCCGTGCTGGAGGCGTACCTTGGGGCGGGCGCGGCGGATGGCGATGAGAGCACGGCGCGCTACATGCTCGCTTCCACGCTGGACGATCTCGGCGATATGCCCGGCGCGCTTGAGGCCTACGAGCGGTACATCGCCGCGAATGGCGCGATCTCCGACTTCGCCCGCGTCGAGCGCGCGAAGCTGCTCGCGCGGCTGAGCCGTAGCGCCGACGCTGAAGTGGCGGCCGAGGCGGTGTTGGCAAGCGATCTGCTGCCCGAGTTCAAGGCGTCGTTCACGCTCAGCATGGGCAAGGCATTCGAGCAGGGCTTGGACGACGCCAGCGCGCGGGCGTGGTACGAGCGCGCTCGGGCGATCGATGGCGGCGACGTGGCGTCGGCGCTCGCCCGGATCGGTGCGCTCGACAAGCGGCTGGGCGATCCGGCGTGGCCGGAGTTGTACATACAGGCGATCGCGTCGTACCCGTCGAGCGGCGTCGCGCCGGACCTGCTCGATGAGCTGGACGCGGCGGTGATTCCGGTGAGCGACTACACCCGTGGCGTGGTCGAGTATCGCGCGTTCCGCAACGATACCGCACGCGCGTCGCTCCAACGGGCAGTCGCGGCAGACGATAACGCCGCCGAGGCGACGTACTATCTCGGCGCGCTCGATGAACGTGCGGACGATCCCGCGTCGGCGATCGTCGCCTACCAGGCGGTGTACGAAGTCGATCGTGTATCGACGCTTGCCGACGATGCGCTGTGGTGGCGCGGACGCCTGCTCGAACGCGCGGACCGTTTCGACGAGGCAGGCGCGACGTACGCGGCGCTGGTCGCGGACTTCCCCGCATCGACCTGGCGCAGCGACGCCGACTTCCGTCGCGGCCTCGTGCAGCACAAGGCGGCGAACTACGCGGGCGCGGCGCTGTCGTGGTCGGTGATCGCGTCGTCGGCCAGCGGCGACGATGCGTTGCGTGCGCGCTTCTGGCAGGGCCGTGCGCTGCGAGCGTCAGGCGATCCGCTCGCGGATGCCGTGCTGTCCCAGCTCATCGACGACCCGGATGCGGTCGGCAATTTCTACGCCCTGCGTGCCGAGGTGCTGCTCGGCAAGAACGTCGCGAAGGAGAGCACGCCCAAGCTCACCGACTTCAACCTCGAAGAGCTGGACTGGAAGAAGGTCGCCGACTACATCAAGGGCATCACCGGGTTCGATCCCGAATCTACGTTAACGCGGATCACGGAGGACGGGCGGTTCGGCGAGGGGGCCGCGCTTGAGGACGTCGGGCTGCACGCACAGTCCGACGCCGTGTATCGCGCGATCATCCGTGACAGCAAGGACGACCTCGCGGCCCTCTACCAACTCGCCCTGCGGTTCTCCGAGCAGAAACGCACATCGCTGGCCGCGCGCGCCGCCGTCACCCTGATCGCTGCGCTGCCCGAGTCCGCCCAGACGCCGCCCGACGATCTGCTGCGCGTCGCGTATCCCGCCGCATACGGCTCGCTCGTCACCGCTGCGGCGAAGGACGAGGCTATCTCGCCGCTGCTGCTGCTGGCCCTTGTGCGGCAGGAGAGCTTCTTCGATCCGGAGGCGGGCTCCGGTGCGGGGGCTCTGGGGCTGACGCAGGTTGTGCCCGCGACCGGCGAGCAGATCGCGGCGACGCTTGGCGTGGCGGAATTTGCGGCGAGCGATCTCTACCGGCCGAGGATCAGCCTGGAGTTCGGCGCCAGTTACTTGAAAACGCAGCTGGATGTGTCCGGCGGCAAAGCCTATCGGGCGCTCGCCGCGTACAACGGCGGCCCGGGAGCGGCTGCCGATGCGGCGGATGTCGCCGGCGCGGACGACGATCTCTTCGTCGAAGAGCTGGAGTTCGACGAGACGCAACGCTACGTGCAGATCGTGATCGAGAACCTCGCGCGGTACCGGCAGTTGTACGCCGGGGTCGCACGGCCGTCGCTGGCGGAGTAGGGCTACGTCGCTCGGGATGACACGAGAGGCGGGCCGGCTCCCTCGCTGCCGTGAACCCGTCCCGGCGGCCGATGCTAAACTGGACATACGGCCGCTCGATGCGGCGCGAGGGCTCCCATGCGCACAGCGCTTCACACACAGATACGGCCGATGACGGCCGACGACATCACGCAGGTGGCGGATGTTGAGCGCGAGTCGTTCCCGTCGATGTGGCCGCAGACGGCGTACAAGCGCGAGCTGGCGAACAAGCTCGCGCGGTACCTGGTGCTCACGGAGGTGCGCGACACGCCGCTCGAGCCGCCCGCGACGAGTGGGCTGTGGGGCACGCTGCGCCGCATCGTGGGCAGCGAGCCGGTGGCAGGCTCGCACGAGTATCTGCTGGGCTTCGTCGGCGTCTGGCTGATGGTGGGGGAGGCGCACATCGTCACCGTCGCCGTACGCGAGCGCTACCGTCGCATGGGCATCGGCGAGCGGCTGGTGATCGCGATCCTGGAGCTGGCGAAGGAATACGACCAGGAAGTCGCCACGCTGGAGGTGCGCGCGTCGAACGACAGCGCGCAGCGGCTGTACGAGAAGTACGGATTCGCTCGGCTGGGGTTGCGCAAGCGCTACTACACGGACAACAACGAAGACGCCGTAATCATGACGACGCCCGAACTCAATTCGGACGGATTCCGCGCGCGGTTCGAGGAGTTGCAGGCCGTGCATCGCGCGGAGTATCCCGACTTGTGGAACTGATCTCACCCGCGCGTATGCTCTTCGCCGTCTTGACGACGGCCGCGGCAGTGCTGGCGGCGTGTGGCGGTTCGTCCGGCGCTGGCTCGACGCCTACGCCCGCGGCATCTTCGCCGGGTGGGACAGCTACGGCGTCCTCCGACACCGATGCGACGCCGGAGCCGGCCCGCACAACGGCTGCCGCGGCGACCCCCGATACTGCGGCCCGCGCCGCCTGCGCCGTCGCGAAGTCGCATGCTGCGGGCGACAGCAACGAGACGCTGCAGTCCGGCGGGCTTAAGCGCACTTACATCCTGCATGTGCCGCCGCAATACGACGGAACGCGCGAGACCCCGCTCGTGCTCAACCTGCACGGCTTCGGATCGAACGCGCGCCAGCAGGCTAGCTATTCGGGTTTCCCGGCGAAGGGCGACCGCGAAGGGTTCATTGTCGTTACGCCGAACGGCACTGGTGCGCCGCAGCACTGGAACTACCCCGGCCTCTCCGGCACCGACGATATCACCTTCATGCGCGAGTTGCTGGACCGTCTCGAATCGGATCTGTGCATTGACGCGAAGCGCGTGTTCGTGTCAGGCATGTCGAACGGCGCGGCGATGTCGTCGTTCGTCGCGTGCGCGATGCCAGATCGCATCACAGCGATAGCGCCGGTCGCCGCATCGGTGTTTCCGCGCACATGCGCCGGGGTACGCGCCATCCCGGTCATTAGCTTCCGCGGGACCGACGACTTCTGCGTGCCATTCGAAGGCGGCACCTCACAGTGCGGGCAGCAGTTCCCGGTCGTTGCCGCGAAGGATGCGATGAAGAGCTGGGCGGAACACGATGGCTGCAATCCGACGCCGGCGGAGCAACAGTTCAGCGCAAGCGTCAACACCATCGCGTATAGCGAATGCACCGATGACACAGCGGTCGTCCTCTTCATCATCGAAGGCGGCGGCCACACGTGGCCGGGGGCAATCGACGTCCCTCGTCTCGGCGCGACGACGCACGAAGTGAGCGCCACGGACCAGATCTGGGAGTTCTTCGTCGCACAGGGCAGCCTCCGCCGCTAGCGCAATGGGCGCCCTCGCCGTATGAGCATGCGGCGGCGTGCTCGACGACAGCGTAGACATCGTCATGCAGAGCGAAGCGAAGCATCTTGTCCGAGTTAGCACACGTGGCATGCACTGCAGTCGAAGCGTCGTGCCACCACAGTCAAGATCCTTCGCGTCGCTCAGGATGACAGCCGTCGTGCCGGTCGCGTGAAACAAGCGGTGCCTTCCCCGTGCGCCGGGTTGCTGCTGGAGGCAAGGCGCGGGATCGATCAGACTTGCGCAGCAATCCTGCGGAATCGGAGCGCCGAGGCCCAACAAATGCCAGACGAACAGCGTGCCCGTCAGGGCTATCTCGTCCTCGCGGACATCTCCGGGTACACGGCGTTCCTTACCGGCACGGAACTGGAGCACGCGCAGGCGATCATCCACGAACTGACGACGCTGATCCGCGAGCGCCTCGCGCCGCCGCTTCGCTTCGTGAAGCTCGAAGGCGACGCCGTGTTCTGCTATGCCGACGAGGCCACCTTCCCCGACGGCGAACGCCTCGTCGAGCTGCTCGAAGCCTGCTACTTCGAATACTCCAACCGTCTGGAGAACATGGTGCGCGCGACGACGTGCCAGTGCAGCGCCTGTGCCTCGATGAGTACGCTTGGGTTGAAGTTCATTGCGCATTTCGGCACCTACGTCGTGCAGCCCAGCGCCGCTGTCGACGATCTTGCCGGCGCCGATGTCATCCTTGTGCATCGGCTGCTCAAGAACAGCATCACCGAGACGCTCGGCGTTCCGGCGTACGCCTTCTTCACGGATGCGTGCCTCCAGCGGGTGCCCGCGTCGTTCGTTCTGCCGCGACATGCTGAGACGTACGAGTCCTTCGGCGAAACCGGGGGCGGTGTGCACGACCTCGCGCCGATCCTCCAGCAGATGCGCGAAACCCGCCGCTTTGAGATCGCGGCCGGGGAGGCCGATCTCGAGTTCAGCATCGACCTGCCGTACCCGCCAGCCGTTGTCTGGCGCTACGTCGTCGACCCGGTGGAGAGGCAGCGATACGCCTGCAGCCGCCTGCTCGAAAAAAATCCCGACCGCACCGATCCGAACTCGCATGGCCGCCTGGGTGCTGGCGCATCGTCCCACTGCAATCACGGCCCCGGCGTTGCCCTGCGCGAATACGTTGACTGGCGGCCGTTCAGTTACTACAGCTACCGCATGGCAGCGTCACCGGGACTCACACTCATGGGTTTGCACCCGGCGATTGAGACTGTTGAGTTCATACCGCTCGAGGACGGCGGGACACGCGTCGAGTCGCGCACTCGGCTGACCAACCGGAGCCGACTCTCGCTCTTGGCGTTTCGGACATCTCGCCCCCTGCTTCGAGCACTGCACCGGAGGTGGGTCGCGAGGCTCAGGACCATCATGGATGAAGATGCGGCGGCGCTCGCCGAACCGACCGTAACTGAGACAACACTGCCAGCAACGAAGGACGTGATCGCATGACCAAAATGAAGTTCGGCATTCAAACCAGCCTCAACAATGTGGAGTGGCGTGAGATCGAGGACATGTGGGAGTTCCTCGACCGCGACACGAAATTCGCAAGTGCGTGGACGTTCGACCACTTCGTCCCGCCCGGGCCGGGGCAGGACGCGAACGCCAACTGCTTTGAGGGCTGGTCGGCGCTGGCCGCGCTGGCCGCCGTTACCGAACGCATCCGGCTCGGCTGCCTGGTGACGGGCGTGACGTATCGCGAGCCTGCCGTGCTGGCGAAGATGGCCGCAACGATCGATCACCTCAGCAACGGGCGTCTTGAATTCGCGATCGGCGCGGCGTGGCACGGCGGCGAGCACGAGATGTACGGCATCCCGTTCCCGCCGATCAAGGAGCGGCAGGACCGCCTGGACGAGGCGATGCAGGTGATCCGCCTGCTTTTCCACGCGGAAGGGCGCGTCAACTTCGACGGCAAGTACTACCACTTGAAGGACGCCGTCTTCGTGCCGAGTTGCGTGCAAAAGCCGCATCCGCCGATCATGATCGGTGGTGGCGGAGAGAAGCGCACGCTGCGCGCTGTCGCGCGATACGCCGACGTGATGAACGTCTTCGGCACGCCCGACGTTGTCAAGAAGAAGATCGACGTGCTGGAGGCGCACTGCCGCGAGGTCGGCCGCGACCCCGCGGAGATCGAGAAGACCATCTCGGCCAGCGTCATCGTCACTGACAACCAGGGGCTGATCGACCGGATGATCGGGATGTTCAGCGGAGGCATGGGGTTGACGCCGGACGAAGCTAAGAAGGTGCTGCCCATCGGCTCGCCCGCCCACGTGCGTGGGGTAGTCGAGGCATACGCTGCCGTGGGCGTCACATCGATCATCGCGCAGACGCAGGGCCCGTGGAAGCGGGAGGTGTACCAGCGGATGAACGATGAGGTGGTCGCGGCCTTCACATAGCTTCAAGAAAGGCCCGGAATTGGTCGGGAAGATCGTTGCAAGGGAGCTTGCAACAGTGTTACTGTACGTTGTCTAACAGTAGTTTCCCGTCCGAGAGCCCGTAGCGACGCCTCAGCTTCGCCCGTCCTGACGACAAGGAAACGTTCATCGGAGGTCGTCAGCGTGGCATTCAGCGACAAGCAGTTGGCGTGCGTGGACTGCGGAGCCCAATTCACTTTTACCGCAGAAGATCAGGAGTTCCACGCGAGCCGTGGATTCTCCAATGAGCCGAAGCGCTGCCCGGACTGCCGGCGCGCGCGCAAGGCGAGCCGCGGTGACACCGGTGGCAGTTACGGTGGCGGCGGTGGTGGTGGCGGAGGGGGATACTCGTCCGGTCCGCGCCAGATGTACCCGGCGCAATGCGCGAGCTGCGGCAAGGAAACAGAAGTACCGTTCCAGCCGCGCGGCGACCGGCCGGTGTACTGCCGAGACTGCTTCCAGCAGCGCGCGCCCGAGGGCGGCGGACGCAGCGGTGGTGGTGGTGGTTACGGCGGCGGCGGTGGTGGTGGCGGCGGCCGCCGGTACTAACCGGCACAGGCGAATCGAATAGCACGCGGAAGGACGCCTCAAACGGCGTCCTTCCTGCTTCTTACGCGCGGAGGTACGCGATGCGCATTCTCGTGCTGGGTGGAACGAGCTTCATCGGACCGCCCGTGGTCGAACTGCTGCGTGACGCTGGGCACAGCCTCGCGTTGTTCCACCGCGGCGAGGGCGAGAGCGGCGCGTCGAGCGACATACAACACATCCATGGAGATCGCGCGCAGCTCGGCGAGCATGACGTCGAGTTCCGGCGGCTCGCACCGGATGTCGTGCTGGATATGGCGCCCATGTTCGAGCGCGATGCACTCGCGGCGATGCGAGTACTCCGCGGCGTCGCGAAGCGCATCGTCGCGATCAGCAGCGCCGACGTATACCGCGCGTACGGGAGGCTACACGGAAGCGAGCCAGGTCCGATTGAGCCGATGCCGCTCACGGAGGAATCGCCGCTGCGCGAGAAGATGTACCCGTACCGCGGCCAGCGTGGCGGCAAGATGGACGACTACGACAAGATCCTCGTGGAACGCGCGGTCATGGCGTGGCCGGATCTGCCCGGAACGGTGCTGCGGCTGCCCGCGGTGCATGGCGAGCGCGACTATCAGCACCGGCTGTTCATGGAAGTGGCCCGCATCGACGCCGGGAGGCCGGCGCTCCTGGTCTCGGAGTCCGAGGCGCCCTGGCGCTGGAGCCGCGCGTACGTTGGCAACGTCGCCGATGCCATCGCCCTCGCCGCAACGGATGAGCGCGCGGCGGGCCGAATATATAACGTCGCCGAGCTGCACACGCCGTCGCAGATCGACTGGTTGCGCGATATCGCGCGCGTGGCAGGCTGGCCGGGAGAGGTAGTCGCCGTTCCCGACGAGTTCATGCCTCCGAACCCGACAGGCGTCACGAACAACTACGCGCAGCACATGGTCGTGGACAGCACGCGCATCCGTGCCGAGCTCGGCTATACGGAGCGCGTTTCGCGCGACGAAGGCATCGCCCGGGCGATCGCCTGGGAGCGCGCCCACCCGCCTGAGCGAGTGAACCCGAAGTGGCTCGACTTCGAAGCGGAGGACGCCGCGCTCGCGCGGATGCGGGATCGATCGCCGTAGGGCGCACGGCTGTGCGCCCCCCTCGTGCTCGCCGGTCTACCCCGCCGACCGACCACCGTCCGTCGACCGTGCTACCATAAGGGCGCACTGGGAGGTGACATACCGTGCCCGCACTCCATAACCTCGAATCTCTCTTCGCCCGTGTCCAGAAGCCTGCTCGCTACACGGGCGGCGAATGGAACTCCATCGTCAAGGACTGGGACGGCTGCGACGTGCGCGTCGTGCTGGCTTACCCGGACCTCTACGACATCGGCATGTCGAACCTGGGGCTGGGCATCCTCTACGACATCGTCAACCGCCGTGAAGGCATGCTGGCCGAGCGCGTGTTCGCGCCGTGGTCCGACATGGAAGCCGCCATGCGCGCCGAGGGCGTGCCGCTGTGGAGCCTCGAGACGCGCCACCGCGTGTCCGACTTCGACGTCATCGGGTTCTCGCTGAGCTACGAGGGCACGTACACAAACATCCTCAACATGCTCGATCTGGCGGGCTTGCCGGTGAAGGCGGAGGAGCGCACCGATGCGCACCCGCTAATCATTTGCGGCGGCTCTGGCGCGCTGAATCCGGATGCGCTGGCCGACTTTGTCGACGTGTTCGTGCTGGGCGACGGCGAAGAGACGATCGTCGACGTCGTCGACTTCGTGCGCGAGTGGAAGCGCCAGGGCCGCGGCACGCGCGACCAGATGCTTGCGCAGCTCGCAAAGATCTGGGGCATCTACGTCCCCCGCTTCTACAAGCCGGAGTACAACGCCGACGGATCGATCAAGTCCGTCACGCCGACGCTGGAAGGACTGCCGGCGCGTGTGACGAAGCGATTCGTGCAGGAGCTGCCGCCTACGCTGACGACGCCGATCGTGCCGTTCCTGCAGACCGTGCACGACCGCATGGCGATCGAGATCCAGCGCGGCTGCACGCAGGGCTGCCGCTTCTGCCAGGCGGGCATCATCTACCGCCCGCGGCTCGAGCGCTCGCCCGGGGAGGTACTGGAGGCGGCAAAGGCGCTCCAACGCAACACGGGGTACGACGAGCTGTCGCTCGTCTCGCTCAGTACGACGGACCACTCACAGATCGTGCCGATCGTCGACGGGCTGCGCGCGGAGTTCGGCGACAAGCTGACGATATCGCTACCATCGATGCGTGTCGACAGCTTCTCGGTACGTGTTGCTGAAGCAGTGGCGACGCGCGGCAAGCACAGCATCACGTTCGCGCCGGAAGCCGGCACGGAGCGGTTGCGCATGACCATCAACAAGATCGTCACCGACGACAACCTGTACGAGGCGGCCGACAACGCGTTCAGCCAGGGTTGGACGAACGTCAAGATGTATTTCATGGTCGGCCAGCCGACGGAGACGCACGAGGACATCGAAGGAATCGTCACGCTGGCGCGCAAAGTGCGCGAGATCGGTCGCCGGCGGCACGGCGGACGCGCGCGCGTGCGGGTCAGCACGTCGAACTTCATCCCGAAGGCGCATACCCCCTTCCAGTGGGCGTCGCAGGAGAAGCCGGACATCCTGCATCAGCGTCACATGTACCTGCGCGACGCGCTGAAGAAATCGGGCGTCGCGTTCTCGTGGGAGGATCCCGAGCACAGCGTGCTGGAAGCTGTGCTGTCGCGCGGCGACCGCCGCCTGGGCAAGGCGATCTACAACGCGTGGGCGGACGGCGCGCGCTTCGACGCCTGGCACGAGCATTACAACTGGCCGCGCTGGCAGCGCGCGATGGCGGACGCCAGTCTCGATCCAGCCTTCTTCGCCTACCGTTCTCCGGGACTGTGGGATCCGTTCCCGTGGTCGCACATCAACATCGGCGTCACGGAGTCGTACCTGCGCGCGGAGTGGCTGCGGACGTTAAAGCATCAGCAGACGGCGGACTGCCACAAAGACCCGTGCAACGTCTGCGGTGTGCAGAACCAGAACGCCGACGATTGCCTCGACCGCTTCGACCTCCGCCTCGCGGCGAAGGGCAAGCCTCCGACGGATCGCACGGGGCTCATCACGCCGATCGAGATGTTCTCGCTGACGTAGTTCACGCGTTGAGATCAAAACTGTAGGGCGGACACACGGGTCCGCGCCTACGATATGATTTTCGGATTGTGCTCGTCTTCGGACCATTTGCCTGGGTTGTCGATGATGTACTGGCGGATGTCGTTCAGCGCCTCGTCTCGCCGCACAATGTGATCGAAGTACCCACGTTGCCACAGCTTGCTGATCGCAGGCGTCCAGCCGTCAATGTGTACTCCCGCGAAATACGCATTGGTCGTCATCGTCTTGAACCACTGCATGATGCGAGACAGCGGCGCGCCCGCCATTTGTAGGGGCGGACCCGCGTGTCCGCCCACTCCGGCTAACTGCGAAGGTTCGTTGACCGCCACATCCGCGCCATTGATAAACAGCAACCCGTGTATGTGATTCGGCATCACCACGAACTCGTCGGTTTCTACGTGCGAGAACTTACCCGGAAGCTTCGACCACCATTGTTCGATCATCGCGCCGGCTGCGTTCACCCGCATCGTGTCGCCCACGATTGAGCCGAACAGCGCGAGGCGGTCCTGAGTTGCAAATCGTCACGAAATACGCGCCCTGTTCGGAATGGTCGAAGCCCGCGAGTCGCATGGGACGGCGGCGGGGTTCGGGAGTTGGTATGGGGTTCAGCTGGCGTCTCGGGGAGGGCGGACACACGGGTCCGCCCCTACAGTATTCGAGATCCTCGTCTCAGCTCACCATCAGTATCAGACCCGCACCCCCACGGGCTCGAACGCCAGAGGCAGATGCTTGAGGCCGCGCAGGAACACGGAGTCGATGCGCTCGGCGTCGCCGACGCGCTCGATGTTGCGGAGACGTAGCAGTTCTTCGAACACGACCTTCGCTTCGAGGCGGGCGAGCGGCGCGCCGAGGCAGAAGTGGATGCCCTGGCCAAACGCGAGGTGCCCCTGCGGATTGCGCGTCACGTCGAAGCGCGCCGCGTTGGCGTATTTGCGATCGTCGCGGTTGCCAGATGCGTAGATGGGCACCACGCCTGCGCCCTTTGGGACCGTCGCGCCGCCGATCGCTACATCTTCTGTCGCGCGGCGGAAGAGGAACTGCACCGGCGAGTCGTAGCGCAGCGCCTCTTCGATCATGCTCGGGATCAGCGCCGGGTCATCGACGACCTTGCGTAACTCCGCCGGATGCTCCGTAAGCGCCAGCATCGCATTTCCGATCAGGTTCGTCGTCGTCTCGTTACCGGCGATCAGGAGCAGCATGGCGAACGAGATGATCTCGTCGTTCGTCAGTGTCTCGTCGGTGCCCTCGGCACGGACCAGCGCGCTGACAAGATCGTCCTTCGGGTCGCGGCGGCGCGCCTCGACGACGTCCGCGAAGTAGCGCTGAAACTCGTCGATGTCGCGTGTGCGGTCTTCGGATGGTGCACCGGTCGTGTTGCCGATCGTCGCGTTCGACCAGCGCTTGAAGTCTTCGCGGCGCGACGGCTCCACGCCGAGGATCTCGGCGATGACGGTGACCGGCAGCGGCGTCGCGAGGTCGTCGACGACGTCCATGCGACCGGTCGGAGCGACGCGCGCAAGCAGCTCGCGCGTGATCTCGCGGATGCGGGGCTCCATCTCCGCCACCATGCGCGGCGTGAACGCGCGGTTTACCAGCCCGCGCAGCTGCGTGTGATCGGGCGGATCGGAGCTGATGATCGATCGGGTGCCGTCCGACTGCCCACCGACGGCGCCGACGCCCATCGCCGAGGACGAGAAGAGGGCGTGATTCTTGAGCACGAAGCTTACGTCGTCATACCGGCTGACGGGCCAGAAGTTCATCGCCGATTGCTGGACCGGCCCGCCCTCGCGGAGTTGCGCGTAGATGGGATACGGGTCGGCGCGGAATGCAGGGTCGAAGGGATTGAAGTCCATTTGTGCTCCTCTTGCGCGCGTTAAGCGTACACGGATATCGCGCGCGGCAAGAAGCGCTGACGAGGGCGGATCTAGTGGGTCATGCGGATGAGTACTCGCCAGTTGGCGAGCGATGAAACTCGCGGCTCGCTAGTAGCGTCGGCGTCGGCGTCGGTCGCCCCGGTCGACGAGTACCGGCTCCTTGTCACCGTAGTGGAGGGCGAAGGTGAAGAACCAGCCCGCGACGGCGAGCATCAGCGCGGCGAGGAAGAAGATCCAGCGCCACCACTGCACGCCCGGGCCGCTGCTACCGGCGGCGGGCAGCGCCGGAGTCTTGCCCGAAGGGTCGACTCCCGACTGCGGTGGATCTGTCTTGTTGGAGTCCTGGATCACCGTCACCTTGGGCGTCGCCGTACCGGCGGGCGTCTTCGTCGATGTCGGCGTCGAGCTGGCGGGTGGCGTCGGCACGGGGCTTGAGGTGCCGATGGGCGTGGCAGTCGCCGATCCGTCCGGCGTCGCTGTGCCTACAGGCGTCTCCGTCGCGGTCGGCGTTTCCGTGTCGCTGGGGAGCGGCGTCTCGGTCGCTGTCGGCGTCTCCGTCGGCTCCGGTGTTTCTGTCGGCGTGCCGGTTGAGGTCGCCGTCGAGGTGGCGACGGCCTGCCCGACCATCAGCACCGCCGCAGTACTGGACGACGGCGCACTCGACGCCGAGGCGTTGTCGGTGAACTGCGCGCTCGTCCACTGGATGTTCGCGTTGCCCGCTGCGATGGCGTGGAACAGCACCGTGGCGACCGTGCCGCTTCCCGATGTCTGCGCCGACGTGCTGCTCAGCGTGTACTCGTAGGTGATGCTGCCGCCGGAGTTGTCGGCCGTGTTCTGGAGCACACTGCCCACGATGGTCGTACCTGGGAACGCGCCCGGCAGAACCTGCACGCCGCCGGCGCCGGAGTTCGCATCGACGGCCTGCACGACGACGGGGTTGAAGGTGAGGTTCAGCAGCACGCGATGCACGTTCGCGCCGCCGACGACGTCGAGCGTGATCGAGATGTCGTCGCCGTCATCGATGGAGCTGTTGCCGGGGCTCATGGAGAGCGCGCCGGAGGGAGCAGCGAACGCGGACTGCGGTGGCCCGCCAGATGCCGCTCCGGCGAGTAGGCACAGCACGGCCCCCACGGCGGAGAGCCGCGCCAACAGCTTCGCGCGCCCAGCGTGCGATCCTTGCATCTTGCTCCTCCCGTGGGTATCGCCCTCCGCGTGATGCGTGAGGAAGGTGCTGGCACCCGGCGTTTCCAGGCGTGCGGGAGTGCGCGGAGGAAGATCGGTGTATTGCGCACGGCGGGCGCGGCGCCATGCGTAGGCGCATCACCGAGGTCCGCCCGGATCGGGCAGCGCGGTAGGGGCGGACCCGTGTGTCCGCCCGTGTGGGCACGCCATCCCGTATCGGACGAACAGAAAGGGCCTCGATGTTCGAGGCCCTCGCGGTATCGCTATGTGGCGCTGCGGTTAACAGCAGCTCTTCGCCTGCCCGCCGCCCTCGGCGGTCTGGAAGCTGGAGCCGCAGGCGCAGCTCTTGGTGGCGTTCGGGTTGAAGATCGTGAAACCAGACTTCATCAGGTCATCGACGTAATCGACCTCAGCGCCGCGCATCAGTGGCGCGCTCTCGGCATCGACCAGCAGGGTCACGCCGCTCTGCTCGATGACGATGTCGCCCTCTTCGCGGCCCTGCGCGATGGCCATGCCGTACTGGTAGCCGGAGCAGCCCCCGCCGACGACGAATACACGCAGCGCGCCGTCCTCGATGCCACGGTCCTTGAGCAGCGCGGCAGCCTTCTCCGCGGCCTTCTCGGTGATCGTTACGATGGATTCGACTTCCTGGACCATGCTGGTCTCCTTCCGGCCGCCAGCCTCGAAGCTGAAAGCGGCACTTTTGGGCGAATTAATACAGCGCACTGTGAGTATATCGGCTCGACTGGCAGGCGATCAACACGCTGCGGGAACAGCTTCGGGCCGTTGTTGGCAGCTTCTCGGGCCGTCGAGCTTGTGCGCGCCTAGAGCCGCGCCGCCGGCTCCCCCAGCCGCTCGATGATTGCCGCCACGTGCCGCACAGCGAGGACGAAGTCCGGGATGCGGATGTTCTCGTTCGGGGCGTGCACGCGCGCGCCCGGATAGGCGAGGCCCGCAGAGGCGATCGGCACACCCAGCGTCCGCATGATCGGGTGTAGCGGCTGCGTGCCGGGAGAGTTGGGGAGCACGATTGGTTCGACGCCGTATACGTCGCGGGCGGCCGACCGGACGACATCCACGAATGGGTGCGTCACGTCTGAACGCGCCGGGTACTCACCCTCATCGGACTCGACCTCGATGTCGTCGAAGCCGCTTGCAACAAGATGGCGGCGCAGCTTTTCGAGGATATCGTCCGGTTCCTGATCTGGCACGAGGCGGATATCGAGCTTGGCCATCGCCTGCGCCGGCACAACCGTCTTGCTGCCCGCGCCCTGATAGCCGGCTCCGATCCCGTCGATGTTGCAGGCCGGCCAGAACAGGAGTCGCCGCTGGTAGTCGTACCCGCGTACGCCCTGGTTGAGCGCCCGCAGGCCGAGGCCGCGCAAGACCGTCTCGTCTTCGGACGGGATCGCCCGCAGCAGTTCGTCCTCTGCGGCTGTCGGAGGGCGCACGGCGTCGTAGAATCCGGGCACCAGTACGTTGTCGTCGGCGTCTTTGATCGATGCGAGCGCGTGCACCATGCGCCACGCCGCGTTCGGCACGACGCCGCCCATCGACGAATGAATGTCGGTGTTCGCGGTGCGCACGCGCAACTCGGCGTGCAGCACGCCTTTCACGCCGAGTACGACCTCCGGCGTGCCCGCCATGTTGACGCCGCCGCCCTCTTCGAGCGCGACATCGGCGGACAGCCGCTCGCGGTGCGCCTCCATGAACTCCAGCAGCTTCGCGCTGCCGATCTCCTCGTCGCCCTCGATGAGGAACTTGATCGTCACCGGGAGCGTCCCGCCATGCGCATCCTGCAGCGCGCGGATCGCCATCAGCCGGGCGATCAGTTCGCCCTTGTCGTCGCTGATGCCGCGCCCGAAGAGCATGTCGCGGTGGCGCGTCATCTCGAACGGGGGTGATTTCCACAGCTCCAGCGGCTCGGGCGGCTGCACATCGTAATGGTTGTAGAGGAGCAGCGTGTACGGCGAATCGCCTGGCAGCTCGCCCACGACAACCGGATGTCCGGGCGCCTCTTTTTCGATGACTTCCGCCGTGGCGCCGATGCCCTCGAGCATCGACTTCACGAACGCCGCTGTTTCCGGGATCGCGCGCTTCTCGGCGCTCACGGACGCCAGCCGCACATACTCCCCGAGGAGCGCGATCGACTCGTCGAGATGCGCATCGATGTACGGCGTGATGTCGGTCGGTGTCACCATGTGCCCGGAGGTTACCGCGAGGAAGGCGGCGACTCCAGCGGGGTGCGCGCCGGCATGCTCGGTGTGCACAAACAGCTGGACCTACGCCGTGGGATGAGCCGGCTCCGCCAGCAGCGACTCATACAGCGCGCCGACGGCGTCCGCGACATTCGCCCAGCGGAAGCGCTCGACGGCGAGCCGGCCCGCGCGGCCGAAGGATGCGCGGAGTTCGTCGTTGTCCAGCAGCAGCTCGAGCCGTTCGGCGAACGGCTCCGGGCAGCGCCACGGGATGAGGTAGCCGGTCTCGCCGTCCTGCACTGTCGTCGTCAGACCGCCGACGCGCGACGCGACGACGGGTGTGCCGCACGCCATCGACTCAACCGCCACCAGCCCGAAGCTCTCGTAGTACGACGGCACGACGCAGACGTCGGCGGCGTTGTAGTACAGCGGGAGCTGGCTGTGCTCGACGGCGCCGACGAAGGCGATGTGATGGTCGACGCCGAGCTTCTCGGCCTGCGCCTTCAACTGCGCAATTTCGCTCGATGCGCGGGAGTCGCCGCCGACGATCAGCACGATAAAATTCTCGTCTTCGTGGAGCTGAGCCGCGGCGCTGATCAGGATGTCGATGCCTTTCAGCGGCTCGATGCGCCCAACGAAGAGGATGACACGCTCGCCGTCCTTCAGCCCCAGCTTGTGGCGCGCGACTTCCTTCTCCATCGGCGTGAACAGCTCGAGGTCGATGCCGCACGGCACGATGGTGATGCGCGCGGCGTCCGCGCCGTACAGCGCCGTCAAGAGGTGCTGCTCGTGCGCGCTCGCGACGACGATGCGGTCGGCGGTCGTCGCAATGCGCCGCTCCGCCTCGATGCGCGACGCCGGCTCGTGCTCCGTCGCGCGGGCGCGATTCTTCACTTCGCCGAGAGTATGGAACATCGCGACGTGCGGGACGCCCCAGCGCGCGGCGAGGTTAATCGCTACGACGCCGGACATCCAGTAGTGGCTGTGGATCATGTCGTACGCCACGCTCTCCCGAGCGACGAACGACAGCATGTTCGACTCGAATTCGTCGAGGCTGCCGGCGATTGCGCCCTTCTCGACGCCCTCTGCCGGTCCGGCATCGATGCTGATGACGCGGGCGTTGGGGCCGAAGGGCTGGATCTCGGGCGACTCAGCGGACGCGCGGCGCGTGAAGACGTCGACGACGTAGCCGCGCGCGCCCATCGCCTGGCACAGTTCGCGCACGTAGACGTTCATGCCGCCCGATTCACGGCCGCCCAGCGGCGCCAGCGGGGACGTGTGTACGCACAGCACAGCGATGCGGCGCGGGTTGCCAGCGCCTCGCTTCGCTATCGATGGTTCGTACGTGGATGTCACGCCCTAACCCCCGGCCCCTCCCCGCGAGGGAAGGGGAGCTTAATTACGCCTTCGTCAGCAACAGCCGGTAGACCTGCTGATCCTTGCCGCCGAGGTCGTACTTGTAGTTTTCGTCGCCGCGCAGGAAATCGACGCAGTGGCGGCCGTTCTCGATGGCGTCCTTGATCAGCAGGGTCTTCGACATGAGTCCGACCGCATAGTGCGAATACGCGGGGTCGTAGCCACTATTGTACATGTACAGCTGGCCTCCCAGATCGAAGTTCAGCACCGACGCCACGGCCTCGCCGTCGAACGTCAAGAAGTAGAAGCGCAGCATGCCCTCGGCTGCCATCGTCGCCGTCATCTCGCGGAAGAAGGCCTCCATGCCGGGGCGGTCGAGGAACTCTTCCTTGTGATGCGAACTGATGCGCATCAGGCGGAAGAGCGTGTCCAGCTCGGTCGCGGCTTCGGCAGGCTCGGTCACGACTTTGAGCACGACGTCACCGCCGGCGGAATCGAGCCTGCGCAGCTTTCGGCGCAGCTCGTGCCGGTCTTTCTTCGACAGCGTGTTCAGGTACTCATCCCAGGTGCCGGGCAACTGCACCGCCGGAGAGAGCGCCTCATCCTCGCGTGCGGCGGTGTACCCCAGTGCCGCCGCCGCCGCCGTCATGCCCGCGAGCGTCGGAGAGGAGTCGCGCAGGCCGCGCAGGTCGATGGTCTTCGCGCCGGCGTCTGCCAGCGCGCCGAGAATCGATGTGAAGAATGCATCTTTCAACCCCGGCGTAACGACGGCGTCCATGTAGTCGCAGATCGAATAGTGCCCGACGAACTCGGCACGGTCGCCGTCGCAGATGAACGGCGCCACGCCGACCAGCCGCTCGCCATCGCGCGCCGTCAGCACTTTCAGATCGCGGCCGGCCTGGAAGTGGTCGAGCCAGACGCGCTGCCACGTCGAGGTGGCGAATGGGATGGCATTGGGGGTCTGGGCGATCAGCCCGTCCCACTCGCCGCGCACGCGGTCGAACTGCTCATTGTGGACCGTCAGTTCCGCCATCAGCCGCGCACCAGCGAGAGGAATTCGGCGCGCGTCACGTCGTTCTTGCGGAACGTGCCGCGCGTCGCCGACGTCACCATGCGGCTCCCCGGCTTCTTCGCGCCGCGCGCCGTCATGCACAGGTGCTCCGCTTCGATGACGACCGCCACGCCATCGGGCTGCAGCGCCTCCATCAGCGTGTCCGCGATCTGGCTCGTGAGTTGCTCCTGAATCTGGGGGCGGCGCGCGTAGGCGTCGACGAGGCGGGCGAGCTTGCTGAGCCCGACGACGCGTCCATCGGGGATGTAGCCAACCGCCGCGACGCCGTGGAAGGGCATGAAGTGATGCTCGCAGACGCTGTAGAACGGGATGTCCTTCAGGATCACCATCTCGTCGTGCCCCACCTCGAAGCCGACGCTCAGGAGCTTGGCAGGGTCAATGCGCAGACCCTCGAAGAGCTCGGCGTACATGCGGGCGACCCGCTCGGGGGTGCCGAGCAGGCCCTCGCGCTCCGGGTCTTCGCCGATCGCCTCTATGAGTTCTCGCGTGGCGCGCTGAATCCGCTCCAGGTCAACAGGCCCGGTCAGCTTCGCAACGTCGCGTATCTGTTCGATAGTCACCGCTAAGGATACCGCCCCATCTGAGCCTCAGGATCGCGCGAGATAGGAAAGAATGCGCTGTACAAATGCTAGCAGAGCCGCGAGGGGAGCCGGAAGCGGGCATGTCCACCCGCTACAGGTGGTGAAATCCCGCCCGGCAAGGCGTACAATTGCACTCCTGACGCATTCGATCGGAGGAGAGCGCCATGACCACGGAAGCGACGACCGAAGGCATCATCGAACAGGACGGCGTACTCATCGGTCCATGGCGGCATCCGCGGAACACGTCGGCGAACGAACGCGGCAGCATCCACGACGATGCGACCGCGAAGCCGCTCGGCTTCCGTGGCGGGACGATTGCCGGGTCGATCCACATGGAGCAGTTCCCGCCTCTGATGCTGCGCGCGTTCGGCCAGCGCTGGTTCGAGACGGGCAGTCTGTCGACGTACTTTCGAAACGCCACCATTGATAGCGAGCCCGTACGCGGGTTCGTGCGTACGCCCGCCGTCGGCGCGGCGGATGCGCAAGTCGACGTCTGGATGGAGGATGGGCACGGGGTGCAGGTGCTCGAGGGCACGGCGTTGGTCGGCGCGCCTGCCGAGCCGTCGCGGCTTCGCACGAAGATCGCCGAGCCGCGCACCCAGGGCGAACTGCGGATGCTGTCGCACTTGCAGGCGGGAGCGACGGCCGGGCCCGTGCCGACACGGCTCGAGCGTAATGTCGCCGCGGCGCGACAGCGTGTCGTCACCGAACCGCTACCGTGGTATGAGGACGCGTCGCCGTGGGGCGGTCCGATCGCGAACCCGGGGCTCGTCGTCCACACCATGCGGCCGATCGAAGGAGCGCTGCGCCTCATACGCGGCAAGGCCGTTGGCCTCTTCGGCGCGATCGAAGTGCGCTACATCAACGGTCCGATGTTCGTTGACCGACACTACGAGGTGACCGGTACGATCCTCGCCGTCGGAGACACGCCAAAGTCGGAGTATGTCTGGTACGAGAGCGTCATGCGCGAACCCGGCGGCGGTCGTGACGTCGCTTCGATGATCATGATGCTTCGCCTGATGAAGGCATCATCGCCGCTCTGGCGCGACGCGTAGGATCGCTCGAGATGAACGCGCTACGCTATCGCCATGAGTGATACCCATCCGAATGGTCCGCGCACGTTCGGCGCGTCGCTGCGCGATGGTGCGCCGATTCCGCACGAGATGGTCGAGCGACTCATCGCGATCGAGGTGGGCCGGCACCCGACGCTGACGGAGCTGCGCGCCGCGCTTGGCCTCGATCTCGATCTGACGGAGGCGAACGGCGCGGCGCGGGCCGTCTGGCCGGAACGCGGCACGATCCCGAACGATGAGGACTTCGCGCGCGTCACGGATGCCATGTACGCATCTGCGGCGTCGACGCGGCGCATCCGCGTCGAGATCAACGAGACGGGTGCGCGCCCGACGCGGATGCACGAGCCGATCGTGCTGCGTGACGAGGAGCATCTGATGCTCTGGGTGCTCGCTGAAAACAAGACCGACGCCGGCGTCCGCTTCTCGGCGGAGTCGCACGGCGAGGGGCTGGGCGGCTTCGTCGAAGCGCAGCGCAGCGGCTCGACGCTGTTCGATGCCGGCGCGATGCACCCCGGCTCGTACTTGTTGCCGGTGATCGTCGTGGCGGACGGCCGGCCGGCGACGATCGATCTGCCGATTGAGTGCCGCCCGTCGGGCATGCTCCGAATGCGCATCATCGACGACGCGACGGGACAGCCGACAGCGGCACGCGTCTACCTGCGCGACGACGTTGGGCCGGCGTGGCCGGTGGGCGCGACGATCCGGCGCGACGATCACGGCAACGCGTTCTTTCATGCGGAGGGCATGTTCGAGGTGCGCGTCAGCGGTACCGCGCGGCTGCGCGTGGTGCGCGGCATCGAGTACGAGGCCGCCGAGCTGGAAGTCGCCGTTCGCGCCGACGGTGAGACGGACGCCTCCGTGCGGCTGAAGCGCTGGTCGCACATGGCGGCCGACGGCTGGTACAGCGGTGACGTGCACGTCCACCTGCACTACGGCGGCGAGTACCTGCTCGAAGCGGAGGACGCAGCGCTCGTGCAGCGCGCCGAGGACGTGAACTTCCTCAACATGATGGTCGCGAATCAGGGCAGCGGCTGGGTACACGATACGGGGCACTTCAGCGGCGGAGACCACGAGCTGAGCAGCGAGACGCACATCCTGCGCTGGGGTGAGGAGTACCGCAACAACTTCTACGGCCACATGTGCATGTACGGCATCAACGAGCTGGTGCCGCCAATCTACAGCGGCTTCCCGAACAGCGAGCACGCGCACGATCTGCCCTCGAACGCAGATGCGGCCGCGCACTGCCGCAGCGTTGGCGGCACGCTCAGCTACGCACACCCGATGTTCGAGAGCGGCGATCTCGACGCCGTCTTCTCGCCGCAACGTCGCCTCAGCGTAGAGGCGAAGGAGCTGCCGGTCGATGCCGCGCTCGGCCACATCGATGCGGTCGACGTCATGTCGTACCCGGGCAACACCGTCGAGACGTGCAAGCTCTGGTATCGGCTGCTGAACTGCGGCCTGCGCCTCGCCGCTACCGCGGGCACCGATACATTCATGAACTTCGCCGATCGAGAGCAGTTCAGCAATCCGCCCGCCGGCGACCGCGTCTTCGTCCGGGTCGACGGCGCCTTCACGACGCAGTCGTGGTGCGACGGCGTGCGCGCCGGCCGCACCTTCGTCAGCAACGGCCCCATGCTCAGCCTCAGCGTCAACGGCCACGAGATCGGCGACAGCATCACAGCCCGGCCCGGCGACATCCTCCACATCGAGGCCGCCGCCGGCTCCGCCGTCCCGCTCGACCGCATCGAGCTGATCGTGAACGGCGAAGTCGTCGTCGCCTCGTCCATCGACGGCGACGCATCCGCCGTCGAGCTCGCGCACGAACTCCATGTCGATCAGAGCTGCTGGATCGCCTTCCGCGCCAGCGGCCCGGTGCACGAACTCGTGCTCGACCCGGACGGCGCCTTCGCGCACACTAGCCCGATCTACGTAACCGTCGCCGGCGCCCCGATCGAAGCGCGCGCCGACGCGGCGTACTTCGTCGACTGGATCGAGCGCCTGATCGCCGTCACAGAGACGAAGGCGCGCTTCCCGTCCGAAGCCGACCGCGACGGCGTCGTTGCGCAGTTCCGCCAGGGGCAGGCGTACTATCGCGCGTTGAGCTAGGCGCGCGCTCTACAGGGCCTTCTCGATCGCTGCGCCGAGCGCTTGCGTTGAAACGAGCGTGCCGCCTGCGGCTGCGATGTCCGGTGTGCGCAAGCCGTCTGCCAGCGCGCGGCGCACGGCCGACTCGATCGCCGCGGCCTCCGCTTCGAGCTTGAAGGAGAGGCGGAGCATCATCGCGACGCTGAGGAGCATGGCGATCGGGTTCGCCTTTCCCTGGCCGGCGATGTCCGGCGCGGAGCCGTGGATCGGCTCGTACATGCCGAAGCCATCGGAGTTTAGGCTCGCCGAGCCGAGCATGCCGAGCGATCCTGCGAGCACGCTTGCCTCGTCGCTGAGGATATCGCCGAAGATGTTGTTCGTCAGCAGTACGTCGAACTGGCGCGGGTTGACGACGATCTGCATCGATGCGTTGTCGACGTGCAGGTAGTCGTGCGTGACGTCCGGGTACTCCGGCGCGATCGTCGCGAATACGTCGCGCCACAGCACAGAGCTGCTCAGCACGTTCGACTTCCCGACTAGCGTCACGTGCTTCTTCTTGCGCTCGCGCGCGACGCGGAACGCGCCGTGCGTAATGCGCGCGATCTCGCCCGCGTTGTAGCACTCGGTGTCCCACACTTCGCGCTGGCCGTCGGCGGTCGTGCGCTCGCCGCGCTCGCCGAAGTAGATGCCCCCCGTCAGCTCGCGCACGATCAGCATGTCTGCGCCTTCGACGATCTCCGGCCGCAGCGGCGACAGCGAGAGCACCTCCGGGTAGACGACGACAGGCCGCAGGTTCATGAATAGATCGAACGCGCGGCGTAGCCCGAGGATCGCCGTCGTTTCGACGCCGCTCCACTTGGGGTGATGTGCCTCGTCCGTCGGCCCGCCGAACGGGCCTTTCAGGATCGCGTCGGAATTGCGGCACGCGTCGATGGTCACCGACGGCAGATGCTCGCCGTAGCGGTCCCAAGCCTCGCCGCCCGCATACGCCTCGACGAACTGGAATTCGTGCCGGAACTTGCCGCCGACCGCCGTAAGCACCCGCAGCGCCTCGTCCGTGATCTCCGGCCCGATGCCATCGCCGCGCAGGACTGCAATCTTGAAGTTCATGGGCGCAGATTACCGGCTGGTGCAGGCGGGTAACAGTCGTTCAGGTACGCTGTGATTCACAATCGCGCGACCGGACTCGTCGAAAGGAAGCCGCCATGCCGGAAGTGAAAGTCGCCACGCTCAACCTCTTCAATCGCATGGGCGAGTGGGGGCACCGCGCGCCGTTGGTGATCGACCAGCTCGAGGAGGTGGCGCCGGATGTGATCGGGCTGCAGGAAGTGGACATGGTGCTGGACCAGGGGATGTGGATCAGCCGGCAAATCAACGCTCGTCTCCAGAACCAGCCGCACTATCGCATCAAGCACGCGGTCAATCCTGATCAGCGTGCAAGCTTCCACGGCATCGCGACCATGTCGCGCATCGGTTTCGGTTCGCACGAGATCCTGGACCTGATGACGTTCGAGCGCATTGCGCAGCGAATGGAATTCATGTGCGGCGACAAGCCGTTCTACCTTGTGAACACGCATCTGCACTTCCCGCCGGAGTCGACGCAGGAGCGCGTTGACCAGCTCAAGTACTTGCTCAAGTGGCTGGACGCGAATCCGCGGCAACTGCCGACGGTGATCCTCGGCGACTTCAACGCGTACGCCGATCCGCCGGAAGAGGCCGTGACGATGATGAAGGCGCGCTTCCGATCGGCGCACGAAGCGGTGCATGGCAAGGAGCCGGAGAAGACGTGGACGACGCCGGTGAACACGTACGATCCCGCGCCGCACGGCACTCTCGACTACATCTTCGTGACGGAAGAGTGGCGCATCAAGGATGCGGGCCTCGCATTCCACAAGCCGTCGCCGAGCAATCCGGACATGTATCCCAGCGATCACCTCGGGCTGTTTGCCGTGCTGGAGCTGTAGTCGCCGCGGGAACGAATTCTCGCTGCGCCGCGCGGCGCGTGCATCGGTTGTAGGGGCAGGGCTCGCCCTGCCCGGCACGCGTGCCTGAGACGCTCGCTTCAGGGCGGGTGCGCCGCGCGGTTCGTCGACGGCACGGAGATTTGTGCTCGCGAACAGGGCGCGGACTGAAGTTCACGCTACGGCGGGGCCCAAACAACGTCTGTGCCCTCCGCGATCTGTGGCAAGACCTACGGCGCTGGGAACAGCCACGTCATGACGGCGTCCACGATTCGTTGCTGTACGGGCAGCGAGTCGTCGAGCGTCTTGTGGCTGACGAGCGCGGGGCCGCCGCCGCCGCCGTCGCTGGGGGCGATGGGTGCGCGTTCCGCGGACTCATCGAAGTTCGCGATGTTATCCGGACCGAGGACGTTGCCGTGCCACCCTTCATTCGTCTGGAACACGTTGAGCAGCGGGATCAGCGAGGGGATCTCCGTTGCGGGCCGGTCGTAGAGTACATTCGTGCGGTCGATGAGCACGCCGTAGATGCGCCCGAAGTAGCCGTCCTCCAGCTCAGTAGCGACGGACGTGACGGTCACGCCGCCGTGGCTGTGGCCGATCATCACAGCACGGAGGCAAGGCATGTCATCGAGCCTGTTTGAGACTTGGTGCTCGATCCATTCTTCGTTCCGCGTCTGCGGCTGATCGGCGCCGAAGACCACCGAGGCTGAGAGCACCGGCACACTGGCCGTGCCCGCCGCCGTGAGGCGCGCTTGCAGAGCGTTGACGATATCGAGGACGCCCAGGCTTTCGCCCTCGGTCGTGTCGAGCAGATCGCTGCCGGCAGACGCGATGGCAACGATCAGCACCGGTGCGGCCGCCGCGTCGCATTGGTACGTGTCTGCGTTCGATGGATCGCCGACGTAGTAGTCGGCGTGATGCGCGGCGTCGTTGCAGCCGGCGCCTTCGATGATCGGGATATCGAGGCCGGTGAACTCATCGCCGTCCGCCGCGTCTACGATCCCGTCGCTGTTGAGATCGAGGCACGACACCTGCGTCGCGATGCCGTGACGCGACATCTTCAGTCCGGCGAGCCAGCTACGTGGCTCCGGCGTGGGCTCCGGCGGGACGGGGCTGGGCGTAACGGACGGGAGGCCGGCGGATGCGGTGTCAGCGGTGGGCGAGCTGCGCGGAAACACTGTGAAGAGCACGACCGCCGCCACCACAGCGAGTGAGAACAAGGCAACGAGTCCGAGTGATCTCATCCGGCGGCGCGCCGCCTCGGCTGATCCTCGAAGACGCTCCGAGGCCGCGCATCGGGCCGCAGCTCATCGATCGCCTGCAGCCATCCGCGGGCCTGGTTGCTGATGATGCCCCTGGGGCCGGCCTTCTGCCCGATGAGGTTGAAGGTCGCCTTGCGGTCGGGAGAAGCGACGGCGAAGCGGTTACGCGCGTCGGACGTAGAAGTCAGCAGGTCGTAGAGCCAGAACGCCGTCACGTCCAGATCCGGGTGATCGACGAGGGGGAGGAAGAAGATCCGATCGCTCGTGAGCGTCAACGCGCCCTCCCACCAGTAGGGCGGGCCGGATATGCGGAGGCGGGCCAGCCCGGAGCGCATCAGGCGTTCGGAGGGCAGCAGCTTCGCATCATCGAACCAGCCATGGCTGCGGGAAGCCATGCATCAGTATAGGCAATACGGGACGGTCGCTGTCGAATGCCCGGCGCAAGCGAGTTTCCGGGGTAGCCGGCCACGAGGGTATCAGGCGTTGTTCCTGTCAGAGTGCGTACGACTGCTTCTTCCGTCCGACGAAGGTCGCCGCCTCATCGTAGCCCGCGCGCTTTGCCCATGCGGTCAGGTCGTCGAAGTGCGATCCGACGAGTTCGGGCACGTGCGCGTCGGATCCGAGCGTGATCGGCAGGCCGAGCGCGCGTGCCCTCTCGACCAGCGGCAGCGCGGGGAAGACTTCGCCGCATCGCCGGAGTCCATTGCTGTTCAGTTCCACGGCGGTGCCGTTCACCGCTGCGCCTGCGAGGATGAGATCGTGCAGCGGTGTCTCGTCTTTGGGACGGTGCCCGAACTTCTTCACGACGTCCGGGTGGGTGAGCGCGTCGACGAGGCCCGACTCCGCTAGCTCCTTCATCAGACCGCCGTACTCGGCCCAGGCCTCGGCGATGTCGTGCTTCTCCCACTCGTCGATAAACCGATCGTCATCGACGCCCCACGCGCCGATGTAGTGCACGGATCCGAGCACGATGTCCCAGTCGTACGGGGCGAGGAATGAGCGCAGCACGTCTTCTTTCCCGTGCAGCCAGTCCATCTCCAGTCCGAGCAGCACGGGCAGCCCGGCAGCCTTCGCATCTTCGACCAGGCGCACGTAGTCGGCCACGCTGCCCGAGACGTGGTCCTGCCAGTACTGGCCGACCATCCCGGCGAGCCGCTTGTCGGGATCTTCGTCCCACCAGCCATGCAGCATCTTGTACGCCTCTTCGAACCGGAAGAGGTGCTCCGTGATGCACACCGTCGTAACGCCGCGCGCCTCGCCTGCGCGTACGTACTGCTCGATGAGCGCGCGCGTCATCGGCGGTTGCTGACCGTGCTGTTGCAGGTGCGTGTGGCAATCGACAAGCATCGCGGCCAGCTTATCGGCCGCGGTGGACTGTCGGAAGAATCGGCCGGCGCGGGTGGCGCCCCGCGCTTCGACCTACCGCAGCCGCAGTTTCTTGATGATCGGCTCCATGGCAGTGATGAACCCCGCAGCGCGCTCTGCCGCCTCGGCGGCCAGTTCCGGCGTGAGGGCGGGCGCGGCGAAGGCGCGATGGAGGCGAGTCCAGACCGCCGTCCACTCCTCCAGCTCGTACTCGCGTCCGGCGGCGGCGACGATGTCCGGCGCGCGATCGGCGAGCATACCGGCCGCGGCGTAGTTGCGTTCGCGGTCCGGCGACTCGAAGTGCAACCCGATCTCGAGGCGCTCCGTCTTGCGCTGCACCCAGATCTCGTAGTGGATCGCCGGATCGCCGCGGAAGTACTGCAAATACCCGAACCGCTGTCTCCATTCGAGCCCGCCCAGCTTCGCGCCCAGGCGGGCGACCATTCCTTCATGAACCAGCGCGAGGAAGTCGCGTATCCGGAGAGAAGGTGCGGTAGTGCGCCGCTGTTTCGCCATGTGCCATCGTACCGCGTGGTTACATCTGTGACCGTGCCGTGACTCGGGCGCAACGCCGATCCGCTACAATCCCGCGGGTTTGGGGAGGGCGATCTTGGGCCGACTCTTCTTCTTGCGGATCGGTGTTGTTGTGCTGCTTGGCGGCGCTGTCGTGTTCGCGGCGTGCGGCGGCGGAGACGACACGCCCGATGGTTCCACCGGCGGGCCGTCGCGCTCGTTCAAGATGGGCATCAGCACGCTGCCGCGTGAGCTGAACGGCGCCGCGTACAGCGAGACGTTCGAGCTGGCAGCGGCGAACGGCGAGATGGTGCTGATTCACCGTACGCCGCCGTGGTCGGACTTCGTACCGGGCGCAGGCGTCAGCGATGCGACGGCCAAGACGACGGCATCCGAGAAGGACGCGATCAGCAGCAAGAAACTCCAGCTCTTCTTCGCCATCGATCCCACGGACGGATCGACCGGACGCGACCGGCTCACCGATCTCCCCGCGTCGCTGGCCGGGCGCAATTTCAGCGACCCGGACGTGCGGTCGGCGTTCCTCACGTACACGCAGTACGTCGCGATCAACTACAAACCCGCGTACATGGCGCTCGGTGTGGAGATGAATCTCTACAGCCAGAAGAACGCGGACGACTTCGAGAACTTCAAATCGCTGTACTTCGAGGCATACGACCGCGTCAAGGAATCGTCGCCCGACACGCAGGTGACGCTGACGTGGCAATTCGAAGATCTCCAGGGGAAGCTGCCGACGGAAGACCAGCACTTCCCTGCGTGGCAGCTCATCAAGGCGTTCGATGCGAAGATGGACGTCACGGCGATCAGCACGTACCCCAGCTTCGCCTACGCGAAGGCGAGCGAGATCCCCGACAATTACTACAGCCAGCTCCGCGGTTTCACCGAGAAGCCCATCGTGATCGCCGAGATGGGATACTCATCCGCGCCGGGTGTGCAGGGGATCAACGACGGTACGGAGCCGGAGCAGGCGGCATTCGTCAAGCGCGCGCTGGCGGATGCGGAGCAGTTGGAGATGCCGCTCGTGATTTGGTTCGCGGGCTGGGATCCTGCGTACGCCAAGGACACGCCGTTCGGCGTCTTCCAGCACATCGGACTGCTGCGCGATGACGGAACGGAGAAGCCGGCGTGGGCGCTCTGGGCCGCGGCGGCTCGTCGCCCGTACGTCGTCCCGGGTGCTCAATAGTCGAGCCGCAATGGTGCACAGGGCGCTCGCCGGTTGACTTCGAGTAATCTCATCGCATGGACTACGACGCATCGCTGCGCTGGCTGCTGTCGCTGCCCGACTTCGAGCGCACGGGCGACTTCGCCGCGCGGCCGGATCTGGATCCGATGCTGGCGCTGCTCGCGGAGTTAGGCGACCCGCACCGCAGTCGGCCGACCGTGCACATCGCCGGATCGAAGGGCAAAGGCAGCACCGGCGCGATCGTCGAGGCGATCCTGCGCGCGGCGGGCATGCGCACCGGTTACTACATCAGCCCGCACCTCCATCGTTTCAACGAGCGGATCCGCATCGATGCACAGCCGATCGAGCGCGATGCATTCGCGGCGGCGATGACGCTCGTGCGTGAAGCCGTGGATGCAGTCGAGCCGCTCTTCCTGGGGCGTGAGTTCCTCGCGTTCGACGCGCTCACCGCGGCAGGCTTCGTCGCGTTCCGCGATGCGTCAGTGGATGCGCAGATCGTCGAAGTCGGGCTGGGCGGGCTGCTGGACTCGACGAACGTGTTCGGCGACTCGTCCGAAAACGCACACGTCGTCGTGCTGACGCCGATCAGCCTGGAGCACACGGCGATCCTTGGCGATACGATCGCGGCGATTGCCGCACAGAAGGCGGGCATCATCACGGACGGAACGCCGGTGGTGGTTGCGCCGCAGCGAGAGTCGGCGCTGGACGTGTTCCGCTCGGTTGCTGCTGAGCGCAGGGCGTCCGTGATCGAAGTGGCGCAGGCGTGCCAGATGGCGCGTGTGACGGCCACCGCGGACGGGCAGCGGTTCAAGCTCAAGACGCCGAACGCGACGTACGATGCTCAGTTGCCACTGGCGGGGCGGCACCAGCTCGAGAACGCGGCGACCGCCATCGTAGCCTGCGAGGCGCTGGCCCTGCGCATGGGCGTCGAGCTAGTGCCGGCGCACGTGAGCGCGGGCGCGGCGGCCGTCGTATGGCCGGGGCGGCTGGAGGTGCTGCATCGCAAGCCGCTTGTGATCGTCGACGGCGCGCACAACGGCGACTCGGCGAAGCGCATGGTGGTGGCGCTGCACGAGTATTTCGGGCTGTCGCACGTGACCGTGCTGTTCGGGACGCTCGCCGGCAAGGATGTCCCGGCGATGGCCGCCGCGGTCGCGCCGATCGCGGACGAAGTGTTCGCGGCGACGTGGCAGAGCGCGCGCGCAGCCGACCCAAGCGATGTCGCCGCCGCGTTTCGCGACGTGGATGTGCCGATCACGGCGTTCGGCAGCGTCGAGCACGCGTATGATGCCGCGATCGCGCACGCAGGCGAGCGCGGCGCCGTCGTGGCGTTCGGCGCGATCGCGTTCGTGGCGGCCGTGCGTGAGTACGTGCTGGGGATCGAGTCGGACGCTCTGCGGCTGGCGATGGCTCCGGGCGACGAACCGCAGGCGTAGACGTGCGTGGCGAGATGACGCCGCAGTCTCCCGCATGAGCCGAACGTACCATTTCCGAACTCGAACTTCGCGGCACGGCGCGTACCTCACGAAGATCCGATCAGCTATGATCAGAGGTCCGCGATCATCAGATTGCGGCCAACCACGCGACCGGATCTAGGACATCACATGGCGAACAGCAACGGCACGAACGGCAACGGACGCAAGCGCGTGGTCATCACGGGCATGGGCACGCTGAATCCGCTCGGCCACACCGTCGATGCTTTCTGGGAAGCCGCGGTCGCCGGCAAGTCCGGCGTCGCTTTGTTGACGCAGGTCGACTCCACGGGCTACGACGTCCACATCGCAGGCGAGGTCAAGGGCTTCGTGCCGGAGGACTACATCGACCGCAAGGAGGCGCGGCGCATGTCGCGCTTCTCGCAACTCGCGCTCGCGTCCGCGAAGGAGGCGTTCGAGACATCGGGGCTCGATATCCGCAAGGAAGACCCGTATCGCGTCGGCGTGTTGTTCGGCAACGGTATGGGCGGCTACCCGGACACAGACAAGGCCGTGAAGGACATCACGCAAAAGGGTGTCCGTCGCATGGATCCCTTCTACATGGTGAAGATGCTGCCGAACATGGCGGCTGCGCAGGTGGCGATGGCGTACGGCGCAAAGGGCTACAACGCGACGATCAGCACCGCCTGCGCATCAGCCGGCAACGCCATGGGCGAAGCGATGGAGATGATTCGCGCGGGCCGCGCCGACGTGATGATCACCGGCGGCGCGGAGGCTGGACTCTCGGAGTTGGGACTCGCGGCGTTCCAGGTGATGAAGGCGCTCTCGACGAACAACGATCCGCCGTCAGGCGCCAGCCGTCCGTTCGACGCGAAGCGCGACGGGTTCGTATCGTCCGAAGGCGCGGCGGTGTTCATCATCGAATCGCTGGAGCACGCGCAGCGGCGCGGCGCGGCGATCCTGGCCGAGCTGGCCGGGTACGGCTGTACGTCGGACGCGCATCACGTGGTCGTGCCCGTCGAGGACGGCGAGACCACGGCGATGTGCATGACGCTCGCGCTCGCTGATGCAGGCTTGCGGGCGGAAGACGTCGACCACGTGAACGCGCACGCCACATCGACGCAGATGAACGACAAGTACGAGACCATCGCGCTGAAGCGCGCCCTGGGCGAGGTGGCGTACCAGATTCCGATCAGCGCGACGAAGTCGCTGCTCGGCCACACGCTGGGCGCATCTGCGGCGATCGAGTCGGTCGCGTGCGTGCAGGCGATCCGCACAGGCTGGGTACACCCGACGATCAACCAGGAGTTCCCGGACCCCGATTGCGACCTCGACTACGTGCCCAACAAGGCGCGCCAGGCCGAGGTGAACGTTGTGCTGAAGAACAGCTTCGGGTTCGGCGGCCAGAACGCCTGCCTCGTGTTCCGAAAGTTCGAAGCGTAGTGCGAGTGCTTGTTGCCGGCGGCGCCGGATTCATCGGATCGTCCGTCACCAACGTGCTGCTTGCCGAGCAGCACGAGGTGACCGTCCTCGACAATCTCTCGAAAGGCTTCCGCACGCTGGTGCCGGACGGCGCCCGCTTCATCGAAGGCGACCTCGCCGACGAGGAGCGCCTGGTCGGCTGGCTGCGCGGACATGATGCCGTGATCAACATGGCGGCGTTCATCGAAGTCGGGCGCTCGGTGCAGGAGCCCGTGCTGTTCGCAGAGAACAACATCATCAACTCGGTGCGCTTGCTTGAAGCGATGCACAAAGCCGATGTGCCCAAGATCGTCTTCTCATCCAGCGCGACGGTATACGGCACGCCGCAGCGCCTGCCGATCCGCGAAGAGGATCCGCTAGGCGTGCAGTCGAACCCGTACGGCGCATCGAAGGTGTCGACCGAGGCGTTCGTCGCCACGTACAACTCGCTTTACGGGATGGACGCGATTATTCTCCGCTACTTCAACCCGTACGGACCCAACGAATTGCACGAGCCTGAGACGCACGCCATCCCGAACTTCATCAAGTCCGCGTTGGCGAAGCAGAGGATCCCGCTCTACTGGAACGGCGAGCAGATCCGCGACTTCATCTACGTCGAGGATCTTGCCCGGGCGCACACTGCGGCGCTGGGGCTCTCCGGTCTCAACTACTTCAACGTCGGCTCGGATACTGGCTCGAAGATGATCGACATCATCAGCGAGATCACAGACATTCTTGAGTACCACGTCGAGATCGAGGATCTCGGCGAACGCGCCGGCGACGTGCCGGCGACGTACGCCTCGTCCGAGAAGCTAGCCGCTGCGACCGGCTGGCGCGCGCAGGTGAGCCTGCACGAAGGCCTCGAGCGCACGATCGAGTGGTTCCGGGGGCGCGGATAACTTCGACGCTATCCGCGGCACCCGTTACCCCTGCCGCTTGAGCCGGCCCGTCTTCTTCGCCCAGCGCTCCGCGGCTCCGAACATCGCCAGGCCGCCGGGAATCAGCACAATGCCGAAGACAGCGAGCGCCGCAAGCTGCTCCCACACGTCGAACAGGCTGTCGCCATCGATGATCGCGCCTCGAATGCCGTCGAGAATGTACGTGGCGGGCGAGACGTACGAGAAGAGCCGCAGCCACGCCGGCAGCACGTCCACCTCGTAGTACACGCCCGAGACCAGCAGCACGAACGCCTGGATCATCATCGACATCTGCTGGCCGCGCTCCGGATAAAGCATCGGCAGGATGCCGGCGAGGATCGCCAGCCCGGCGACGCTGAGGCTCCCGACGAGCAGCACGACTGCCGCGGCGAACCAGTCCGCCTGACCGAGATCGACGCTGAAGAACGGCAGCGCGATGGCGAAGATGATCAGCGTGCGCACGATCGCATGCATGATGCCGAACAGCACCATGCCCGACAGGTGCAGCCAGCGCTCGACTGGCGCCATCAGCGTGTGCTCGATCGTGCCTTCCCAACGCTCCCACGAGATCACGAGGCTGATGTCGTCCAGCACGGCCGAGAGATACGCCCAGACGAGCGTGCCGATCAGCAAGAACAGCACCAGCCGCGAGACGTTGACGCCGCTGGTGACGCCCGACTGGTCGACCTGGTTCGCGATCAGCGTGACCGCGAGCGTGTTGACCGCGCCGTACACCAGCCACACGAGCTCCCACGCCCAGTAGCGCTTCCACAGGTTCGTCTGGCGCTCGATGAACGCCCATATCAGGGCGGTCCGCGCGGGCCGCGCCGGAAATCGTATTTGTTCCGCGATACTTACCATTGCATTACTCTCCTGCGCTCACGAAGCACCAATCCTGCTTCGTGTTCTCTTGTGTCCTTTGTGGTTCCCGCTCAGGCATCTGTGAAATCTGTGGTTCCACCCGTCATGCGCCCGCCGGCACGGCTTCGGGCATCTCGTCCTCTTCGACGCTGCGGCCGGTCAGCTCCATGAATACGTCCTCCATATCGATGCTCTCGACCGGCCGCCCTGCGGCGACCTTCTGCCGCAACTCCAGCGGCGTGCCTTCGGCGACGATGCGGCCGCCCGAGATGAACGCAATGCGGTCGCACAGCAACTCTGCCTCCTCCATGTCGTGCGTCGTCAGCAGGATCGATGCGTCGTGGTCGTGCTGTACCTGGCGCACGAACGCCTGCACGTCACGCTTGCTGCGCGGGTCGAGGCCGGTTGTCGGCTCGTCGAGCAGCATCAGCGAGGGCGACGTGAGGAACGACCGCGCCACGGCCACCTTCTGCTGCTGCCCGCGCGAGAGGTGGCTCATCGGCTCCAACGCGCGCTCCCATTCGAATCCAAGCCGCTTCAGGATCTCCGGCGTCTTGTCCTTCACCTCGCGCGGCGTCAGTCCGTAGACACGGCCGAAGAACAGCAGGTTCTCCAGTGCCGTCATGTTGCGGAAGAACGACGGGTCGGCGGACACACGGTTGATCAGCGACCGCACGCGCATCGAATCCTTCACCGCGTCGAGCCCGAAGATGCGCACCTCGCCCGCATCCGGCAGCAGCAGCGTGCTGACGATGCGGATCAACGTCGACTTCCCGGATCCGTTTGCGCCGATGACGCCGAATATCTCGCCGCGGCGGATCTCGATCGATACGTCGTCGACGACGCGGCGCGGCGCTTCGCGTTGCGCGTTGCGGCGCCACGGCAGCGCGCGCGTCGGGTCGAACCCGCCGCCGAACGACTTGACGACGCCGGTCGCCCGCAGTGGCGGCGACGTCCGCGCGGCCGCGTTCGCCCACGAGACTACCGATGATGCCTCGGCTGTACCGTTGTTCTGACTCATCTCTTCACTCCTCTTCGCTGCCGGGCCCGGGCGGCGGGCAACAAAAAACCCACTCAGCACATCTGCTGTAGTGGGTCGGACTCCTGATCGTGTTAGCGCGGTTAACTCAACGTTCACGCTCCACGCCGGACGCACTGATCCGACCCATGTAGTCTCCGTTAGGTGCGCTGGGGCACCCGGTGAAGACCTTGCTGTTGATATCGATCTGTCGCATAGAGTGTCGTCGCCTCGCGATCGCTCGCGGCTGTGATCCGAAATGTTCCCGTATCATACGTCCGCCTCGCGCAGGCTGTCAACCGGCAACGCCGCGCCGGTGCCGTCGAGCTGACGCCGGGTGGCAGGATGCCGAGCAAGCCGGCGACCCGTGGCTGCGTCTTAGCAGCGGCGGCCGAGCTGGTCGAAGATCAGCCACAAGTCGCGCAGATTCACGCGGCCGTCGCCGTTCACGTCGTAGCGGGTGTTGCGGCTGTGGTGCCGCAGCGCCCGTGCCTCGGCAGCGACATCGCGCCAGTTCACGCGGCCGTCGCCCGTCACATCAGCGCAGCGCGCAGGGACGCGCGTCGGCGTACGCGTCGGCACGGCAGTGCGTGTTGGCGCGGCGGTGCGCGTCGGTACGGCGGTCCGAGTCGGCACGGCGGTGCGAGTTAGCACGACAGTCCGAGTCGGTGCGGCCGTGCGGCTCGCGGTAGCACTGCGTTCAGGCGTCCGGCTCGTCGTAGGCACCGGAGTCGATGTCGGTGTGTCCGTTGCTGTCGGCGTCAGGCACGATGGCGTCGCCTCGCACGTGGCAGTAGCGGCGCACGACGGCACCGCAGGGCACGTGGTCGACGGCACCGCGGTGCTCGTGGCGGCCGCCGTCGATGTTGGGATCGATGTTTCGGTGGCCGCTGGCGTGTACGTCCATGTCGCGGGCGCCGGATAGGGGGTCGGAGTGTCGGTGGGTGTGGAGGTGACGGTGACTGGCGTATCCGTCGCCGCGGGCGTGTTCACCGGCAAGGCCGTGTTGGTCGGCGTGCTGATGTCTACCGGTGTGCCTGTCGGCGTTGGTGTGGGGCATGGGTCGGTGCACGCTGCTGGCGTTGCTGTTGCTGTCGATGTCGACGTCGGCGTGTACGTTGGGACAGGCGTGTTCGTCGGCACCGCCGTGTTGGTTTGTGTGTGCGTGGCGGTGGGCGTACTCGTGGGCGTGGGCGTTGGGCACTCGCCCGGGCAGGCTGTCGGCGTCGATATCGGCGTGCTCGTCAGTGTTGGCGTCGCCGTCGGCGTAGCGGTACCGCGGCTCGTGACTTCGATGTTCACGGTGTCCGAGCCAGCGTGCGCCGCGGGATCGGCCGGCAGGCCGGGCGCGCTGGGCGAGCCGGTCGCGTACTTGGAGATCTGCGCCGTCACGGGCACGGTGCCGATCCCGGCGGTGCCGCACAGCACCTGAGGTGCGCCAACACCAAAGCTGCCGAGATCGTACGTCGGGGAGATCTGCGATCCGAGGTGCCCGACCGGACCGATCGTTGGTGGGAGCGAGGAGGAGGATTGCCCTGTACCGCTCCAGTACAACCATGCCTGCGTGACCGGCATGCCGGCCTCATCTCGCACGCGGGCGATCAGCACCGTGCGATCGGGCTTCGCCAGCGTTGCGAGCAACTGCGCCTCGGTGGTGGGCAGCGGACACTCGTTTGGACCGTTCAGCCTCCCGTCGGGCCCGGGGTTGCCCAACTGGTCCATCCCGTCGATGTCTCGAACGCCGTTCGTGATCGTCGAGCGGTACGCGTCGATCTGCACGCTGTCCGGCTCACCGACAACTGTGAAGTCGAGCGATGCGTTCTTCTGCCCCTGGCTGACGGTGATGCGCCCCGGGCCGGGCGTAGCGCCGTACCCGCCCAGAGGCACAGCGATCAAGTGCTTCAATGAGTCGCCATCACCATCGCAGTCCTCATACTGGCCGTTGCAGACGTAGGTCGAATCGACGAGGAAGAACGGCCCGGGCGCGTTCTCCACGGGCACGAACAGTCCATCGCTTGTTCGGAACTCGACGGCGTCATCAGTCGGCACGAAGGCGAGGACGTACAGCCCGGTGAACGGACCCGTGGCGGTGTTCGTACCGGGATCCTCAGCGTGGAATTGAGGCGGTGCCACGAGATCGGCGAGTGGCGCGAAGTCTGAGGGCAACAGCCGGCAAAGCTCGGTGGCAGGGTTACCGCCCGGGCAGCCGCGAGCTGCAGGCGCGTTGTGCGAAATTATCTCCGCGAGCTGCTGCTGGTTTCCCGGACGCCAGAGGCTAAAGCAATCCGCCGGCACTGCGCCCCCGAACGCCAGGCAGAGGCTCGTCGACACGGCGATCACCTGAATCTCGTCATCGGGATTCGCTGTCGCCGTCGCTGTCGCCCCCGGCGGAGGAGTCGGCGTGTCGGTGGCGATGGACCCCGGCGTGAGCGTGGCTGTCGGCGTAGGGCAACCGGCTGGGCACGGTGTCGGAGTTATCGTTGGCGTCGCCGTGTAGATTGGCGCTGGCGTCCAGGTAGGTGTCGGAGTCAGCGTTGGAGCAGGCCCGCCGCAGTCGCCGAGGCTACCGTTACCTACCAGGACGTGAGCGGTGGCTGAGGTGTCCACGAGATTCGTCTGACGTGAGCTCGTCTCAGGGTCGATTGTGTACGTGCCGAGAGACGGATTAATGTCGTCAGACAGCGAAACATCGACGCAACCGTCGCCTTGAGCCACGAGCGAGAAGGTGGCGAGGAGCCCGGACGTAGACACGGACTGCCCTTCGAGTGCCACACAGCCGAACACCTTTTCATTCGCCCCGGGCGCGGTCGATGAGCAGAACATTGCGCCGGTGTCGAGGACGCCTCCTGACTCCGTCGCGTTGATGCTGCTGAGCACGACGCCAGAACTCGGACTCGCAAGCAGATGCACATTGAATCCAGAGAACGGCTTCTGCGATCCGGTCGTCGCTCGGACTGGGATCGTGACGCCTGACACCTCGCCGAGGCCGATGTTTGGGCCGGTGCCAGAGCCCAGACCGGGGGTTGCAGGCGTCGCGGGCGCGGGTGTGGGCGTCGATGTTGGAGTCCTCGTCGGCGTCCACGTAATCGTGTTCGTCGGCGTTATCGTGGGTACGCCGGTGCACTCTTCAAACACACCGGATCCAACCAGAAGCCGCGCCGTGTTGCCGGCGTACCCGTTCGACTGCGGTGCTCCGTCCGCCGCGTTGATCGTGTAGGTGGAGTTGGGGATCTGCGCATAGCCGACGCGAAGCGCCACCTCGATGCATCCCGAACCTGTTGCCAGGAATGTGATGTTTGCGAGCCTGCCCGCGGAGATCGTGCCCGGTGTTCGGGGCGGCGAGCAATCGGCTGCGAATTCCGACTCGGGCAGCACAGAAACCGCGCACACTGGCTGCTGCCCGCCATCTAGCACCGCCCCCACTTGGGAGACCGTTGCGACGTGCGGCGCGAAGACGACGCCTGCGCTCGCCTGATACGCGACGTGCAGGTGGAGCTGCTTGAACGCGCTGCCAGCAACCGAGATCGCGTTTACAGGCGCGACGAGGCCTGATGGCACGCCCATCGCAAGACTGGGGCCGGATGGCGGCCGCGGTGTTGCAGTTGCTGTTGGCGTGTGAGTAGCAGTCGGAGTTGGCGTTTCGGTCGGAGTTGGTGTCGGGCAGTCCAGGCAAGGCGTGGCAGTGGCGGTCGGCTCCATGTTGCCTGCTAAGGCCGATGGTCCGCCAATCGCCGCGAACACGATTTGTGCGACGACTAGCAAAGCGAACGCTATGGCGAGAACCGATTTCATGTGACGCTCGATCTCCGCGCGGCGCGGCGCGCGTGGGCGCTGTGGAAAGGGCGCGATCATACGTGCGGGGGTACTGCGTATCGTACGCTTCGCGGACGAGGCATGCAACTCTCGCCTTAGCTACGGTGATGCCGATGGGCCCGATGGAGCGCTACTCGACTCGTGCGGAGATTCGGAGGCCGGCGTACGCGGCGACGGCCGTCAGCGCGAGGGTGACGATTGCGCCTTGCGGCGGCAGCTTCGAGAAGTAGGCGGTGGTAAGTCCTGCGTCTGCTAGGTCGGCCACGACTCCGGCTTGCACCCACGGGCGCACCGGCCGACCGGAAGCGACGGCCAGCAGTCCGCCCGCGCCCAGCAGCAGGTCGCGGACGCCGATCGACCTCACAAGCAGTTCCACAGGCGGGCGCTCGACGTCTTCGCCGATCCAGCCGTGGGCGACGCGCCGCGGGGCGATGATGAGCGCCGCGCCGAACGCCGCCCGTCCTCCCGCCAACAGCATCGCCGCTATCTTTGCGTTCATCCCTACGAGCCTAGCAGACGGCGCGGCAGCGGGCGCGGCGCCCTTCCGTCGGTCGGCGGCCGGGAGGGTAATTCTTCTGGCGAATTAGATGTGAATTGCAAGCGACGTAACGTGCGTCAATAACGGATGCCGCTCACGATAGTCCCGGCAGATACGATCAGGCCGCCTGCTCTGAATCATGTCAAGGGCGACATAAATTTCGATCATGTTGACCCATTATCTGCGGCGCTAAAGGCTTATCGCCTTTACAATGGCCCCGAAACGTCTTGGTGTGGCATCCTCGCCACCACATAACTGACTGAAAACAGAATATGAAGTACCCGATAACCGTGACCACGGAAGGGTACGCCCTGCGCTGGCCGCGCATCGCCACGTCACTCGCTATCAGCGACGTGTGGCGGTTCACTGCCCGCCATTGGGGTGTGCTCGCCGCGCTCATCATCACTTTCATCGTGCATGCGCCCACGCTGCGTTACTTCTTCGACGGCGACGATTTCGTCGTGCTCGGAAGCATCCAGTACTCCGGCGGCAAGCAGTACCTCATCGACACGCTGCGCATGCAGGACATCGTGCCGAACTGGCGCCCGCTCACCGCCGTCATCTATACGGCCGAGTGGAAGATGTTCGGCATGAACGCCACCGCCTGGCGCTCGGTGAACCTCGGCGTACACCTCGCGTCGCTCGTCGTCATGTACACGCTCGTCACGCGCGTCACGCGCCGCTCGGCGATCGGCGCTGTCGCAGCGATCATCTTCGGCGTGTCGGGCGCGCACGTCGATACCGTCACGTACATCACCGCCCTGCCGCACGTGCTGGCAACGTTCCTTATCCTCTCGTCGCTGCTCGCGATCATCAGCTACGCCCAGGACCGCGAGCGCAACGCAGGCGCGTACTGGCTGTCGTTCGCGCTCTTCGTGCTGGCGTTCCTCACCAACGAAGGCTCGTTCGTCTATGCGCCGGTGATCGTTGCCGCCTACGCATTGTTCGCGCGCCGATGGCGCACCTCGCCGCTGCGGCTGATGGCGCATGGTCTGCCGTTCGCGGTGCTGGCCGTGGGCTGGTTCGCGTACTACGTGGTGTTCCCGAACCCGCAGCTCAAGTTCGATGGATACTACTGGGGTTCGCACGTCTTCACGAACTATGGCGTGTACCTCTCGTTCATCGCCTTCCCGTCGCACGCCATCCCGCTGACGCCTGACGCGATGCGCTGGGCGATCGCCGGTGCGCTGCTCGCCGTCTCAGCGATCGTCGCTGTGCGCGGCCCGAACATCGCGCGGCTTTGTGTCGGCGGCATGCTGCTGGCGATCCTGCCATACGCTCCGGTCAGCATCTGGACGGCGTCGCGCTACACGTACACCGCCGTCGCGTTCTTCGCACCTGTTGCAGCCATCGGTACCTACGCGGTGTACGACCGCGTGCGCAACACGCATCAACTGCTCCGTGTCCCAGCGACGATCGTTGGGCTGCTGTTCGTCGCATCTGTCGCCGGGCTGTACGGCTGGCAGACCTACGCGCAGGACAAGCACTCCGGCCAGAACACGGCCCGCTGGCAACTGCTGGTCGACGAGTTGAAGGCGAACTACCAGACGGTTCCGGCCGGCACGACGATCTACATCGTCGACGGTCCGTGGACGAACCCGATGGAGCAGTACACCTGGGTGCCGTCCGTCGCCCGCGCCGTGTATGGCGACGCTGCGGCGTTCGACCTTCCGCGCGACGCCTACATCACCGACCCGCCGAGCACCGTGCGCGCGCTCTTCCTGGAGTGGACCGCCGACGGCCTACGCCCCGTAGCCGCGCAGCAGATCAACTGCAAGATTTAGTATTTCAAGGTCTGCCAGTTTTTCTGAGCCGGCGCCAAAAATATCACAGTTGAGCTGCCAGTGCTCCCTCAGGCGCCCTTTTCCCGGCTGTTGACGTCACGCCGGAGACGGAAGACGACGAGGAGGAGATTGAAGAGGCAGATGACGAGGATTTCGATGACGTGGACGATGAGGCTGAACCGTCGGACCTTCCGTTCCCCGCTGAGGAACTGGCCGAATGGGAACTTCGGCACGCTCGGCGCCGAGGAGCCGAGTCGAGCTACCGACATCAGCGCTGGGGGCAATTCTACCCAATCTACATTGACGAGAAGGCGCGCCGTGTCGTGCGCGC
>JANNPX010000016.1:0-2590 GCA_031400455.1 Chloroflexota bacterium | reverse complement strand
CTTCCGCTTGAACTCGAGGGCAAGCTCGCCGCAGCGGCGAGCCGCCGAGGCGTGTCGGTCGAGGCGCTCGCCCGCGAGGCGCTCGAGCGCGCGGTGGACTTCGACGACTGGTTCCTTCGCGAGGTCGAGACCGGTCTGGCCCAGGTCGATGGCGGCCAGACGCTGACCCACGACGCGGTGGGTGAGCGGATGGCGAAGAAGCTGGCCGAGCACGACCCCCGACGCTGATGCACCTGCGCTGGACGGAGGCGGCGGCAACCGATCTGGAACGCATCGCCGACTACCTGTTCAGCCATACGCCAGATCGCGCGCCGCGCCTGATTCGTTCAATCTACGAGGCGCCCGAGACGCTGTTGTCGTTCCCGCATCGCGGGCGGCGGGGGAAGAAGGCTGGCACACGGGAACTGGTGCTTTCGCCCTTGCCATGGATCGTCGTCTACGCCGTGCGCGACGACGTCGTCCACGTCGTTCGCATCCTCCATGGAGCGCAACGATGGCCCTGACGAATGGCATGCGACACGGACGGACGGTGCGGACTGCCAGCGGGCAATGGCGGGCAATGCCCGACGGCAACGACGGCATTCATGGCATCTGCGGCAACGTGGTTTCTGTAACTTACAGATTCTAAAGAAGCTGGAAGAGTTCGAATCCCACCCTCTCCGCCAAACACACCTCCGGCGTGACGGCTCCTGCCGCATACCCACAAAGACGCCAGCTGGGCCGGGAATCTTGCGACGCTCTTCGACAGAGTGTTCAGCGTGAACACCGCGCCGACAGCGTCCAGTTCTCGAGGTTCAAGTCGCGCACCCGCTCGAACTCTGCCGTGTTGTTCGTGACCAGCGAGAGCCCCAGAGCTCTCGCGTGCGCGGCGATGAACAGGTCGTTGGCGCCAATCATTACGCCCCGGCGCTTCAGGTCCGCCCTGATCTCCGCGTAGTGGAGCGCGGCGCCCTCGTCGAGATCCACCGCCTCGACGTACGGGAGAAATGCTGCCAGAGCCGCAGCGTCGTGCGCTCTGCGTGGCGACAACTCGACACCGTAGAGCAACTCCGCCTTCGTGACCACGGACATGCAGACGTCATCGACCGACAACGTCTGCAGCCGTTTCAGCACCAGCGGATGCGAGCGCTTCAAGATGTAGGAGCACGTGTCCGTGTCCAGCATGAAGCGGGGCATCAGAGCTCTCGTTCCTGCACGGGCAGATCATCGACATCGGCCATGAAGGTCGCCGATGCCACGGGCGCGGACGTGAGATACGTCTTCCAGTCGCGCGGACGAGGGGAGAGGATGACGTCGTCGCCGACCTTGCGGATCAGGACCTCGTCGGTGGCGAACTGGAATGCCTTCGGCAGCCGCACCGCCTGGCTGCGGTTGGTCATGAAGACCTTCGCGGTTCGTAACATCTTGAGCACCTCTCGAAGCCAGTATGCCATATACAACGTGTATATGGCGCCGCGTGCGTAATACGTGCGTCCATCTCGGCTTTCGAGCGGTTCTGGCGGATCGGGAGGAAGCGGAAAGCCCGTAAGCCTTTTGTTTTCAACACGTGGACGCAGTCCGAATCCCGCCCTCCGCCAAACACACCTCCGGCGTGACGGCTCCTGCCGCTAACTCATAAACAACGCTCGCCGCGTCTAGATCCTTACGTCGTCGGATTGCTCGACAATGAGCGCGCGCGCGAACGTCGATCGATCACCGACCGCGAGCGTCAGCTCGAAGCCGTGTGCCGGCTTCTGGGTTCGACCACTTCACCGTCTACGCGGACAAGGGCCGACGGACAGCTACGTCACAGCCCACGAGCGCGACGTGATTCGGCCGCATGTGTTCCGCGCTCGCGGCCGTTTCCGGAATCGCCGGCCCGCCTGCGGCCGCCAGGCCGAACGCCACGAGCGCCACGGCCGTGAACTTCGCAACCATACGCCACAACCCCTTAAAGCGTCAGACCGCCAGGGCCAGAGAAGGCTAAAGATGTGGCTCGGCCATTCATCGAGGGGTAAGCGCGGCTTGCCCTCATCTACCGTGATGTGGTATACCGTTACGCGGTAGATAGAGATGCCCGATTTCCCCCGCCGACGGCTGCCCCAACAGCACCTGCCGCTCACGGTGCCCGTGTTCCAGATCCTGCTCTCGCTGAGCGATTGCGATCTGCACGGCTACGCCATCATCCAGGACATCCGCCAGCGGACCGCGGGCGAGGTGTCGTTGACAGCGAGCACGCTCTACGCCGCCATCAAGCGGCTGCTCGACGCCGGCCTGATCGACGAACTCGAGGCGCGCCCCAGCGATGACGACCCGCGGCGGCGCTACTACCGGATTGAGCCGGCGGGACTCGACGTCGCCCGGCTCGAGTCCGCGCGGCTCGAACGCGCGGTGAAGATGGCGCGCCAGAAACGGCTCACGCCAAAGAATGCCTGACTCGCCATGTGGTCGCGCCTTTACCGCCTGGCCTTGCGTGTGCTGCCGCGCGACGTGCGCAAACGTCACGGCGCGCCCATGGCCGCCGTGTTCGACGAGTTGCTGCGCGAGGCCCGACAGCGCGGCGGCGCCAGAGCCACGGCCCGGGCCAGCGCCACGGAGCTGATGGCGCTGT